>NZ_SMLV01000362.1 GCF_009711525.1 Fulvivirga lutimaris
AGAATTGTAATCTCTAAAACCAACGGAAATCAATGATTCAGATTATACCTTCAATTGCCATAAATGATGGAAAAGTCATAAGACTTCAGCAAGGCGACTTCAGCAAGGAGATAGTGTATGACCAAACCCCAATAGACCTTGCCAAATCTTTTGAAGATCATGGTATTGAGGTAGTGCACCTTGTGGATTTGGATGGAGCAAAAAGAGGGCAGCCTAAGAATTATCATATACTGGAGGCCATTGCTGGCTATACTAATCTGAAGGTTGATTTCACAGGGGGTATCCACACCGATGGAGACATTTCTAAAGCATATGAATATGGTGCGAGCTATATTACTGCAGCAAGTATTGCTGTAAGCAGAAAGGAATTGTTTGCTTCGTGGATTGTGTCTTATGGAAGAGAAAAGATCACTTTGGGTGCCGATGCGCTTGATGGTAAAATTGCCGTTCGTGGTTGGCAGAAACAAACTGATGTGGATATTATTGATCATATAGATTACTTCTATTCAAGAGGCCTGAAATATGTTAAGACAACAGATATTTCTAAAGATGGTGTCATGGCGGGACCTGCTTTTGATCTTTACCAACAAGTGATAGATAAGTTTCAGGACATCTGTGTATTGGCCAGTGGAGGGGTAAGAGATGTGGCTGATATTGAAAGGCTAAATGACATGGGCGTTTTTGCCGTTATTTTTGGAAAGGCCTTCTATGAAGGAAGAATAAAGCTAAAAGAGCTCGAGAAGTTTATTGTGAAAGTAAGCTAGATAAGAGTGCAAGAAGAGTATAAAAAAACCCAGTCCATAAAGGCTGGGTTTTTTGTTGTATTAAATTTCTGTTCTTCTTATCGTATGATTGCAATAGGAAACTCAACATCCACATCTGTTTCACCATCCGTAGATGTACTTGTTGCAGATTTATTATCCGGTTGATGTTTCAGCACAATTCTGAAAACTCCAGCTACTGCGTCTCCTGTTTGCCAGCTTGTGGATAATCCTGTAGGTTGGCCATTGCCGTCTTGATCAAGATAATTTAAAGCATCATCACGGCTACCAGCACCAATATTTCCGTTGCCCTGAGGGTTGGCAAAAATGTTATTGGTAAACTCGAAGAAAATCATGTGCTCATCAGCTTCTTCTTCAATTTCCTCAGTGATAGACTCACCCTCCGCTGCATTATTAAATTCTACTGATAGTGTGTAGGTAGCGTTTGCTTTAATTTCGATGTCATCGTAAGTAAATGAACCTGAGCCAGAGGGATCGTTAGCTTCAAATACAAACTCATCACCTGTGTCGTCATCAGTAAATGTGAGGACGATATTGTCAATTACTTCTTCTTCGTTTTCTGCGGCAGGCACATCATCATCATCGCATGAAGCAAAGCCAACTAAAAGAGCCAGCAAAAGTACATTTAGGTATTTCATATTTTTCATGTTGGTTAATCAATGATGCAATAATATTGCAAATGCAACAATGTTGCAAGAGATTACAATTTTAATTGTACTCCAAGTTCGAAATTTATTCCAGGTTCATCTGCAAAATAGCGGATGAGGTTGGTATATTGTCTATAAGTCGTATTAAACAGGTTTTTACCACGTAAACTTACTACCCATTGCTTAAAGGATAGTGTACTTGAGGCATTCACCAAAGTATATCCTTCTGGTGCTTTTGTAAAATCAAAATTGGAATCATCAGTAGCAAAGGGGTTGAAATTTCTATCATCTACGAATGTCTGCGCAGGAATTACTCTGGGCGCATTATACTGCTCAAAATTATAGCTTACTTCTAGCTTATTATCCCATTCTACATTCCCCAATGACTTGGTAAAATTAATCTGATAGGATATTTTATTTGCAGGCATGTTAAACAATACATCATCATTTTTTATGTCTCTGGCATATAGGTAGGAGCCGGTGATTTTTGAAGAAATCGGCTCACTGTGCTTAATTTTAAGTGTGGCGTCTAACCCACTAAGCAGAGCGTCTGTTTGCTTAAATACAAACAATGGGAAAGTGCCTCTTACGGTATTGATTATGCCACTAGGTGCTGAGTAAATGTAATTTTTTATAACATTAAGATATGGGGAGACCTCCAAAATGATTTTTGAATTTGCATACGAATAGGTGCCTATGAGCTTATAACCTAATTCATTTCCCACAGATAAATCATCAGAATCTAAAACTACATCTGTAGTAATATTTCCATTTTCATTGGTATACCTATAAAAGCCATACTGGTTAGTATATTGATGCTTTCCATAGCTAAAAAGTTCTGCAATATTGGGTGGTCGCCAGGCTGTTGCCAGGTTCATCCTCATTTCACTGTTGCTATTTAGGGTTTTTTTGATCCCTATTATACCGCTTACACTTTGAAAATTCTCATCAACAATGAATATGTCATTTCTACTATCCCGTCCTCGAAATGAAGCATTTTGGAAGTCATATCGCAGGCCAATGTCCAATGTAGTATTGGTACTGAGTGACCTTGTTTCGGCTATGTAGACACCTATTCTTCCATTATTATAGTTAGGTATAAATGGGATGGTATTGGTTCCTTCTACATTATTATTGTCTTGATAGAGCCATTGAATACCAAGGGTGCCCTCCCAATCATTGACAGTTGGATGTAGCCATTCTGCATCAACAGTGTGTGTCATAAGTTCCAGGTTAATTGAAGGCACATCTGCATTACTTCCTCTTCGTACATCAAATTCTTTCCGTGTATTATATTGAATAGCATATGTCAGGTCCAATCTGCTATTAGTGAAATTATGGCTGGCCTTCAATTTTAAAACGTCATGACTGACTTCCTGATTGGGGGCTTTGATTTCATAAGAGAAGTCTTCGGTAAAATCTGGAATTTCATCATTAATAGCATCTGCCAGATCCTCAATATTTCCTGTTATTGAACCCCTCAAAATTCCTAACTTCTGTTCGAAGTGGCTGAAATGTGTTTCAAAATCCCATTGTCTTTTATGAAACCGAAGACCTACACCAAGGCTTGACTCACGAAGTCCTGTATTAGTTAGTTGATAGTCGGGAGTATTCAAATCTCCCTGATATCGCCCTGCGCCTTGTACCATCCAGGCAAAATTCTCAAACCCTTTCTGGAACAAGAAGCTGCCATCTAGTGCACGGCCATTGGATTCTGCCTGTAAATTGATGTCACCATGAAAGTGGGAGCTCAATTCCATTTTTGGCGGGTTGATAAGTATAACTCCGCCAATGGCATTTGGTCCGTATTTTACGGCAGCTGCTCCTTTAATGAGCTCTATACCTTCAGCCATTGAAGCATCAATTTCTGGAGCATGTTCCTGGCCCCAGTCCTGGCTTTCATGCCTGATGCCATTGTTGATAATTAATATTCTGTTGCTATGTAAACCATGTATGATGGGCTTTACTACATTACTACCTGTAGTAAGGGTAGAAACACCACTGATAGAGGAAAGTGCATCGCCTAATGACTCTGATTTTATTTCTTCAAATTCCCTACCCTCTATAGTACTTATGCTACTGCTTTTAGAGAGGTCCTTTTCAGCTTTATCTTCAACCACAATACTTTCAAGTATAAGATTATCAGGAGCCAATTGAACTACAGGGTCGTTGTGAAAGGCATCATGATGGTGAGTTAGCTGCTTATAGCCGATATGCGAAATCAATAAGTCTACTTCGGTTTCACAGAGGTCATTAAACTCAAATAAACCATCACTGTCCGTGGTAGAACCTTTAGACGTACCCTTTATTTGTAAACTGGCGAACTCAATGGCCTTTCCAGTTTGGGCATCAACAATTTTTCCTTTGATGCTACAGCTACAGTTTACGCGGCAGTCTTGCTGCCCCATGACTAATGTGCTAACAATTAGGAATAAAAGAGTAGAAAATAGGTGTTTCATTGTAAATGCAACAAAGTTGCAAAAACTTATGCAACATCTCTAAGGATTTATGCAAATGGTGATATTAGTACTTGTAGGGAAATCTATTGATCTATGACGTTGACGTCATTGAACTTAAATTTTTGAATAATGTAGTAAAGAACGTTGAACCCTAGAACAGATTCATTGTTTTCACCATTATTAACAGCCTCAGAATTGTTAGTTCCTGAATCTGACGTAGCTGTTTTTTCTTTTACTTCTTCCTTTTTTGGAACCAAAGAGGTTTTAGGAATAACTGTTTTAATTTCTTTTTTCTTTGAATCAACAGCACTAGCACCGTCTGGCTTTGCTATTGAGACTTCACTTGAGGGAACTGTTACTTCGTTATGAGGTTCACCTATACCATCGGTAGGTTGTTGACCCTGCGTGTAATTAACATCAGCTCGATTATAATCCCCCAAACCATGATCTGGACTGCCCTCCTGGGCTTTAGTATCAAATGGATTTAGGAATAAAACCCCTGATATTAACAGGACCGTCAATAGTGGTTTTTCGGTAGTTCTATTCATCTCAACGTTTCGAAGTGTCCTAATATACGCATTAAAATCTAAAAGGTTATTTACTCCGTTGGCTCATGTACCTTATTTTTGTTAATTACATCAAAATGAGAATCTATGGATGAAATATCATGGGCAGATTTCGAAAAAGTAGCCGTTAAAGTAGGAACTATTACCCGTGCTGAGGACTTTCCGGAAGCTAGAAAACCTGCTTATAAATTGTGGGTAGATTTTGGCCCCAAAATAGGAGAAAAAAAGTCTAGTGCACAGATAACAAAACACTATTCCAAAGACGAATTAATCGGAAAACAGGTTGTGGCTGTGGTTAACTTTCCAGAGAAGCAAATAGGACCAGTTATTTCTCAGGTTTTGGTGACTGGGTTTGCTGATGAGAATGGAGATGTAATATTGGCAGTACCAGATAAAAAAACGCCAAATGGTGCTAAATTGCACTAAATATGGCCGACTCTATATACATCAAAAATCTTAAGCCTGTAGACCTTACAGAAATGTACATCACATTTCTTGATGCTTTCTCAGATTATGCGATTCCTTTTAAGCTTACCAAGGAACAATTTGTAAGAAAGTTTGTGCAAAAGCTTAAGATTGACTTCAACCTTTCTGCCGGAGCTTTTAATTATGATGGTTCATTGATAGGCTTTATTTTTTCTGCTGTTAATTATTATGATGGAAAGCTTACTGCCTATAACGGAGGTACAGGGGTAAGACCAAGATATAGAGGTCAACAGCTAACTACTCAGATGTATGAATACCTGGCGCCACTGTTTAATGAAAGAAAAATAAAGCAATGTGTGCTTGAAGTGCTTACCTCAAATGACAGAGCCATTAAAGCCTATCAAAACATTGGATTTGAAAAGACAAGGTTTTTTAAATGCTACATTTTGACAGATGTGGATAACTTAAAGGTTGGAGCGAACAGAACAAGCGCAGATATTTTTGCTGTTAGATATCCTAATTGGGATGTTTATGATAAGTTCTGTGACTATCAGCCAAGCTTTCTTGATTCCTCCAGAATGATTTCAGACAACCTTGCTAATGAAACAATTATAGAAGCCCGTATTGATGATGAATGTGTTGGGTTTGCAATCTTTCAGCCTTCATTTGGGAGAATTAGTCAAATAGGAATAAAATCAGATGTCAGAAGAAAAGGCATTGGTAGTGCCATTATCAACTATATTTTTGAAGCCAGTCTACAGAAAAAATTGACAATAATTAATGTGAATGATGAGGCCGAAGGCACAAAGTCCTTCTTTACAAAATTGGGGTTCGATAATCAGATTGATCAATACGAAATGATATTGTCATTATGAGGTTTAAAGACATTGCAGAATTTACCCATGGTAAGGTGCTTGCAAATCATTCTAATGATGAGATTAAATCGCTGATCATAGATAGCCGGAAGGCTTTTATATCCAGAGATGCACTCTTCTTTGCTATAGCTGGTGAGTATCATGATAGTCACAACTTTCTGCACGATCAATATGCCAAAGGGGTTAGAAACTTTGTTGTTCAAAAACAAGTTCAATTAGGTCCAGAAGCTAACGTTATTCTTGTTGATAACACGATCTCAGCACTTCAAAAAGTTGCCTCAAAGCATCGCTCACATTTTAAATTACCTGTCATTGCTATAACAGGAAGTAATGGTAAAACCATTACCAAAGAATGGCTTTTTACCTGCCTTACCCCTTTTTACAATATTGTCAGAAGTCCAAAAAGCTTTAACTCACAGGTAGGGGTTCCACTATCTTTATGGGGTATTAGTAAAGCTCATAACTTAGCCATTTTTGAAGCAGGTATATCTCAATCTGATGAGATGCAAAACCTGGAAAAAGTGATTCAACCTTCACTGGGGATTTTCACCAATCTTGGCGCTGCACATGATCAGGGCTTTGAGTCTAGGGAACAAAAACTATCTGAAAAGGCGCAGCTTTTTGAAAATGTTGAGACCGTAATCTTCCATGGAGATGATGACCTGATTTATAACAAATTCTCAGGCAAAGCTTTTTGCTGGGGTTATAAAGACCGTTGCACACTTAAAATTATAAGTGTTGATAACGCTTCAAAAGGTGCACTAGTTCAGCTGGCGTATGAGAGTGAAAACTTTGCATTAAAGCTACCATTTACAGATCCTGCTTCATTAGAAAATATGATGCATTGCATAGCTACAATGCTCTATCTCAAAATAGGCAAAGAGGATATTCAGGAGCGGATTAATAAACTGCTGCCTGTAAATATGCGGCTTGAGCTTAAGAAGGCAATAGGCAATAGTTATATTATTGATGACACCTATAATAATGATCTTGGAGGTCTGCAGCGGGCAGTTGAGTTTTTAACGACACAGCAGCAGAAGAGCAGGAAGGTGGTAATAATCTCAGATATATTGCAGTCTGGCTTGCCTGATGAAGTTTTGTACCGTCAGGTGTTTGAGAAACTACAAGCCGCAGATGTTGACCTTGTTATTGGAATTGGAACAGACATTAGCGATTATCAATCATTATGTAAACAGCCTGCTCATTTCTACAACGCCACAGACGACTTTTTGCAAAACATTGAGCAGATGGACTTAAACGATTCTGTGATTTTAATTAAAGGAGCAAGGGTTTTTGGACTGGAGAGGATTGTAAAATCCCTGGAGGAAAAAATTCATGGTACGGTACTTAAAATTAACCTGGATGCCCTGACCAACAATCTTAATTTTTACCGATCTAAGTTGGGAGGCAATACCAAAATAATGGCCATGGTAAAGGCCTTTTCTTATGGGAGTGGAAGCTTTGAGATTGCTAATCTCATGCAGTATCATAGAGTAGATTATCTGGGTGTGGCCTACGCTGATGAGGGAGTAAGACTCAGGGAAAATGGTATTCACTTACCTATTATGGTGATGAACCCTAGTCCTGATAGCTTTGAAAGTATTTATAAAAACAACCTTGAGCCTGAGATTTATAACCTTGACCTACTCGATAAATATCTACAATTTCTAAATGGTCGCGAAGGAGCGATTCATTTGAAAATTGAAACGGGCATGAAGCGCTTGGGTTTTGACGAGGATGAGATAGATAGCCTGATTCAGCGTTTGCAATCCAATGATAATCTGACAGTGAAAAGTATTTTCAGTCACCTTGCCGGAGCAGATGAAGCTATACATGAGCAATTTTCTGAACAGCAGGCGGAAAAGTTTAGCCGGCTTAGTGGAAAACTAAGATCAGCCGTTAAGGAAAATCCGATTCTTCACTTAGTTAATTCACCTGGTATTTTGCGTTATCCACAATTTCACTTTGACATGGTGAGGTTAGGCATAGGGTTGTATGGTGTAGAGGCAGGCAAAACGGAGGACCAAAAATTATTGCAACCTATAAGCGAGCTAACCACAATCATTTCACAATTGAGAACAGTTAAGCAGGGTGAAACAGTTGGTTATGGTCGTAAAGGTGTTGCTGACAAAGATATTGTAGTTGCTACTATTGCCATTGGCTACGCAGATGGTTTTTCAAGAGCATTTAGTCAGGGTAAAGGTTTTGTTTGGGTTAATGGTCAACGAGCTAGTGTCATTGGCAATGTGTGTATGGACATGACCATGATTGATGTTACAGATTTAAATGTTGAAGTTGGTGATCAGGTGGAAATCTTTGGAAATAATATCTCAATTATTGAATTGGCTGATGGTATAGGCACCATACCTTATGAGATACTCACCAATGTAAGCCAGAGAGTGAAAAGGGTTTATTTTACGGAGTAACCTTTTCAAGTACTATTCATTCAAATGTCTCTTAATGAAATGTACGAGATTTTCTAAGCAGTAATTCCAAACTACTTAGAGAGATAACTTCAAAGTTACTGGCTCTCCTTTTTTTAAAAGAGAGCCAGCTGTTTATATGTTATTTCTCATAAAGAGCCTTCCCTGCCTCATAATATTTATCTCCCTCTGTCCAGAATGGTGTCGTTGGATCATTGGCTATTAATCTACAGGCCAGTACATAGGCACCAAAGAACTTGTAAAGGTAGTCGTAATCCAGTGTTTCAGGATTATCGGCTGTTTGGTGGTAGTACTTGGTTATTTCAGCATCGAAAGCAGTAAAGCCCAAACTAAAAGTAGGCGCAGGTACTCCTTGAGCTGCAAAATTAACATTGTCAGATCTGTCAAATAGGCCTTGCTCACCAGCCGGATCATCAATGGCTTTTAGGTCAAAAGTTTCACAAGCTTTCATGATATGATCTGCTGCAGTGGTACGACCAAGCCCTACAATAGTAGCAATAGAAGTATCATTATAACCGCCATTATCACTATTGAAGCAATATACCATTTGGTTCATCGGAATTAACGGGTTTTCAGCGTAGTACCGGCTACCCAACAAACCTTTTTCCTCTCCTGTGAAAAGGATAAACAAGGCGGATCTTTTGGTAGGGTTTCTGGCAATGTTCTCAGCTGCACTCATTACTGTAACCACCCCAACTGCATTGTCTCTGGCACCATTATAAATAGAGTCACCTTCGGCATTTGGCTTGCCAATACCAATATGATCATAGTGTGCGGAGTAAATCACAAATTCGTTTTTCAATTGCGGGTCAGTACCTTCAACCATGCCAACTACATTTTTGGCAGGCATATCTGTAGAAGTACTTCCTTCAATTTGAATATCAGCCGATTTGTTGGATTTGAGAGCACTTAGCCCTGCTTCATCACTCTTCACCATCAGGTGGAGGAAATTATCGGTGTCATTGCTTTTTATTTTTGTAGAAGACCTTCCATAATACCTGTTGAGGCGTGTCCATTCCGCCTCTGTGAAACTTGTAAGTTCAATGATTCCAGCGGCTCCTTTATATTTAGCCAGCTGAGATTTTGACTCAGAAGTAGCGAATGCTCCACTCAGGTCAGATGCATCTTTTGAACCTGCCAGTGCAATGACCAATTTACCTTTAACATCCTTTTTCTTATAGTCTTTTTCAGTTCCGTATTCTACAAAAACAGTTTCAAGTGACTCTGTCATATTACCACCACCAAGTACTACTATGTCTTCAAATAGCTTTTCACCGGCACTCACTTTTTTAGTGGTTGCTGGGGTAACCGTTTCCAATATCATTGGCTGAAAATATCCATCCACAGCACCTGGGACAGGTTGCACACCATATCGCTGAAATGTTGTCGATAAATATTTGGCTGCAATTCCAATTTCAGGAGATCCAGTTGCCCGACCTTTTAGTTCGTCTGATGCCAGAAAATAAACATGTCCTTTAATTGTACTTTGAGATATAGTTGCCTTCACCAGTTCAGCATCAGATTGTGCAAAAGCAGAAAGTGTGGCAGTTAATAAAATGGAAAGTAGTATGTGTTTAATCATAGGGTTGATTTTTTTCGAAGATAAGGGAAAAGTTTTCAATGGAATAGTGTTAGAATAACAATCGATTATATTGCTACTTTGTCTACATGTGGGTTTAATCGAAATAAGATCAAACCCTGATGAATAAAAAGCCCTGCACTTCCTCAGGAAGCGCAGGGCTTTTATCATGTTATTTCAGCTCGACTAGTTGTATGCGAGTCCAAATCCATAAGCAAACAATGGATCTTTGCTATCATAAGGAACATCTGTCTTTTGCTCTTCAACTGCCTTCATAGAAGATGGGAGCTCGAATGGGAGCTTACCTTTAGGGGCTGAATTTCCGAACAGTACTTCACAAACTGCTTTGTCACTGGCACCATAATTGGCAATTAGTGCTTTTGAAGCTCCAGCAATATCAGGAATAACTGCAGGCCTGTCCAGATAGATATCCACAACTGTAGGCACAGTTTTGAGCAGCTTCATAATCTTCTCTTTCGCCTCACCTTTAAAGTCTAAGTCACCATGGTGAAAACCTAGAGCAAAAGGATTTTTTGTGTCTGCAGGATACCAAGGGGTGTTGATCCTGATGATGGCAAAATCTGCAGCTTCTGGTGTGGCAACTACTTCGGCATATTCGGCCACAGTAGCACTGTCAATATTTTCAATATAGACCTTTAAAGTATTCTGGGTTAATGGAAGAGTATTATCATTTTTGAGCAAAGTCATTGATTCTTGTTGACCTTTTTCACCTAACTGCACCCACCCTGGCTTACCAACGATCTCACCTACCTTTGTTTCATCTACGAATGGGTTATCGAACAATCCTAATTGGAATTTTTGTTTAAGAAGTCTTCTAACAGAAACATCCACCCGATCCTCTGAAAGCTTGCCTTCCTTCACCAACTGAACAACTAACTCAGGTTTATTCTCTCCTCCAAACTGATCGCAGCCCACTTCTATCACTCTTAATACTCGTTCAGGCTCGCTCAATTCCTCAACTCCCCAAGCCCGGGCTTTCCAGATGACGCCTGGTCCCATGGGTACATCAGAAATTAAACCCCAATCTGTGCAAACCACTCCATCATATTTATACTTTTCTCGAAGTAGTGTCGTGATGATGGCTTTGTTGTATGCCATTGCAACGTTCTCATCGGTCTGATCAACAGGCACACCATAATATGGCATGATGGCGGAGGTATTGGCTTCAAAAGCAGCTTCGAATGGAATCAGATGATAATCAAAATTATTTCCTGGATAGATCTGACCTTTTTGAAATGAGAAGTGCGGATCAAGGCCTTCTTTCTGTGGTCCGCCACCAGGGAAATGTTTGGTCATCGCAGCAATACCATTTTCATCAAGTGTTGCACCTTGAAGGCCCTCAATATAGGCTTTTACCAGCATGGCTGAAAGCTCAGCATCTTCACCAAAAGTGCCGCTAATTCTCGCCCATCTGGGCTCTGTAGCCAGATCAATTTGAGGGTGTAGTGCTTCTCTTATGCCAACGGCTAAATATTCCTGCCTTACAATATCGGCAAACTTTCGCATCAAAGTTTCATCACGTAGTGCTGCTAAACCCAAGGTCTCTGGAAACTGAGAAAATCCTTTGGCACTCATGGCGAAGATGTTATTACTGAAATGGTGACGTGGGTCTGAAGCTATGGTAACAGGTATGCCCAGCCTACTAGCTTCAGCCAAAATCTGCACGTTGTTATACCACTTTGCTAAAACACTTGGGTCTTCAGGGATGGCCCAAATATTTAAAGATCTTATCTCTTTTTCTGACATATTCTCCGCAATAGAAGGCATCCTTGCGGCCGGACCTTCAATACCTTCTTTGCTATCCGGCAAGGTTGTGGTACTTACCCCAGTACCGGTAAGAAACATTAAACCGGCCTTTTCTTCAATGGTCATTTGGCTGAGCAGGTCATCTATTCGCTCTTCTATAGGGAGAGATGAATTCTCATATTTATCAAGCTGATTGTTATGATTGAGGTCCCTATATTTTTTCCCATCCGACTCAACAATAGCCTTTGATTTATTTGTGACCAGCTCTGGTAGGTTGGCAATCTCCTCATTTTTTGTGGTGGTCTGGCAGCTGACAATTGCTGCTGAGAAAAGAAGAATTAGTGACTTTTTCATTCCCATAATTTCAATGCGTTAATATGACGCATTAAAGATAATGAAATATTCTAATTTGAAGAAAATAGAAATGGGTATTGCTTCATTTCAGCTTTTAGCCAAGCACTAATTTACAACCATTCCGTCAATCCATTCCTTGATAAGTGCCACACCTTCTTTGTGTTCCATTTTACGCCCAAGCTCAGGCATCATTACACCAGGGTCCAGTGACTTAATTCGGTGATATAGAATGGAGTTTTCTGCATTTCCTGGAACAATGCCATACTTCAAACCTCCTGAACCTCTACCGGCAGCTACAGGAGGTTTATTGAGGCCTAATTTGTAGTCATCAGTTTGAGAGGCAAATAGGTAGAGCCCCGTATTTTTGGCAGGCCCTTCCGGACTATGGCAGTGTGCACAGTTAATTTCCAGCCAGGCTCTTGCTCTATCTTTTATTAGGGCAGTTTCATCATTGTAGTTAGTAAGTTTAGGAATGTGATTTTCAGGTAGTCCCGTTAATAAACCTGCTTCCTTCCATTGCTCCAATTGACCATCTCGGTTTAGCTGTCGGGCGTTTGGTCCAATGGGCGAGAACTTTCCATTGCGCTCGTGGCAACTCTTGCACTGTACCTGATTGGGCACCGAGTAATTCAGGTCTATAGTCACACCTTTTGTATCTTTCCATGATGCTGCCACTGTAGCTCCGGCTACTTCCAGGTGAGCTTCAGTTTGTTCTTTATTCCATACATAAGGCACTGCCAGCCAACCCTCATTTTCATGAACTAGTAGTCGTGTTTCCAAAATCCTCATTTTTCCATCAGGTTTATTGAAGTCTTCCGGATAGTAGAAGTTTTTTATTAACACCGAACCTACTGGGAAATCTAATGTAGAAGAGGGTTGATAGCCCATTGCGCTATCCTTGGGCAACTTTATAAACCTTGCCTTGAAGGCATAATCGCTAAAAAGAGCTGAATTGATATCATAGGGAAAGACACCTTCGGCAGGTTTTAAGTTAGCCATTGGCAAGTCAAAAAGCTCCCACGCACTCAATTTATCAGGCCATTTGCTGGCTTTTGATGTTCCTGATAGAGAAACTTCCTTTATTTCTGCTTGCTTGTGCTGCTGACTGCAAGCCAAGATCAGGACTGCAATACCTATGGTTATGAACAATCTCATATCAGAAAATCGGAGTGATTGATTGAGTCTCACATTGATAGGCAGCCCATTCATCAGTAAGTCCTTCCAGATCATGTTCAGCATCGAGTTCAGCAAATTTGATATCGCCATTATTATTCAGGCATAACTGAATTGGCTTCTCAGGGTCACGGATCCCATCAAAAACTATATCAGGAGTATTGAAAGGGAACTCAGTAAGAAACAGCAGTCCAAAATCATTTTTGAGGGTAGGAAACCACTTACTATTGTCAAAGATGTTATGATGAATGTTGATATCATTGGCAAATGAGTTATACTCACCGGTATTTGTTTTTTCGGTAATCAAATTATCAAGTTGGGTTCCACCTTCTGCGCCCATCAACTCAACCAACTTATAACTTGCAATACCGACTCCCAGGGTTTTATTATCAATCAATTCATTATTGAAGATTTCAATATTCTGTGTAGCCAGTAAAAGTATTCCTGTTCCAGGAGGAACAATGGCTACAATATTGCCTTCAGGAGCAAAATTGCGATAGTTGTTTTCATAGACTCTGTTTTTATAAACTCTTGTGGTATGTCCGCTTTGTGTAAGGCCCGGTAAATCGAAAACCAAAATACCGCCAGTATTATCATGTGCTTCATTTTCATAAATTTCTACCCAGCGCGAGTTTTCACTTTCAATACCTGCTACATTCTTGATCACAATATTATTTCGAATGATCACACTATCGCTTTGGCCTACATAAATGCCCGCATCAGATGCACCAATTGCAAAGCAGTTTTCCACCACCACATTTTTTGATAGCACCGGGTAAAAGGCATATGCGCCATTGGTTTCATCTGGTTCACCAGTCCATTGCGACTTTACACCCCTGAAAGTAATGCCTCGAGTGTCGGTCACCTTAATGTTATCCCCTTTGGCATCTTCAATGGTAAAATCTTCGAAAGTAAGGTTGATGCAGTTGCTGGCCTTGATGCCCTCAGCGCCTTCCTTCTGCATGGCAAAAGAAAGCACGGTGTTATCCAAACCAGCACCTTTGATGGTTACATTCTTTTTTCCATCTATCAGCAAGCTCTTTTTAAACATATAATTGCCTGCTGGCAAGTCGATAGTCTCTCCATCTGAGGCATTAATAAGCATGGTTTGAAGGTCTTTTTCAATAGAACTCCACTCGCGCTCCTCTTTACTTGAGCAAGCGAAAATAAACAAACTGGCAAGCGTCAGACAGATAAAGCAGTGGACATATTTTACTAAATGAGACATTGTGACTGATGGTTTTTTGGCACTAAGATTAATTAAGTTTATAATAAAAACTGAGAATAAGCAAACACCATTTCTGTGCAATCTGGTAAACCGCAAAGTATCAATGTGTTGGGAAGTTGCAATAGCGCCCTAATGATCAACTAAAAATCCCAAAACCGCTTCAGCAAAATTAGATTGCTTGTAGGTGTTGTTATGATCTCCTTTAACGATCACCAAGTGACTATTGGGCAGATGTGTTTGTAGTTCTTCGGGGTCACCATTATCTCTGTCTTTATCACCACAGATGATCAGTATTTTATTCGAAACTTTACTCAGCTCTTCAGGACTAGTGACTGGTTGATAATCTTGTAAAAGCCCTAAAGCTTTAATATCCGCATTGATGGACTTGGCATAGTTAACAGCACCTTCTGTTAAATCATTAAGAGGAGCTCTGCCACTAAAGGCATCAGCAAAAGCAATGCGTCTGTCCCAATTGGGATTGGTAAAATCAAAGCCCATTCCGCCAATGACCGCTTTAGAAATACGAGTTTCTACCGTGAGTAACTTTGCTAAAATAATTGAGCCTCTTGAATAGCCAATGACTACATAATTTTTTAATTTGAGATGATCAGCCAGCGCCATCAGGTCTTTAATCTCAGCATCGTTTTTATAGGCTTCAGCATCATGCGGCCTGTCCGAAAGACCATTACCTCTTAAATCCGGAATGATAACCCGATAGCCATTTTCTAAAAGCTCCTTTTTTAAAACAGTATTTTCCCATGAGCTGCCATTAGAGATAAACCCATGAATGAGGATAACAGCCTCCCCGACCCCCTCATCTGTGAAGGCAATTTTGGTGTTATCAAATGAGTTAAAGTAAGCAACAGTTTTATCCTGTGCGGCTACTTTAATCGAGATCATTAGCATTAAGAAAAGAAGTTTCCAGTATTTCATGATCAATACTTTAAAAAAGAGAGCAACCCCTGGTGGAGTTGCCCCTCTATTGTCAATTATTATTTTCTTGCCGCTTTAAATTCACTTCCATCATACCACTTCGGGAAGTAGTTTTCATTAGACAGTTTCAATCCAACATTGTAAAATAGTTGTAAGTCTAACTGGATGCCGCTTAGTTCTGTAGTTTCCGGATCATACTCGTCAGAAGGCTGATGGTATTTATTAATACGATAGTAATCGTTATAGGCTTTTATCTCCTCAATACTTTGATCAAAACCTTCATAAGTACCACTGGCATACAACGCTGGGATTCCAATTTTAGCAAAATTGAAATGATCTGATCGGAAGAAGTATCCTTTCTCAGCTTCCGGATCTGGAATGATGTATCTGTTTTGCTCGTCAGCAGCTTCTTTAGCATACTCATCCATTTCTGATTGACCATAACCTGTAATGGTAAGGTCTTTCATTTTTCCCGGACTATCTAAAGCATCAATGTTGATATTAGCCACCGTTTTTTCAGGTTGGAAAATTGGGTTTTCAGCGTAATAGGCTGAACCTAATAAACCCTGTTCCTCACCAGTAACTTCTAAAAACACAATTGAGCGTTTTGTTGGGCCATTTTTCATGAAAGCTTCGGCTATCGCTAAAAGTCCAGCCGTGCCCGTAGCATTATCTACCGCACCATTGTAGATGGAATCACCATCAATGGCTTTACCAATACCAAAGTGATCCCAATGAGCAGAATAGATGATATACTCATCCTTCAGCTCGGTACCCGGTATCATAGCCACCACGTTTTTAGAAACGTCTTTTTTGATTTCGTTTTGAATGGATACTGTAACATTTAAATTCAAAGGAATAGGAGAAAAGCTTTTATCCCTTGACATGGTTTTATAATCCTGACCTTTCATGGCAGATGCTTCAAACATTTTTTCAGCACTTTCAGTGCTAACCCAGGATTCTACATCTAACAGCGGCAAGTCACTGGCTATTGTTAAGCGAGCGCCACTCCAGCCGGATTCAATAACATTCCAACCATAAGAGGCAGGTTCTGTGTCATGAATAATAATTAGGCCCGCAGCTCCTTGTCTAGCGGCTTCTTCATATTTATAAGTCCAACGGCCATAATAGGTCATTTCATTGCCTTTAAATAGTGTGGAATCACCAGATTTAAAACCAGGGTCATTAATTAAAACTACTGCTGTTTTTCCAGCCCAGTCTATTCCTTCATAATCATTCCAACCATACTCTGGAGCTACTATGCCGTAACCAGCAAAAACAAGCTCGGAGTTTTCTAAACTAACCTCTTCCTCGGGTTTATTGGTAGTGGCCACAAAATCTTTCAGATAGTTTAAAGTGATGTTTTCATCCTGCCCGGCAATAACCATTGTTTCAGAAGGCGTTCCAGTAATTTCTACCATGGGCACATCCTGAAAATAGCTGTCTCCATTACCTGGTAGTACTCCTAATTTTTCGAACTCATCTTTCAAATAATTAACAGTGATCTCTTCGCCTTCGGTAAATGGTTTTCTACCCATAAAGTCATCTGATGCCAGTCGCTCAAGATGTTTGCCAAGGGTTGCCGGGTCAACTTCAACAGCACTGACTTCCTCTTTGCTTTCCGGTGTGCAGCTTGCTAATGCGATTAAAATTGAAATTTGTAAATACTTCTTCATTTATGATTTTTTTAATTGAACTAAACCCAATGTGTATAACAGGACTTTATGTCCATGTTATAATGCAAAGATCAATGTAGCGTTTTATTTGATTACAATCAATTTTGGAGTTATTAGGCTGAGTTGGTTTACTTTCTTGGTAATTGAAATTAATGGTTTGGGTGATAGCTATTTCCTCAAAATCTTCTCCATGGCCTTGCCTCTGGCCAACTCATCTATAAGCTTATCCATATACCTGATTTTTTGCATGAGTTCATCTTCGATTTCCTCTACGTGATAGCCGCAAATAACCCCAGTGATTTTGTCAACATTTGGGTTTAACTGTGGAGCCTGCTCAAAGAAATTTTCAAAATCAGTTTTTTTGTCTATTTGCTTTTGCAGTGCTTGCTGATCATAGCCTGTAAGCCAGCAGATAATTTCATCTACTTCAGCCTTGGTGCGGCCTTTTTTCTCCGCTTTAGTGATATAATGAGGATAGACACTGGCAAATGCCATGGTGAATATTTTATGCTTTTTCATAATTCAATACTTCCTTTTAAAAGAACTACCATTAAATACATACACGCCACTGGGATCGGCCCCACCAAACCATAGCTCGCCATGCTTGCTATTATATATCGTCCATATTTGATTGCTCGGGAGGCCATCCTCTTCAGTAAAGTTTGTGAGCGACTCACCATCAAAGCGCCAAACTCCTGACTGATAGGTACCAAACCAGATGTTTCCTTCATTGTCCTCTCCAATAGAGAAGATTTTTTCTAGAGAATTACCACCGGTTTCTGCTTTTGTATGGTGGTGGAGTTCGGTAAAATTTATGATATTTTTTCCATCATATTTTAATACTCCAAACCCGTTATTGCCTATCCACAGGTTGCCCTTGCTATCATAAAGTAAGCTTCGGATGTGCAATGCACCCTTATCTCCAGTTAAACCAAGGCTTTCATTCTTGATGATTTTAAAGTCTGTGCCATTGTAGCCAATAGCAGCCCCATAGGTGCCAAACCAAATCATGTTATCTTTACCTTTCACTAGTGGTGTAGTTACTGAATAGTAGCTTTCTTCTCCTGCTTTAAGCTCAATAGGAAATGCCTGATATATGAGTTTGTCACCATCATAACGATATACACCGGGTTGACCTTCTCTCGTATTGAAGCCAGTGCTTTCATCTCCTTTAAACCATAGGTTATTCTCACTGAGTTTCCACTCATTTTTTGAACTGTAATCTCTTTGGATAATTGTAGTTAACCTTTGGCCATTGTAGTTGCTTAATCCTTTGCCTCCTTCAAACCAAACAGTACCGGCTTCATCTTCATAGATTGTCCTGATCTGGTTGTCACTTAATCCATTTTCTACAGTAAAATAGGTGAGTCCTTCACCATCAAATAGAGCAGCACCCTCCTGATGACTACCAAACCAAATATTACCTTTGTTTTCCTCCAATATGGAGCGGATACCACTTGTATATTTTAAAGGAAACGGATCTTTTTTTATCTCAACCTGAGCTTCTTCTGTTGGCTGCTTAGACTTGCTACCATCAGAGCAAGCGCTAACGAATCCAATTACAAGGATAGTTGATAGCAGGAAGTTGAATTTCCTTTTGTGATGCATACTGACCATTTATACAGATTAAAAACCTGAATATAATAGTTCTGCACTACAAATTAAGAACTGGGGAACTTCTTAGTTTACCTTGATTTTGACAGGTATCCGTCAATAGAATATTTACCTGGGCCTGTGATAAGTATGGCTACAAAACCCATGATATAAAGAAATAGCTTTTCCTGACCGCTGAAGCCATCACCACCGTGTACTAAAAATGCTGCTACACAAAGTGTGAAAATAACAGGTGCCGATGCAAATCGGGTAAACAAACCTACCATGATCATTAATGACCCTATAACCTCAGCGCCTGTGGCCAGTGCAAGAGATAGGGGTGCTCCTAACCCAATGAAATCCAGAAATTTAATGGGCTCATCACCAAATAGTCTACCTACTTTGCCAATGCCATGCCCATAGAGTAAGAATCCGCCAAAAGTAACTCTCAACACGAGAGCAGCTATACTTCCTTGTTTTGATAATTCTAAGTAGTTGTACTTCATCAGTTTCATTGCTTCTGTTTTTATAGCAAGTATAAGATGCATGTTTGAACATCAGAAAGGATTTTTGATGTGCGGTTGGTGTAGAATATACATTAGTGCCCTTTTTAGGTTACACTGATGTTATGGTAGTTTAAACCTCCAGAATCGGTTTAATACTCTAGTCCAATTTCTTTCTTAACGCGGTCAATTATTTTAATTAAATCAAGACTTAGCTTAAAGGGTAATTTTGAGCTTTGGGTTAAACCCTGGCGCATGCAATTGTTCACTTCTTCTATCTCATGAAAATATCCATTGCCTTCATAACCAATTTCAAAAACCTCCTCTACTCCATTTTTAGTCAGCGTGATTTTATTAGCGTGGTGAAACCTACTATGAAGTTTAATGGTGCCTTCGCTACCATAAATACAGGCCTCTGTTGGTGTATTGGCCTCTAAGGTTGATTCTAGAATGGCTTTGGAATTATTACTATAGTTGAAAAGCATGGAGCAATAGCTATCCACTTCTGTCTCAGTCATACGAGCCATAGCTTTTATGTCTGTAGGTAATCCTAAAACTAAAAGGCTTAAGTAAATAGGGTAAATTCCAATATCCAATAAAGAGCCTCCACCTAAATTCTTATTAAAGAGCCTACCTTCAGGGTTTCCATCTCCTTTGAAGCCAAAATCAGCATGAACGAATAACACTTCTCCAATAGCATTCTGCTCAAGTAGTGCTAGCATTTTTTCTATTGCTGGTATAAAACGTGTCCAAATGGCCTCCATTAAAAACACTTGCTGTTTGGCTGCTTCTTGAAGCATCTCTTCCACCTGATTTGCCTTTATGCCCATCGGCTTTTCACAC
>NZ_SMLV01000225.1 GCF_009711525.1 Fulvivirga lutimaris
CTGCTCAAGAAATTCCATTTCCTGAGGAAAACCCTCCTTATAATCAACTGAGTCCTTGGGGACACTCTGATGTTGGTACTAATTGGGACACTTCTGATTACCTGCCATTTATTTATCAAGGGTTATGGTTTAGAATTATTCCACCTAACGGTGTCGAATATAATAGTGCGACAAATTCATGGACATTTCCAGAAGGAGAAGAATTTCCTTTAATGATTTTTAATACAGGTGCAGGTGAAAGAGGAGCAGACAACAATGAACAGCTTAAGCATGGAGGTAAACAGCATAGAGATGCTGTGGTATCTGACAGATTCCGTGGGTTTGTTGTTTTTTGGCAAACTGAAACTGGATTTGTTAGTTCTGCAAGCATTGAATCTTTGGTTAATAAATTGATAAATGAACTTCCAGTTAATAGAGACAGAGTATATACAAATGGGTTCTCACGAGGAGGCCTTATTACATGGCAATTAATCAGAGATTTGCCACATGTTTTTGCTGCTGGATTCCCAATGTCTGCCGCTAGTAATGGAGTATTTAACTTAGGGTCTATTCATGTTCCAGTAAGATTAATTCAAGGTGGGAAGGATGGGAATCCAACACCTGAAGAGGCTGCATCTCTGGTTGCCCAATATGAAACGAATGGTGGAGATATAGAGTATTACTTGTATGATAATTTAGGTCATGGCACTTGGAACACAGCTTATGCCTTTTCTGATTTCTTTGAATGGTTTTTAGATCATACTAAGAATAGAATACATGTCTTTTATGGTTTTACTGAAATTTGCCCCGAAGATCCAGTTAATATAAAGCTAGGTTTAACGGCAGGTTTTACCGCGTATGAGTGGCGTAAAGATGGAGTCTTAATTAATGGAGCAACTTCAAATGAATTTACAGTGACAGAGCTCGGTAGTTATACAGCTAGGTTTAGTCGAGGAGGTAATTGGACAGATTGGAGTGAACCTGTTGTTATATCTACAAAATTAGCAACAGTTACGCCACCCATCTCGGTTGCAGAAAATATGAGTTATGTTTTGCCGGCACTTGATGGGAGCGCAAATACTACTTTGGAACTTCCTGAAGGGTATGCTGAATATGAGTGGAGAAAGAATGGAGCAGTTGTTTCTAATTCAAGGGTATTTGCTGATGCTACACCTGGTGATTATATCGCGCAGGTCAAAGAATTCGGAGGTTGTTCAAGTAGCTTTGGTGACCCTTTTACTGTAGTAAGCGCAGATGGCAACCCCAAACCTGATGCTCCTTCTAATTTAAGAGCTTCTAATGTTGACAAAACTCAACTTAAACTCAATTGGGATCAAAACCCAATTCCATTTTTAAATGAGCTCGGCTTTGAGATTTATAGAAGTTTGTCTGAAGAGGGACCTTTTGAGTATGTACACCGCACTGAGGCGGATGTAGCCACTTATACTGATTTGGGGCTTACTACAAATACTAATTATTTCTATAAGATTAGATCCGTTGGCGCCACTGGTGCTTCAGCCCAAAGTAATCTTTTGAGTGTTACAACGAATATTGACACAAATAAACCAACGAGCCCATCGAATCTGAACATAACTGCTACAACTGGAAATTCGATTTCAATTTCTTGGAATGAGGCAACGGATGATGTTGCTGTAGTGGCTTATGATATATATCTAAATTCAAGGAAAACGTTTGTTTCAACTTCGACAACATTTGAGATTCCAGGCCTTACGAAATATGAAGTTTATGACATTTATGTACGAGCCAGAGATGCTGTAGGTAATACTTCTGCTGAAAGTAATCATGTTACTGGAGTTCCTGTTGTTTCTGGTGTTAATTATGAATATTATGAAATTGACGGATTAAGTTTATTGCCCGATTTTAGTGCACACGCACCATTGAAGCAAGGTACATCAAATAATTTTGATATCAGTACGAGAGAAGTTAATGACAATTTTGCTTATAAGTTTTCAGGCTTTATTCAAATACCCACGGATGGGAGATATACATTCTATACTTCATCTGATGATGGAAGTAAATTATATATAGGAGGATTTAATGAAAGTAATCTTATTGTTAATAATGATGGATTGCATGGAAGTCGTGAAAGAAGCGGGACCATCAATTTGACAGAAGGCACACATCCTATTTTTGTAACTTTTTTTGAAAGAGGTGGAGGTGAAAGACTTGAAGTAAGATGGTCTGGCCCTGGAGTTTCTAAGGGCTTTATTCCTGATGCTGTATTAAGAGAAGATTTTGAGATACCCGGAACTGCTCCGGTGAATCCATCAAGCGTCAGTGCTATTGCTATTGATTACAAAAGTGTTAATGTAACATGGGTCGACAATGCTGCTGATGAAACTGGATACCAGATTTTTAGAGCAACGGATGAAGACCCTGAGTATAGAGCGATTGCAACGCTCCCATCTGGCTCTACAAGCTATCTTGACGAAAGCCTACAATCAGGAACTACTTATCACTATCAAATTGTAGCACTAGGACAGTATGGTCAATCAGAGTTCTTTGCATCGAATTCTAAAGAATTAGGTGATATTAATTATGGTATTGCAGCAATAGACAATGCCAGTGGTGATGGATATATAATGTATAGTGAAGAAAATGTTTTTACAAGATTTGCGACAGCTTTACCTAACAGTAGTAATAGCTCTAATTTGATAGCTGTTCGTCTTAATGGATCGACATGGCAATATGATAATAATAATTCTTACTATGACTTTACACCTTTAGATTCAGATGTGTTATTGGCAGAAGTTGATTTTACAAATGATGCTATTACTGATCTCAAAGGACAGTCAGGGGCAGTTAATGGTATTGCTTACGGATATCTTGATGGAGATTTGGAATTTTATGCTGATAGATGGGGAGGAAGTAATAATAATGGAGAATTTACGATAACCGGTACATATTTTGACTTAGATATACCAACATCGGCATCAGCCACCACATCAGGCTTGCCACAAGCTCCAATTTCACCAAGTAATTTTAGTTTATCCGGAGCAACAACCAGTACCATAGATCTTTCTTGGGATGATGTGTTTGGTGAGCTGAATTATGAACTATACAGAAGCCTAAACGGAACTGAAGGCAGTTTTGAGTTAATTCAGGAAGTACCAGAGAATGAGACTTCATTCAGCGATAGTGGCTTATTCCCTCACTTGACATACTTCTACCAGCTCGTGGCAGTTAATGACGGAGGAGCATCTGTTCCTATTGAAATTGAAGTAATGACTGCAAATACTAACCCAACGGCAAGCACGATTGAAGATATTTCAATAAGGTTTGATGGAGAAAGTAGTATTTTTATTAATGCATCAGATGCAGACGGTGACGAAGTGTTTATTACAAGTGCTAACTTGCCATCATTCGCTGAATTAGTAGATTATGGTGATGCAACAGCAGAAATAATTGTCCAACCTTCGATTGCTGATGAGGGTACGTATGATAATCTTGTTGTAGCAATTGCTGATAATTTTGGAGGTTTGTTTGAACTGTCATTTGATATGATTGTCAATTCAAACTATACTCCTGAAATTGAAGGTGTTGAAGATGTAATTATGAATGAGAGTGATGAGGCAACCGTTGTTCTAACAGCATCTGATCTTGATGGTGATGCCATTACTTGGAATATTACTAATGCGCCTGTTATGTTAGCATCGACTGTGGATGGTAATGAGATAACTTTGAACTTCGCACCTGGGTTGCTTGATGCTGGTAACTATGCGGTTAATGTTACAGCAAATGATGGAAATTTAGGCATTGCAACCGCTGTTATTAATGTAACAGTTAATGAGTTTGATCCAAATTATGAAGTATTTGTAAACTTTGGAGCATCAGGTGGAGAAGCTAATGCCCCATGGAATAATATGCTTGGGGATGGTTCAATAGGGAGTTCCATTAATGATTTACTTGATTCAAATGGAACGTTAACTCCAATATCAATTAGTTTAGAATCAGATTTTAGTGGAAGCTCAGTTTCAGGTGGAGTTAATTCCGGAATTTACCCTGACGCAGTAATGCTATCATACTTCTGGACAAATTCAGTACCTGAGCAGGTTAGGATATCTGGTTTAAATCCTGACTATATATACAACCTAGAGATGCTAGGTAGTAGAAATAGTAATGGCGATAGAACAACTGTATTCACAGTAGGTAGTGAAAGTGCTTCAGTAAATGCTACTCAGAATACATCAAATACAGCAAGACTTGAAGGGTTAGTTCCTGATGTAAATGGAGACATTTTAATGACGGTGACATTAGGCTCTGGGGCAAGCTATGGTTATTTAAATTCAATGATTATAGAATCACGTTTTGATGATGGTTCAGTTCCTGCCAATCCTGGAGATTTAGTGGCAAGCCTAACGTCAACTAATAAGGTTGTATTGGAATGGACAGACATTGCATTTAATGAGCAAGGATATAAAATTTATAGAAGTACTTTAGGAGAAGAAGAAGAAGTAGTAGGAACGGTGGGTGTAGATGCAACTAGTTATGAAGACATATCTGTGGTTGGTCATACTGCTTACAGTTATCGTGTGTCAGCGTTCAGTGGCAATGGAGAGAGTAGTACATCTATTATCCAGATAAGCACCAATAATAATGCCCCAGAACTGGAGCTTGAACTTGAACAGACAGCATTGATAGATGTTCAGACTGATATAGATGTTGTAGCTACGGATCTTGATGGTGACAGGTTAGAGGTGTCATTTGTGAATTTACCTGCTTTTGGTAGTTACACTTCTATGGGCAATGGAATAGGGTCATTAAGTTTTACCCCATCAGTTACAGACATAGGTTCTTATGCGGTTCAGGTGCTGATAAAGGATTATGATAACTCAGACAATCTTTTAAGTACAACACCTATAGACTTACAATTAACCGTTACAGATAGAATAGAAGATGTAATCCTTATCAATTTTAGTGTTGAGGGTGAGGCGGGTAGTCCATGGAATAATACTAACACTTTTCCATCTGCAGGAAAGAGTTTTGTTAATTTATTGACAACAGAGGGTTCAACAACAACGGTTGATGCAGCTTTATTAGATGGTTGGTCGGGAGGTAATAGCCAAGGGTTTACTACGGGAGATGATTCAGGAATGTATCCAGATATAGCTATGAGCACATACTATGCTGACAATTCGAACACAACGAAACGAATTTCATTCACTGATCTTGACCCATCAAAACTTTATGATTTTGTATTTTTTGCCAGTAGAGCAGGAATAACCGAAGACAGGTTTACTGAATATACCATTGGTAGTAAAAGAGTGACATTAAATTCCCGGAATAACTCAAATGGGGTTGTACGCATTAATGCTGTAAGTCCAGATGTAAATGGAGAGATAGTAGTTGGTGTTGCGCGAGCAGCAGGTTCATCATGGGCATATATTAATGCCATGGAATTGCATTATTATGAACCGTCATCACTACCAGGGGAGCCGTTGAATTTATCAGCGAAAGCAACATCAAAAAGTTCAATTACTTTGGAATGGTCAGATAACTCTAACAATGAGACGGGCTTTGAAGTTTATCGTTCTCAAGATGAAACAGGACCGTTTAGTTTAGTAACAACAGTAGGGGTTGATGTGGAAAGCTATGAAGATGGAGGATTGGCAACAGCGCAGGCTTATTATTATAAATTGCGATCTGTCAACTCAGAAGGAGAGTCTCCTTATACTTCAGTGGTTGGATCATCTACACTGCGTAATTCGATTTACATAAATATTGGTGGAGTAGGGGCAGTGGCTGGTTCGCCATGGAATAATACTAACAATGAGCCTTTTGTTGGTAATACATACTCGAATTTACTGACAGATGATGGCTCACCTTCAGGTGTTGATATGGACATTGTATCGAACTCGATGGGAACTTCTTTTGCCAATAGTGGTAACGGAGGAGCAACAACTGGTAATGATTCAGGGGTGTTTCCAGATGTTGTTATTCAGTCATACTTTTGGATTGAACAACTAGAGGTGGCAACATTTAAATTCTCAAACCTTAATCTAACGCGTCAATATGATTTTGAATTCTTTGGAAGCCGAACTATTGATAAGCGGGGTACTGACTTTACAATTAATGGAGAGACTGTAACACTTGATGCTTACAACAATACCAGCAATACCGTTCGGATAGATGGTGTTCTGGCAGATGAGAATGGAGAGATTTTCTTGGATATGAATTCAATGGAAGGTGCTACACTGGCTCATGTTGGTGCAATAGTTATTTATGTTTCAGATGTACTAGGAGAGGATGCTAATGCAAGGCAATCAGCAGATGTATCAGATCAACTTAATCTTGAGTCGAATGAAGCATTAGTTCCTGAGTTTAAAGTTTATCCCAATCCATTTGATAGTCAGATTAGGATTAGAACTAATGATAAAATAGGACAAGTGTATTTGGTAGATAATGTAGGAAGAGTAATAAAGTCTCCGAACTTAATTTCTTCTGATTTCAATGAG
>NZ_SMLV01000171.1 GCF_009711525.1 Fulvivirga lutimaris
TAGACTGCCAATCTCTTCCTTAATCTGCCTTTCGAAGGCCATCCCCGGAACATATTCTTTTGGTTTGTTTTCGCAGCTAAACAAGACAGCGGCTAAAGTGAAAAATACAAGTACTCTTATCATTAATCGAAATTTACAGATTGGGTATCAGTTGAGCTGTCAAATTTGAGAAAGCGCTGTTCGTTTTCAAAATTTATTTTTACCACATTCTGCTGTGTAGGGAACAGCTCCATTAAGTATTCCGCTTTAATTGATAAAGGAGAGATAGGTGCGTTCATTCGAAAACCAAAATTGATAAAATAGGCATCTCCTTCTAAAGTGTGGTCTATATACTCTAGCGTCACCTTTTTATTATTCAAGCTGAGCTGAAAATACTTGTTGATGTATGATGATACTGCCTCCTTGTTTTGGTCAATAAAAGTGGCATCAGGCTCTGTAGTGCTTTTGCCAGAAAAATTTTGGATAGCCGCTTTTAGATCGTCAGAAAAAATTTTAATGCTTACAGTGGAGAGTTCGCTGTGGTGCAACTCAATTTCAGTTACCGATATATATATAGCATGGTAAGTATTTGCACTACTAGCTACAAGTGTAAAGAAGGATAATGCGAAGATGGTAAGGAGTGAATACATAAGCTCTAATCTCCAATATTGAGAAATCAGAGCTTTGAATTCAATGAAAAGGGTTAATTAATTTTCCCTTGCAAGTTTCTCCATCCACCACCATTATAGACTTGAGTATAGCCTTTCGACTTTAAAATCGACTTTGCACTTCCGCTTCTCATACCAGATGCACAACATGCAATGATGGGTTGATCCTTATCTTTAAGTTTTGTCAGGTGCTTATCCAACTCGTTGAGCGGGTAGTTTTTTGACCCTGAAATATTTCCTGATTTAAACTCTTGTGGAGAACGAACATCGATAATAACTCCACCAGATTTTAACAATTCTTTATAATCGGGAGTGTTTCCAAGTCCCAACATGTTTTTTAATGCATCTATCATCTATTCCTAAATTTTAAAATTCTCTGCTTCAAACCAAGGCCCGGCATTGTAAGATTCTATTCCTGCCTGCTGCAATATTGCTTGAGCCATACCACTTCTGTTACCTGATGCGCAACATAAAACAATGGGCTGATTCATATTTTTAATTTCCGCAGCTTCATTTGTAATTGTATCCAATGGAATGTTAATAGCTCCCTCTGCATGTCCACCCTGAAATTCTAAAGGCGACCTGACATCAATAATAGTTTTGCTTTGTGTATTCATAACTTCTTGTATTTAATTCTTTTGCAAAAGAACAGCTTAAGGTTCTTCTGATTTGTAACATTTGTTACCGGGTAGTTTTAGCACATCACTTGATTTTTTTTACTTCAGATTATTATTATAGTAAGTCTTTATTATAATAATCCCTTATATTAACGTATGAAGAATGTCACACCAAGGATACTTACCATATGTAGCGTTACGCTACTTATAGGCGTGGCACTATCTGTAGGTCTATTTTTGTCATTGCAAAATTCCTTTGAAACAAAACGTGATCGACTACTTTCAAATAGCTTTGGTACATTACAAGATCGTATTCAACAAGAGATAGATAGAAATTTCGATGTGTTATATGCTATTAAG
Organism: Fulvivirga lutimaris; assembly: GCF_009711525.1. Taxonomy (GTDB): domain Bacteria; phylum Bacteroidota; class Bacteroidia; order Cytophagales; family Cyclobacteriaceae; genus Fulvivirga; species Fulvivirga lutimaris. The sequence goes on from NZ_SMLV01000171.1 coordinate 1,625, forward strand.
GCAAGTTATCTTGCTTACCAGGGCATGTCACGAGAGGAGTTTGCCAGTTATGCGGGGTATTACACATCGCGTATTGCAAGTATTCAGGCCCTGGAATGGGTGCCGGTAATAAAGTTAGCAGAAAGAGATTCTTTCGAGTTGGCTACAAGAGCAGAGGGCTTCGAAAATTTTGAAATATTTAAAAGGTCTGGTGATACCACAGTAAGGGCAGAAGATAGACCAATATATTACCCGGTTTACTATATTGAGCCATTTGAAGACAATAAGGCAGCTTTTGGATTTGACCCCGGACCTTCCAGCGCTATCAGGCAGAATGCTATAGATCAGGCCATAGTGTCAGGTGAGGTGGCCGCCTCAGAGGTTATCGACATTGTCCAACGGTCATCCACAGAAAAGGCAATATTAACCTTTGTGCCGGTTTATAAACCTGATACAAAGGAAGTGGATTGTCTGGTAGAAGGAGTTTATCTGATGGATGAATTAATTAACACTGCCTTTAGAGGAGTTGGTTTATTAAGTGAGGTTGAGATCGAAATTACTGATAAGGGGAACAATCATGCGTTGCTATACGGACAAATTAATGAGACTAGAGAACTTAATCCATACAACTCCAAAGTGGTACACTAAAAGTAGCAGATCAGACATGGGAGCTGAAAATGGTGTATGTAAGCAATGCTGGTCAGCCAATAATATTGCCATTGTGGGTGCTTATGGCGGCATTAATAATCACAGGTCTGGTAGTTAAGCTGCTGTTTGATATACTTACTGATAATAGAAAAGCAATGCTCAGTTACGTAAAGGAGTTGGAGCAGACCAATCAGGATTTGGAGCAGTATGCTTATGTGGCTTCGCATGACCTTCAGGAACCGCTGCACTCTATGCAAAGCTTGGTCACTCTCATTGAATTGGAATTTAGTGACAAGCTTGGCCCAATGGGTAATAAATACCTGAGTCACATCAGTGCTGTTTCTAAGCGCATGAGTAACCTTATAAGCAACTTATTAACCTATAGTAGGATTGGCCATAGTGAAGAGATTCAAACTGTGGACCTTGCGGGCATACTAGATAAAGTAAATGAAGACCTTAGTGAGTTACTAAAAACAACAGGAGCGACAATTGAAAGAAAAACTGGACTTCCAGTAATAAAGGGGTTCCCAACGGCATTAGGTCAACTATTTCAAAACTTAATTACCAATGCTATCAAATTCCAAAGTGGGGATAATAAACCAATCATTCAGATTTCTGCTGAGATGCAGTCAGGGTTTTGGTTGATAAAATTTAAAGACAATGGCATTGGGATACCCAGAGAGTATCAAAGTCAAATTTTCATTATTTTTAAAAGACTACATACTTCTTCTAAATTTCCTGGAACGGGTGTAGGACTAGCGAATTGTAAAAAAATTGTCGAACTTCATCATGGATCAATCTGGGTGGAGTCGGAAGATGGAAAAGGAAGTGAGTTTTGTTTTACTTTATTGGCTGAATAAATGAATGAAGATCAAATTTGGCTTATTGATGATGATAGCATTACAAATTTTGTCAATAAAATAATTATTGAAAGAAATTATTCGTCTGCTAAAATTAAGGAATTCCTTATTGCCTCAGATGCACTGAATCAATTGCAGGCCAATTATGTTAATGGCTCTGAATTACCCAATTTCATTTTTTTGGATATCAATATGCCTGAAATGAATGGCTGGGAATTTCTTGAAGCTTACAAAAAACTTGATCCTAAAATAACAGATCGCATTAAACTTTTTATGCTGACATCTTCTCAGAATGAGGATGATGTGGAGAGAGCAGGACGCTGTAAGGTAATTAAGAAGTTTGTTAGCAAACCTCTAAAGGAAAATGACGTTGTGGAAATTCTGAGGGCCAGTTAGTACAACTATTTTGCCTTTTTAGTCTTCGCTTTAGCCAAATTTTCCTCCACTCTAAACTTTACCATTTCTTTAATCAGATCAAAAGGCAATGGTTCATTTAAAGGAAAATGCACAGTGCCTTTTGCTGTTTTAAATTTTTTCAACTTGTTTTCAAAGTTCAGAATGGCTGATGGTGTAGGGTAAAAGCCTATGTATTTTTCATAGCCAGCTAAGTACACCAACATTCCGCTCTGCTTGAAAGCCGGCATGCCATAACTTATCACTTCTTCTGCCGAAGGAGCAGCATTAACTATAGCTTCTCTTAGAAGAATAAGCTTTTCTCTGGTTGCTTCCGGAAAATCCGTGATGTAATCATCAAAGTCCTTAGGCTTTCTGTTCATC
>NZ_SMLV01000404.1:0-24245 GCF_009711525.1 Fulvivirga lutimaris
AAATAAATATTTATGAAACTCGGTAAATCAATTTTAAGTCTTGCATTGGTAGCAGCTTTGGTCTTTCAGGCCTGCCAACCAACAGCCAAGGAAGATGAATCTAAGGCAAAATTGTCGGTAGAGTATGAAAAATATACACTACCTAATGGTCTGGATGTAATTCTTCATGAAGATAAATCTGACCCTATTGTTGCAGTTGCCATTCAGATGCATGTTGGCTCTAACAGAGAACTACCCGGAAGAACAGGATTTGCGCACTTTTTTGAGCATATGCTATTTCAAAAGTCTGAAAACGTAGCTGAAGGCGCCTTCTTTAAAAACATCAATGACTTAGGTGGTCAATTTAATGGCGGTACATGGACAGATGGAACTGTTTATTATGAAGTTGTTCCTAAAGATGCACTGGAAAGAATACTTTGGATGGAATCTGATAGAATGGGATATTTTATCAATGCCGTTACTGAAAAAGACCTTGAAGGTGAAAAACCCGTTGTACAAAACGAAAAGAGACAGCGTGTTGATAATGTGCCTTATGGACACAGAAATTATGTAATCAAAAAAGCGTTGTATCCTGAAGGACATCCATACAACTGGGAAGTAATTGGTGAGCTGGATGATTTACAAGCAGCTACTTTAGGTGATGTTAAGGACTTTTATAACAAATGGTATGGTCCAAATAACGCAACCTTAGTTGTTGCTGGTGACTTTGATAAAGAAGCCTTAAAAGCGTGGATAGAAAAATATTTCGGAGAAATTCCTTCAAGAGGAGATGACACTCCTATGAATCCTCAGCCTGTTACATTGGAGGCATCAAAAATGTTTTATCATGAAGATGATTTCGCCAAAGTTCCTGACTTAAGAATGGTATTTCCTTCAGTAGAACAGTTTAATGATGACGCTTATGCCCTAGCCGCATTGGGTGAAATCTTAACAGAAGGTAAGCGCGCCCCTCTTTATAAAGAGTTGGTTGAGGAAACTGAATATGCTCAAAGCGTATTTGCCTATAATGGTGATAGCGAACTTGCTGGTGAATTTAATATTGGGGTTAGAGCTAAAGACGGTGTTGATTTGGACTCTGTATATGTTGCCATTCAAAGAGCTTTAGACTCATTTGAACAAAATGGATTCTCGGATAAAGACCTACAAAGAATAAAAGCCCGTCAAGAAACTAACTTTTACAATGGAATCTCTAGTTTACTTGGGAAGGCATTCCAATTAAGTAATTATAATGAGTTTGCTGGTTCTCCTGATTATATAACCACTGATATCGATAAGATTCTTGCTGTTACCAAAGAGGATGTTATGGCTGTATATCAGAAATATATCAAAGGAAAGCCTTTCGTAATGACAAGCTTTGTACCTAAAGAGCAGCTAGAGCTTGCTGTAGATGGTTCTGAGAAAGCAACTGTTAAAATTGAAGAGGTTGTTCCAAACGAAGAGCCTAAAGAAATTGCTGAGGCTACTACTGAAATTCAGAAAACAGAAAGTGTTATTGACAGATCAACAGAACCAGCTTTGGGAGAAGCACCTTTAATAACTCCTCCGGTCATTTACGAGGCAAGCCTAAGCAACGGTTTAAAAGTTTATGGTATCCAGTCTGACGAGTTGCCGCTTATTAATTTCAGTTTAAGAATTAAAGGTGGTCAGTTGCTTGACAACCCTGAGTTGCCTGGAGTAGCTAACCTTATGACTGATATTATGCAGGAAGGCACAGCAAACAAAACACCTGAAGAACTTGAAGATGCCATCGGACAAATAGGTGCAAACATTTCAATGTACACATCTAGCGAAAGTATTACTATTTCAGCCAATTGCCTTGCCAGATACTTTGATGAGACTGTTGCTTTAGTTGAAGAAATGCTACTTGAGCCAAGATGGGATGAAGAAGAGTTTGACAGAATCAAGAAAAACCAAATCAATAGCATCAAGCAGAGATCAGCTAACCCTAACATAATAGCTTCTCAGGTTTCTGATAAAATGATGTATGGAGATGATCATATCCTTTCAAAACCGATCAGTGGAACATTGGAGTCCGTTGAGCAAATAACTATAGAGGATTTAAAAAAATTCTATCAAACAAACTACTCTCCTAGCATAGCCGCTTTCCACATCGCTGGTAATGTTAGTGAAGGAGCAGTTATGGATGCTTTAAAAAATATTGAAACAAAATGGGCAGCAAAAGAAGTTAACTTCCCTGTTTACCCGATTAAAGAACCTAGCTCAGAAGATAATATCTACTTTGCTAATTTCAATAACGCAAAGCAGTCAGCAATCAGAGTACAAAGATTAACTGTGCCTAGAAATGACCCTGATTATTTCCCATTAACTGTAGCTAACTATGGACTTGGCGGTAACTCTGGGGGAGAGCTTTTCCAGGTACTAAGAGAAGAAAAAGGGTATACTTATGGAGCTTATTCTTATGTAGAATCAAGTTCAGTTGCCGCTCCTTTCACTGCTTATTCAAGTGTTAAATCTAATGTGACACCCGAGTCTGTACAAGCATTTAAAGATGTGATGGAAGGTTATAAAGCTAATTACGATTCAGCACAGCTTGAGAAAGCCAGAACTTCGTTAATTAGACAGGAAGCACGTGCTTACGAGACATTAGGCCAGAAGCTAAGTATTCTTCAAAATATATCGTCTTATGATTTACCAAAAGACTATATCAGACAAAATCAGGAAGAGCTTAAGAAGTACACTGTTGAAGATATGAAGTCGATAATGGATAAATATCTACAAGTTGATAAAATGTCTTATATCATTATTGGAGATGCAAAAACACAATTAGAAGGTGTTGAAGCATTGAATATTGCTCCGGTTATCAAAGTTGATGAGAACGGAAATGAGATTGATAAAAAGATAGAAGCTAACTAATAGCTCAATCTACCAAAACATAAAGGCCATCCACTTGATAGTGGATGGCCTTTATTATTATAATTAGGTTAGCTCTTACAGACCTAGTACTTCAACACCTTGTTCAAATACCACATCCACAGGAATTCCTGCTTGAGAAAGTTTATAAAGATCCTTTTTAAGCTCCTCACCTATTTTGGCTTTTTCATCAACCAGAGCTTTTACACCTTCATAATCACCATCACCCTGAAGGTTCAAAATCTTTTCAGAAAGTGCATTCATGGCATCATTCATTTTCTCAAAGTCTATACTGTATAAACCAGTTTCTGCATTTTTAGAAAATGCACCCATTTCTTTAAAGAAGTTAAACCTGATCATATTGGCCTTACCGTGGGCACTGCTTGCTCCAAACCTTACTGAGCGGAATATGCTAGCCATAAAAGTAGTATAATACTCCTTCAAGTCGCCCTCAACCTCGCCCTGCTCATGGAGCTTGGTTATCATATAGAGACCAAGTACATCAGCCTTTCCTTCCTCAAGTGCAGAAGAAAATTCTTTAAGTGCTTCTCTTACAGTTCCTTTATCATTAATTGTGTTTTTGATACCCAACCCATGAGCCACTTCGTGAAACATAGTGTTGGCAAAAAATGCATCGAATGTGATATATCCTCTTTGTGATTCTTCTATCAATAAATCAGCAATTGGCACTAAAATCTTATCAAATTTTGCACGCATCGCATTTTTAAGCTGAGATCTTCTGGTTCCTTTCTCAAGTTGTACTTTCTCATCATTGGGGAGGTTTACAGCAATGGTCTTACTGCCTGCGTTACAGTCACCGGCATAATACACCACATCAAAAGCGGCCAGCTGAGAATCCGTTCCAGGAGTTTCAGCCTTGTATTCTTCTGCTACAGGAAGGCCCTTCTGAAGCTCTGGTAGTAGCTCTGCATATTTTGATAAACGTTCACTCCATTCCATGTCTTTAATGAGCACATAAGCCTCATGCGCAGCCTTGTAAGCAAAAAGCTGATCTTCATAATTTTCTATCGGTCCCGCAATAAGGTCTATCTGATTGGTCTTCATATCCATCCAGGCAATGTCACTGGCATAATAATCATCAGTGAGTAACGCCTCAGCCCTTAGATTCAGGTAGTTTTTTAGCTCTTCATTGTCAGCTAATTCAGCGGCCTCCTTCATCAAATCACTGGCCTTTTTAACTTCTTCACCAAAATATTCATGATAAGGTACTGTAATCAACTTACCCTCTTCATCTCTTTCTATCATAGTATAAAGAGATGTCTTCCCTTCAAGGTCAGCAGCCTCAAACTCTTCCTTGGTCATATCCTGAGGGTAATAAGTAGCTCCTGCAGGTTTTTCTCCGAACCCATTAATGAAAGGCTTGTTGCCATCAAGTCGATCCCAGGGTCCGTAATTAATCTCTGCAAACCTTTTAGCAAGGGGATCACTAATGGTATCAAGCAATGCATTTTTATCTCCAAAGGCTTCCTCCCAAAATAGTCCATCCATTATTTTAGCGATTTCTATAAGCTTAGGTATCATCTGCTTTTGATTTTCTGAAAGCTTAGAAAGGTCAGTTGTGAGCTTTACTGTAGTATACTTTTCATTAAGTATTTCGTATTTGCTCTTTTCTGCAACCTCTGGTTTTTCTTCTTCTTTAACTTGTTTGTTTTCACAAGCCGAAAAAATGATCAACCCACTGATCGCAGCAAGTTTTATTGATTTTGATAACATGTCAATTGATTTTGGTTTAGGATGGGAAATTAACCAAAAATGAATTAAGTCAAATAATGAATATGGCCAAACTGTTATTGATCAAGCATTAGAAAAACTAAATACAGCCACAATTGATAGTTTAAGGCTAATATTTTATTACCTTGAATCACCAACTAAAACCAGTATAAATTAAACCCTATTGACTGGTAAAATGAAAATTATTCCATTCCTACTTTTAATAGTAATTACTATTGAAGCGAAAGATGTTGAGGCCCAAGAGCTACCTTATAAAACATACTATTTTGAAGATACAGATGGTTTACATACTGTTGAAAGCATTGAGCAAGTGTCTTTTGTTAAAACAGACCCCTCTCAATTAATTTTTGGCGTTACAAAAAATACAATCTGGGTAAAAGTCAAAATTGACTCAACCATAAAAACGCCTTTTGTACTTACTATAGACCGGGCGCTTATTGATACGCTTCAAATCATTGCTCCAGAAGTAAATTCTTACAAAATTTACAGATTTGGAATAAGAGCAGACAGACCTGAAGAAGCACTGTTTAACCCCATGCCATCAGTATTAATAGACCCCAACAAACTGGCGTCCAGAAATATTTACATCAAGGCGAACAGCACTTATTCTTTACTACTACCCGTAGCCTTGCATTACCCAAAAGACTTTTACACAGAGAGTCAGCTTTATGATTTTTTTGCTGCGATTCTTCTAGGCGCCCTCTTTGTAATGATGTTATATAATTTCTTTTTATGGACATCAGTTAGAGATAATACTTATTTAATTTATTGTTTAGGAATTTTATTTACCATCATCATACAGACTACAATTCAGGGCTATTCATTTTTATTACTTCCTGCAGCCTTCGCTCCATCTTATTATTTTGTAAGTGTCGGTATTGCCGCCAATGTGATACTATCTGTTTGGTTTTGTATTCGACTACTAGAAATCAGAAATTTCAAAAAATGGATGCTTGCATGTTGCTATGGATTAATGGCAATGGGAGCTGCAATTATCTTATCTGAAGTAATTTCGCTTCATCATCTGGCTAAGGTACTAGTTGTTTTAAGTACGATCCTTGGCTCAATTTCATTGCTGTTATTTGGTGGAGTACTATGGGTAAAGAAGGTTGTCGCTGCTAAATTCTTTACACTGGCTTGGGTAATTTATCTAGTGGGAATATTAGTTTACAGCCTTAGAACAGAAGGGATATTAGACCACAATTTTTTTACTAGCAATTTCGCTCATATAGGAAAATTTTGCGAGGTGTTATTACTGTCATTAGCTCTTGGCAACAAGTATAATACAATAAAAATTGAAAAGGAAAACCTTCAACTTCAACTCAATAATGAACTCGAAGAACTTGTTTCTGAACGCACATTGGCCTTGAATATGGCCTTACAGGAAAAAGATATTTTAATCAAGGAGGTGCATCATAGAGTCAAGAATAACCTTCAGGTTATTTCAAGCATATTAAATATTCAATCAAGAAGTCTTGTTGATCAAAAAGCTAAAGCAGCTGTAATGGAAGGCCAAAGCAGGATTAAGGCAATGTCATTTATTCATCAGAAGTTGTACAAAGGTGAAGACTTAGCTTTTATTGACATGGAGTCATATATAAGTGACCTTGCCTCCTATCTTTTTAAAACATATAAACCATCTAACCTTATTCACCTTGATTTAAAACTTGATCCAATCAAATTAGATTTAGACTCTGCCATTCCAATTGGCCTGATATTAAATGAATTAATAACTAATGCTTTTAAATATGCCTTTATTGAAGAAGCTGAAGGTACCCTTTCCATAGGTTTTGAAAGACAGGATGAGCAATGTATACTAAGTGTTGAAGACTCGGGTATTGGTTTACCCTTGAACTTTAAAGAAGCGAAAACAATGGGAATGCGTCTAATTAATACTCTTTCTAAACAAATTGATGCCTCCTTAGATATTGAAAACAGACCTGGAGCATCATTCAAGTTAATTTTTAGACCTATTAATTGTGTAATGTGATTTACAATGATTAAATAATAATGTTTCTAAAATAATTATATCAACTTACTCCCTATAATTCGTTATTACTCTTCTTAGTTTATTTGATAGTCCTAACATAAAAACACCCATGATAAAATATATCAAGGGTGTTTTTTATAATTACTAGTTTTTCAAGTTGTTAAGGAGTAGCCTCAACAATGGTGTATAAGTCATTACCATTTATTTTGAACTTATACTTAAATACATCGATGCTAAAACTTTCACCTGTTCCATTTTTAGTTAAATAGGTACTCCAATCATCTCGTAGATTTTCAGTAAATGACGCTACAAGAGTTCCATTTGGTTGGCGTTCTTCCCAAGTGCTAGAACCTACATATTCAACATAATTTCCATTATCAAATTTTGCGTATTTAACATTTCTTCCAACTACACTGCCGTATTCTGTAAACCCTGAAGTGGCGGAAGTTTGAGAAATATCCAGAATGTTATTACCTGCACTACCCCTAGCTTTTATCCAAAATGTTTTAGTTGATTCAGAAGATGTTCCAACTACTTCATATACATCTTTACCGCTAATTACCTGCTTTGAAACGTCCTTGAATGGGTCATAGTAATAAAATTTATTGCCTGTTCTTACATATTTACCTTGCGTGTCTGAGTCAATTCCGTAAATCCAGGTACCTGCTACATTATACCATTTATTGGTAAAAAAATCTGGCAAATTAAGTGCTACTGCAATTTCTACATCCTTAGACATTTGGTCACTACCATTTCCATTTGCTGTCAAAGTCACTGTATAAGTACCATTTACAGAGTATGTTTTTGTTGGATTTTCTTCAGCTGAAGTCGTACCATCACCAAAATCCCAGCTATAAGAATTTCCATTCGAAGATGTATTGGTAAATGTGACCTGAAATCCATTTACTGAAAAACTAAAATTCGCTTCTGGAGGCGCTTGCTCCGTGGTGAATTTTGAACTAAAAGTACTCGACATTGGATTACCAATTAAGTCCTTTAATTGAGATAAGATAAGTGAATATTCAGTATTATAATCCAAATCATTATTTGGGTCAATTGTCATTGTAGTTCCTGATATGCTAACATTAGCTGCTATGGAGTTGGATGCTCCTCCTGATAAAATTACTGAAGTATTGTTAACTGAATTTACATCAACGGCTTCTGAAAAAGTTACTACAATATTAGTATTTAAGGCTATACCTGAGGCATTAGATGATGGACTTATGTTAGTAACTGAAGGTCCTTCAGTGTCTAGTGCCTCTACCTTTATTAATTCTGTTTTTGTTTCTGTATCAGAACCACTTGAATTGACTACTGTAAGTACAACATCGAATCTGCCCGCTGTAGAATAGGTTACTGTTGGTGATTCACTCGTTGAAGTTGAAGGCGAACCACCTGGGAATGACCACAGTATAGTTTCTTCATCTTTAGAAGTATTAGTAAAGGTTACTTGTTCTCCTTCTTTAATTGACGTTGTACTTGAAGTAAATGATGCAGAAGGCGCTGGCACCGGTTCAGAATCTTCTTCTGACGAGCAAGCTTGAGTGACAGTTAAAATAACAGCTATATATAGGGCGTAAGCTGAAATTTTTGAAATTAAGTTTTTCATAATATTTAAGAGGTTTGTTTAGCACCAATTAAAATATTAATAAGTTATAGTTATAAGATTTTGGGATGAACAGTAAGATTCTGTTATTTAACTACTAAATTTTGTAGTAAGAGTTTTTATGATTACTAAGATTTACTTACTCCAATAACTTTCTACCCCTCCCTGAAACGGAAGAAACATTGAAAAAGCCAATCACCTTATTGTTTAGATCTGGTGTTTGGTCAACTATATTAGTACTTACATTTTCTAAAGGTTCTGCAAATATTTCATCAAAACCACCATCTCTTTGGGTCTGGATTTGAACTTCTTGCAGGAAATAGAATGCTTCATTAGTTATAGAATGGATTTCAACATATAACGAATCTCCAATTATATAGGGCTCTATAGCATCCAAGTCATCATTTAGTGGTGTAACGGCATCTTGAATAGGTTGTATAAATACAAAGCCATCAATATTACCACCAGCATTGAAGCCAGCATCATAGGCAATATTCAAATCAAAAGGGTTGTTTAGAAATATCCCATTCTTGTATGCTTTTATCCAATAGGTATCACCCTGACCTCTAAAATCAGTGGCAACAAATTCCCCATAATACCCCTCTGGCTGAAACACGTTCTGCTCTTCTTTAAAAGTGAATTTCAAAGAATCAATAGTTGGCACTCGATGCAGTGTCGATGATGCAGTGTAAACTTTACCATTTAACTCAATTCGTAATTGATATGACGTTCCTACAGTCTCAATCTTCTCAGCTACATTGGTTGGATCCCAGGTATATTTGCCGTTTAAATTATCCCTAAATTCAAATACGTTGCCCTTAGAGTCTGTAACCTCAACAGTAGCCCCGGCTATACCTCTTGGTTCTTCACTGTTAAAATAACCCTGCGTTGCAGTAAGGCTTATTACCTGAGGCTCAGCCTTATCATTAATCCAGGCATCAACAACCAAAGCCGATGGGGCTTCTTTAAGGTCAATCGACACTTCATCCTCACATGAATAAAAAACAAATCCGATCAGTATAATTATTAATCTTTTCATTTTTTAAAAGACAAAATTGTATGAGATAGCAGGTACCGGAGCACCTATAATTGAGAATTGATTTGCTAGGGTATTTACTTGATCCCCCATAATCACACGGCCCTGATCCTGGGAGAAGAATATTGAAAATGGATTCTTATTCCCATAAATATTATACACTGAAAAAACGAAGTAGTCATTCACTCTACGCTCTTTCCCTGGTTTTCCAGGCAGCCATTTGAGGCCAATATCCAACCTGTGGGTAGCAGGGATTCTCAAATTATTGCGCTGATTAAAATAGTCATATGGAATGGTGACACCTTGAATTGTGAACCTGGAGGTAGGTGCCGTGATAGGTGCACCCGTTATGTAGGTAAAATTAGCAGAAAGCGATGTCCTTTTTGTAATTTGATATTCTCCAAACAGTTTTAAATTATGAGTTTGATCATACCTTGTCGGGTACCATTCATTATTGTTAATACCGTCCGTTTTTAATTCGGACCTTCCTAAAGTGTAGCTGATCCAACCATTAAGGTTTCCAACATTTTTCTTAATACTAAATTCCACACCATAAGCACGTCCATCGCCATTAATCAAATCACCTTCAAGGTATTCGTTAATGAATATATCAGCACCACGAACATACTCTACTTGCTTTTTATTATCCCGATAATAGCCTTCAATACTCGTTTCAAAACTATTACCTCCTCCAAAGTTTCTGAAATAGCCTAGTGCGTATTGATCACCCAATTGAGGCTCAACATTATTCGTGCTTGGAGTCCATAGGTCAATGGGTGTTGGGGCAGCTGTATTGGACACAAGGTGTATGTACTGAGCAGTTCTTGTATAGCTGGCCTTAACAGACCCATTGCCTATTTTATACCTCAATGAAGCACGCGGCTCCAAATTGTAGTAGGTTTTAATGGACTCGCGCCCATTCACCTGATTTGCTGCAATCAACTCTTTTCTTTCTCCTGGTGATGTAGGTTGAAATTCATAAACATTTCCGGGACCCATATATTGAAATGTTGAAAACCTTAGTCCATAGCGTAGTGTAATCTTGTCACTTAACTTCTGAGTATTATCTACATAAACTGCACTTTCTAGTGCGAACTTATTGTCAAGGCTTATATCACTAACCTGACCATCTGAAACTCCTACAGCCTCAGCTGGTCTAAACTTATAATAGGTGGCTTCCCCGCCAATTAGCAGTTCATTATTGGTATTAAGAAAATAGTTGAAGTAAGGTTTAAAAGTGTAGGTTACTATTCTTGAGTTCCAGTCAAACTTATCCAAATCATTTTCACCAAAACTAAATCCATAATCAAACGAGCTGACTATAAATGCGAAGTTTGAGAACAAGCGATCGTTAAAGAGGTGATTCCATCTTAACGTACCCGTTACATTTCCCCAATCAAATCCTTGCCTTTCATCAAACCTAAAAACATCTCGCCCGAAGTAACCTGATAAATACAGCTTGTTATTATCGTTAAAATCATAATTGACTTTGGTAGTTAAATCATAGAAAAACAATGTGGCATCGTTGGTAAAAGGCTTAGCTAGAATATCTATATAGGACCTTCTTACGGCTACAAAAAATGATGACTTATCCTTTTTCAACGGGCCTTGTACAGCCAATCGGCTAAACACAGTTCCAATGCCACCGGATATACTTCTTTCCTTAGAATTTCCTTCTTTCATCCTAACATCTAGGATTGACGAAAGTCGGCCTCCATAATTGGCAGGTATACCACCTTTGATCAATTTTATATCCTTTACAGCATCTGGATTAAATACTGAAAAGAAGCCAAAAAGGTGCGATGAATTATAAACTGGAGCATCATCCAACAACACCAAATTCTGCCCAACGCTTCCTCCTCTTACATTAAAACCTGAAGACCCCTCACCGACAGAACTCACCCCTGGCAAGAGCTGAATACTTTTTAGCACATCAACCTCTCCGAGAAAAGCAGGTATTTTTTCTATGGTCTTGATATCAAGTTTCTCAACGCTCATCTCAACATCAGAAACATTAGCATCCAAGGCCTCACTAGTCACGACTATTTCATCCAGCTGCTTGCTTTCAGTAACCAATTCAATATCGAGCCGTTGCCCCTCTGTTAGTTCAACAGTCTTTACCTGAGTCGAAAAACTAACATATCTGTATTGAATAGTATAGGTGCCCGGAGGCAATGTAATTGAATAAAATCCATAAATATTAGCAGAAGTGCCTGTTGATAGTTCTTCAACAAAAACAGTCGCACCGATCATTGCTTCACCATCAGCCTCATTTTTGATGTAGCCACTTAGTGTGATTTTCTCCTGCGCAGAAAGTATGGTAACGCTGAATATTGATAGTAAAGAGAATAAAATTAGCTGTCTGCCAGAATTCATGACGTAAATCTATGATGTCACCATTAGGTATGACAGCTAACCTTTAAAAATGTTCAATCTTTAACTTGCTATTCTTCAACCTTTATGGTTTCTGAAACTACCGAACTTGCCTGAAAGAATCCTAAAGCTCCTCCTTTTACATTAGTCCGAGGATTTACAGGAGGTGAGCCAAACATCCCTCCATCACTTTGTAGCAAGTTAATAAGGTCATTATAGTAAATAAATCCAGCATTTGAAATGCTGTACATTTCCACTGTGCCGGTATCTCCCATTTTATAAAAAGATGCCGTAGGTATACCATTGATCTCTTCAGCCAAAAGATCATCATTACTAAAATAAATATCCGTAGGACTGTCTAAGACCAAGGTGTCATTACGATAGAATTTAAACAGATAAAAGTCCTCCGTTTCCTGTGGTTCATGAGCATAAAACAACATTTCATAATAGTAGCCCTCCCTTTCAGGCTCTTCAAATTCATCATCATTTATTATAAATGTTAATGAATCAATAGCCGTTACCGGATACAGGCTATCTTCAGCTGTATAAGTGGCCCCATCAACCTGAACAGTCAATTCATAAGTTTTACCAACCTCACCAGCGAAACGAACTTCTGAAAAGTAAAGACCATCATTCTCAGGGTCAGGTGTAGGATTATGGATATAGTTATAAGTAGTTGTACCATCTGTTACAGAAACAGTAGCATTGGTGATAGCCTTGGATGTACCTTCAGCATAAAAATCAACTGATCTTGAAACTTTCACATATTGGTTTTTGAATTGATCGGAAACCAGTCCATCAATAATTACAACAGGTTCAGTTTCTTTCAAATCTAATTGAACAGTTTCTTCGCATGACGCTAAAACTGCCATTGCAAGTATTGCTATGATATATCTTTTCATTTTAGAATTTTATATTATAAGTAACTGATGGTAGTATTGGAAATAGTGAGATTTTAACTGCTTCCTTCTCATCACTATATACATCATCATCTAACTCTTTTAATCTTGTATAGATAGTAAAGGCATTCTTTCTGCTATAGATATTGTAGACAGAAAACACCCAACTGCTTTGCCATTTTCTATCCTTATTTTTCTTAGGAATGTAGGTAGCCGACAAATCCAACTTATGGAAATCAGGAAGAGCATAGCCATTACGCTCAGTTATATAATCTACCTGATAGTTATCATATTGGTATCTGCCTGCGGGCACTGTAATAGGCCGCCCTGAAGAATAGCTAAGGTTAGCACCAAATTGCCACTGATCACTTAGATCATAAGTACCAACAAGGTTAAGAGCATGTCTTCTATCATAATTAGCTAAAAAAGGATTGTCGTTATTCACTCCAGGCACATCTCTTTCTGTTTTAGATAGTGTGTAGCTCACAAAGCCTGTAAATCTTCCCTCTTTCTTCTGGGCCATTAGTTCAAGGCCATAAGACCATGAATTTCCTTGTCTGTATTCTGTGGTTAAATCTTCATTAAAGAACAGCTGAGCATTATCAGCAAAATCTGTAACATTTTGAATGTCCTTATAATACACTTCGGCTGATAGCTCTATCGAATTATCTTTTATATTTCTAAAATAACCAGCAGCTACTTGATCAGCTATTTGAGGTTCCAGATAAGGATTGCTAGGACTCCATGTGTTAAATGGTATTGGCACGGTACCACTAGAAATCAAATGTGTGTTTTGAACCATTCTGTTGTACGATAATTTAACTGAGCTATTAGCATTCAACAGGTACCTTGCAGAAAATCTCGGTTCCAGATTCACATAGGTTTTGATATTCTCAAACGCTCCATAAGATACTGTATCTATTCTTGTTGGATCAATATTGTCTTTAGGATCCTCATATATGAAAACATCTTGCTTACCAATATTCTGAAAAACAGAGAGTCTCAAACCATATCTAAAAGTCAATCGATCAGATACCTTTTGTTGATTGCCAACATAAAAGGCATGATCCAGGGCATACATCTTATCAATTGCACGCTCAGCAAATAATGAGCTTTCAGAAGTTGGAGAAATTCTACCAGGACTAAATTGTCTGTAGGTCACATGGTAACCAAACTCAAACTCATTGCTGGTATTTAAGAAATAATTAAAATCTTGCTTTAATGTAAGCTCATGCAGATTAGACTTCCAGTCAAAACCTTGTGCATCATCTTCTAAAGCCAGCTTATAATCAAAGTGACTTGCTATGATAGATGTATTTGAAAATAACCTGTCATTATAGAGGTGGTTCCACCTGAATGTGCCAGTGGTATTACCCCAATCGAACCCAAATACATCTTCGAAACTAAAGACATCTCTACCCAAATAAAGGGCAAGGAAAAACCTATTATTATTGTTGTGCTTCCAATTGACCTTAGCATTTACATCGTAGAAATGAACCAGATTATCTTGATTTGTAGCTTTCAAGAAAACATCAACATAAGAGCGTCTTCCTGAAACAATAAAAGAACTTTTATCTTTTTTAATTGGTCCCTCTAGCATAAATCTACTGGCCAGTAACCCTAAGCCTGCAGAACCTCCTAATCTTTTATTGTTACCATCTTTAGTTCTTACCTCTAGTATAGAAGACAATCGTCCACCATACCTTGAAGGTATTCCACCACGGTACAATTCTGAGTCTTTAATAACATCGGCATTAAAAACTGAAAATAACCCAAACAAATGGGATGGGTCATAGATGGGCGCTTCATCAATGAGTATCAGATTTTGATCAGCGCTTCCTCCTCTCACAAAAAAGCTTGAGGTTCCCTCGCCTGCACTAATTACACCTGGAAGCAATTGTATCGTCTTTATAATATCAGGTTCCCCGAATAATGCAGGAAGCTTTTTCACCTGTTTGATGTCCAATTCGTTTTTACTCATCTTGATATCGCTGACATTGGCATCAATTGCTTCATCAGTGATAATCAGTTCATCCATTTGCTGAGCTTCAACAGGAAGTTCAATATTGAATTCGACATTTTCTTTAAGATCAAAAGTCTGCTCGATAGTCTGATAACCAATATAGGAAAACTGAAAAGTATAGGTTCCTGGAGGAATACTCACAGCATAGAAGCCATAAACATTGGTAACCGTTCCTGTTCCTAATTCCTTTACTAATACTGTGGCTCCAATAAGTTCTTCGCCATTTTCAGCGTCTTTAACATAACCATTGACCGTATGGCGTTCTTGAGCTGAGGATTGATGAGAGATAAAAAAAATCATAGCTAAAAAAGCTACGAGAGAAGTGTGTTTCATGAGATTAGTGTTGGTTTGTTGTTTTTACATTTACATGACCCTAAGACTTACTTACATTTCAAAAGGCTGCCTGCGTCTACAATTAATTTTAATTTGAAGTCATGTGAACGAGCTAAGAATTTAATTATTTTAAGTTCTGATAGGCTTTAATTCAAGATTGAAGCAAAACTATGTAGACTTCACGAAAAAATATAGAAATGGTTTCTCAAATCATTAAAATTACATTGAATGGTAATTTTATCTTACGAAGTGACAATATTGCTATATGAACTATAGGCCTCCGAAACTATATTTTAGCCCGCACATGGAAACCATCCTACCTGCATTGCTTCGAAGGGTAAAGTTCATACCATATCAAAGAGAAAGAATAACAACTCCTGATGACGATTTTTTAGACCTGGATTGGGTCGTAAATAACAGAGATAGACTAGTTATCATTTCGCACGGTTTAGAAGGCAACAGTCATAAACCTTATGTGCGCGGTATGGGCAAGGCCTTCTATGAAAACAACTATGACATACTTGCCTGGAATTACAGAGGGTGCAGTGGTGAAAGCAACAAGCAACTCCGCTTCTACCATAGTGGGGCCACAGATGATCTTGATCTTGTAGTTCAGCATGCTATTAAAAAAGGTTATAAGCACATTGATCTTGTAGGCTTTAGCCTTGGTGGAAATATTACATTAAAGTTTCTGGGTGAAAATAAAAATGATGTCTATCCAGAAATGCAAAAAGCAGTGGCGATTTCTGTCCCGCTAAATCTCCACTCAAGCTGCATTAAAATCTCTGAGCCGGATAATATTATATACTCTAAAAGGTTTCTTAATAATCTAAAACAAAAAGTTAGCTTGAAGGCTAAGGTCATGCCTGACCTTCTTGATACAAAGGGGCTCAATAAGATAAAAACATTAATGGCCTTCGATGACGCCTATACAGCCCCTATTCATGGTTTTAAAAACGCAGTTGACTATTACAAGAAGTGTAGCTCGCTCTATTTCCTGAAGGATATTCAAACGCCTACATTGATCATTAATGCGCTGAATGATCCATTTTTAGCAGCGGATTGCTACCCTATAGAAAAGCTCTATGGACATCATTATGTTACATTAGAAACACCGACATACGGTGGCCATGTTGGATTCACAGCCTTCAACAAACAGAAAATGTTTTGGTCTGAGCAGAGAACGTTAGGCTTTATCACTAAAACCGATTCCTAAGCATCAAAAATTATTAATTTAGCATTATGGGAGATAGATATACCATTACGGCATCAATAGAAGCACTAAAAAAACGATTTGGTGTTGAGGTTGGTGATTGGTATGAGCCACGATATAATGCTGCGCCTACGCAACTGCTACCGGTAATTACACAAGGAAGCCAGGGTCTTTCGATGTTTCACTGGGGACAAATACCGGGATGGTCAAAAAACAAAACCATTAGCGGCAAGCTCATTTTTGCTGAGCAAGAAACCTTAATAGAAAAAGCTTCTTCCAAATTAGCGCTTCAATCAAGGAGATGTTTGATACCTGCTGATGGTTATTACGATTGGAAGAAAATAAGCAAAAAAGGTAGAGTTGCCCACAGACTTGTTTTTGGCAATAATGACATCATTGGCTTTGCTGGGTTATGGGAAGAGTTTGAGGATGACAAGGAAGAAATGGCGCATACTTTCAAAATAATAACCACCGCTGCCAATGAGGTGATAGCCCCTATGAACCATAGAATGCCAGCGATAATTGCGGCAGGAGATGAAAAAACCTGGCTAGATCAAAATACGATTGCCGAACAGGCGTTGGAGCTTATTAAAGGCTATCCATCCAGTGCTACCAGCATGTATAGTGTATCTCCAAAAATAGAGCAAGACATAGATAATGAATATTTAATAAAACCTTTTGCTCCTGCTGACCAGTTCGGTAATTATTCCCTATTCGATTGAAAAAATTACTCCTACTTATTACGATTCTTTACAGCTCTACAGCATTTAGTCAGAGCCAAATTGATCTGCTATTCAGGTGTGAAAAAATACTTGCTGAAGGAGACACTACAAGAGCTCTGGATGCTTTCAAAGAAACTTTAAGAGTATACCCTCAAAGCTTTTCTGCAGCTCTACGTTTATCCGAGATAAACTTCTCAAAACGTGATTACTTTCTTGCACTACAATATTGCAACATCGCATTAGACATTACAGACAACTTTATCACCGAGCAAGAAAGCTCATTGGCAAAACTTGGCTTTGCGCCAGAAGAGGCTAAAGCGCAAATCAAATTTTTTCAGGATCAGGCATATATGCACCATTTGAAGGGTATGATAAGAATTGAGCAGGAACGATATCTTGATGCTGAATTTGAATTTAGGAGATCAATTAACCTGGATAGTACTTTTACTCAGGTTTATATCGATTTAGCCAAGCTATTGGCATTGCAAGGCAGGTTTGATGATGCTAAAAAGGAATTAAAGTATTCTATTACTTTAGACAGCACAAGTACCAAAGCAAAAACACAACTGGCCACTTTGCATTACCAGCTCAAAGAAGTTGATTCTGCTATCTTTTATTATCAAATAGTACGTGAGAACAATCCGAAGAACAAATGGCCTTATTATTATCTAGGAAACATATTTGCAGAGCAGAAAAAGCATGCTGATGCTATTAAGAATTTTGAATCATATCTGAAGTTAGATTCGGCTTCTGAAGAAGTGTTATACCGCAAAGCGGTTGAACATATTGAACTGGCACAATGGAAGGCCGCCTTAAAAGAATGGAATAAAGTAGTAACCATAAATCCCGGCAATTCTGAAGCCTGGAGAAACAAAGGCCTTACAAATTTCCAGCTAGAGTCCTATGATAGCGCTATTATTGATTTTAGTCAGGCACTTAAAATAGAACCCGAACAGGCTTACACTCAAATAAATAGAGGCTACTCCTACTACCTTATTGGTAAACCAAAAATGGCTCTTCAAGATATTGATGACGGCTTGGCGCTAGTGCCTAAATATTATCTCGGCTATTACTTTCGTGCACTTGTCTATCGTCAGCTTCGTAAAAAGAAGAAAGCCTGTGCTGACCTAAAAACAGCTGTAAGTTTAGGAATGAAAGATGAAGAAATAGATAAAGACCTTCTATCAAAATGCTATTGACAGCATTGATATTTTTTTGTTAATTCGAATACAGCGAACTAATATGTATAGATAGTGTTATCTTTGCAGGCTTAAAAGAATAGAATGCCCACCACAATGAATTACAAGAATCTTAAATTTTCCAGGGACACGCAGAACAACTTCATAGGAGTTTTGAGGAAACGCGTTGGTAATTATTTTGAAACCAATAACATTTCAAAATTCGGCAATGCACACATGGTATGGAAGACGATCATTTTGATTACTGCTTACTTCCTACCTTATGGACTTATGCTTGCTGGTGTTGTTACCAACATATGGGTAATGCTTGCCTGCTGGATGGTTATGGGGGCAGCCATGTCTGGTATCGGCTTTTCTATTATGCATGACGCTAATCATGGAGCCTATTCTAAAAATCAAAATGTAAATAAATATCTGGGGTATATCATCAATCTTGTTGGTGGGAGCTCCGTGAACTGGAAACTTCAGCATAATGTGCTTCATCATACTTATACTAATGTTGAAGGTGTAGATGAGGATATCGATCCGGGAATATTGATGCGTCTTTCTCCACATGCCAAGCATTATAAATTGCACAGAATACAGCATATATATGGTTGGTTTCTATATACCTTAATGACCTTTCTTTGGATTACAACTAAAGATTTTAGACAGTTATTTAGATATAAAGAAATGGGTTTGACCAAAACCCAAAACATCAACTTCGGATGGCAGTTGGTGAAATTAACCTTGAGTAAGGTGGTGTATTATACTATTTTCCTGGTCATTCCTTTGCTAGTTCTTCCAATAGCCTGGTGGCAAACAGTTCTGTTCTTTATTATTATGCACATGGTGGCCGGTTTCATTCTTGCTATTGTTTTCCAACCAGCGCATGTAATGCCAACTACTCAATTTCCTATTCCTGATTCAGATGGGAATTTAGAAAATGATTGGGCGATACATCAGTTATTTACTACCACGAATTTTAGTCCAAACAACTACCTTTTGAATTGGTATGTAGGTGGATTAAATTATCAAGTAGAGCATCATCTATTTCCAACCATTTGTCATGTACATTATAAGAAGCTTTCAAAAATTGTGAGAGAGACAGCACAAGAATTTGGTTTACCGTACCACACCCAACCTACTTTTGCAAAAGCACTATGGCTACATGCAAAAATGCTCAAGGAACTAGGAAAGCCTGATTTGGTGGTAGCATAGGCTTTTAACGCCTCAGTCTCCTTCATGAGTTAAATTCAAATGAATCAAGAGGTTTCACAAATCATAAAAGACAGATCTTTTAAATATGATCGCGGAGATTATTTTGCTCTATTTTTCACTCTTTTAGCTTCAATACCTATTGCATTTTTAGGTGTTTGGTTTTTGATCGAAGGTTCGTGGCCAAATGAAACCTTTTTTGGGCTATTAGTTGGTCTTGGCATGACAGCTTTGGTTATTCGAAGCATTATAAGGTTCAAAAAACTTAACAAGTTTCAATCATTAAGAACTGAACTGAGCCAACAAGAGAATTTTGAATTTCTCGTTTTAGTAATGAAATCGTTAGACGTAAAAGAAGTTGATAATGACTACAGAAATAAATTTCTGTCCATAAAGCTTTCCAAGCATTATATGCCAACTTGGATATCATTGATAGCTCTAGAAAACGAAATACTAATTAATGAAAGAGCCAATATTCATTATCTTTTCTGGAAAAATGGTTTTGACAAAGAAATAGTAGAATTAATTTTGGATAAAATCAATCAGAAAATGTAAACCAAAATTGAAGCTCTAAGTTTCAATCCCCACAATTAATGTACTCAAACTCTACTTCATTGCTACTGCCGCTTACTGAAAGTAAAGTGGGAAGACCGCTTTGATTATACTGGTAGTCGTACCGCTGAGAAGCAATTTTATCGTAGATATTGACAATATTATTTTTTGAAAAGAATTTAATATCTACCATTCCAATATTGGCGAAAAATGGAAAATACAGCCCGTCCCATGGACTTTCACTTTCATCATATTCAAATTGGATATCCTCGGTCTGTGTTATTATTGACTGGTCTTCAATGCCATAATTAAATTGCTTGTAGTTCACTACATTGCCATTATCATCAAGCAAATAGTCAGCATACCCATATTTCAACTTTTCTCCACTTTTAGCTTCCCAGTTTAGCTCATCTCTAATGACCGTTCCTTCATAGGTAATAACATGAGTCAATGTAACCCCAGAATCAGAGAAGTACTTCTCAACTTTAACGGGTCGGTTGTTATCTAAATAGACCAAAATAAGTGGGACTGTTGAATCGTCAGATAAATCATCAATAGCCACCTGATTTAAAGGATATTTAAACCCATAGGTTACTAGAGTTTTGTATTTACCTCCCTCCTTAAACTGTTCCTTTATCTGGTAAATTTTACCCCCAGAAACAGTCTCTAACAATAAGCTTCCTGTTTGATCATAGACTATACGTCTCAACAAACAGCTAGTGTTAGGCTTGCCTTCTTCCTCAGAACATGAAACCACAAATGGCAACAATGTTATGAAACAGAGCGTGAGTGTTTTACTGAATTTAATTTTCAACAAATAGATGATTTAGTCAATGAAACACTCACTTTAACACAATGGTTTAAATATTGACCAACACCTCACCATTTCCGGGTAAAGTATGTTCTTTATCGAAAATGAAAATATTCAGTGAATCTGAAGAATCATTTGTAATAATCACATGTTCCTTGGTAGCCTTGATGGTTAGGTTACGTTCTCTGAACTTGATAGAAAATGCATAGCCGTCCCACTGATCCGGAAGATAAGGGCTAAAGTACAAACGCTCATCTCTTACTCGCATTCCAGCAAAACCCTTGGCAAAGGCCATCCAGGTTCCAGCCATTGAGGTAGTATGACAACCATCCTCAGTATCATTATTATAATCATCAAGATCGAGTCTTGCGGTACGGATATACATCTCATAGGCCTTTTCTTTCCTGCCCAACTTTGAAGCCAGAATCGCATGCACACATGGTGACAATGATGATTCATGAACTGTCATAGGCTCATAGAAATCAAAGTTTCTTTCTATGGTATCCTGATCAAATTCATCCTCAAATAAATAAATACCTTGTAGCGTATCTGCCTGCTTTATAAAACAACTTCTCAAAATTCTATCCCACGACCATTTTTGATTAATCGGTCTTTCTGAAGCTGGCAAGTCTTTAGTTTGAATTAATTCCTTATCAAGGAAACCATCTTGCTGTAAGAAGATTCCTCTCTCTGCATCAAAGCCTAAATACATTTCATCAATAATGTGTTGCCATTTTATGGTTTCCTTATGGACTTCAAAATTGAGCTTCTTAAGTAAAGCATTTAGCTTGGAATCACCTTTATATTTCTCAAGGCCTTCCAGCGTGTATTTCAATGTCCATACCGCCATTTTACTGGTATACCAGTTGTTATTGACGTTGTTTTCATATTCATTAGGACCTGTAACTCCTAACATTACATACTGCTGCTTGTCTTCCGACCAATTTACACGCTGAGCCCAGAATCTGGAAATTGCTATCAACACTTCTAAACCATACTCCAATAAGTAGTCATGATCTCCATGATAGTTGATATAGTCATATATGGCATAGGCAATTGCTCCGTTCCTATGGATTTCCTCAAAAGTAATTTCCCACTCATTATGGCATTCCTCACCATTCATGGTCACCATTGGGTACAAGGCTGCGCCATTCGTGAATCCTAACTTCTGAGCATTTTCAATTGCTTTTTGCAAATGCTTGTAACGGTATAGTACCAGATTACGGGCCACTTTCTGATCAGAAGTAGCAAGATAAAAAGCAAGGCAATATGCTTCTGTATCCCAATATGTACTACCTCCATATTTCTCTCCAGTAAATCCTTTTGGCCCAATGTTCAATCTTTCATCAGCTCCGGTATAGGTTTGGTTCATTTGAAAAATATTAAACCTGATGCCTTGCTGAGCCGACACATCCCCATCAATTATTATATCACTCTTCTCCCACTTCTTAGCCCAGGCAGCTACATGCTCTGATAGCAACTGATCAAAACCTGCATTTGCAGCATCTGTAACTGCCTCTGCGCATACCTTTGGTAGCTCCTTTTTGTCATGATACATTGAAGAAATGTTGGCAGCATATTTATAAATAGTGAAAGATTCTCCTTCTTTAACATTTCCCTCCTCAGTAACTTCAACATATTTCTCACGGTCAGCTGTTGTTCTTCCTGCTGATGCCCATCCACCATCGATCTTAAACTGCATACCTGTAGCTACCCAGAAATCAGTTTTTTTGGTGCTCGACATCACATAAGAAAATGAATCTGAAGCTTTTTTCTCCTGCTCTACCCAAAACTTTTCGTCATAGTTGGAATCAGCATTGATCACATCAAAATCAACATATGGGGTCACTTTTGCCTTTCCTGAGAAGTTGAGCGGAGTAACAGTATAGGCTATGGCTCCTACTTTTGTCCTCACCATACTGCAAATTCTGGTAGAGCTAATTTCAACAGATTTTCCGCTTGGCAGCGCTGCCTTGAAAGAACGCTTAAGCCATCCTTCTTTCATATTAAGCTCTCTTCTAAAATCAGATACTTTACAGTCATGCAGATCAAGAGACTCTCCATCAAACTCTATGTTGATACCAATCCAGTTGGCTGCATTCAACACCTTGGCAAAGTATTCAGGATACCCGTTTTTCCACCAGCCTACTCTAGTCTTATCAGGGTAATAAACACCTGCAACATAATTTCCCTGAAGGGTCTCACCAGAATATTTCTCTTCGAAATTGGCTCGCTGCCCAAACATCCCATTACCTATACTGAAAATACTCTCTGAAATCTGATTGAGTTTAGGGTCAAAACCTTCCTCAATTATTGACCATGGGTCATGCTTAATATAATTTTTCATTTATAAGTTACTTAAAATCTCTAAGTTCAATTTTGTAAGGTCAGGCACTATTACATCGGCAGCATTCAATACTGTAGCATCACCTACTCCAACACATTTCATCCCTCCCCTTTTGGCAGCTTCAACACCTGAAATGGCATCTTCCAACACCACGCACTCTTCGGGTTTTACACCCAGCTTTGCTGCCCCCATTAGAAAAACTTCAGGGTCTGGCTTAGAATGTGTTACCTGATTTCCATCGACAATAGCATCAAATGTAGTATCCAGCCCAACTGCCTTCAATATTGTTGGTGTGTTTTTACTGGAAGATCCAATGGCTGTGGCAATGCCGTTTTCTTTTAGTAGCTGAATAAAATCAAGGACTCCAGGCAAGATATCCTGAGGAGTCATTTTTGAAATTATTTCTACATAGATATTATTTTTTCTAGTAGTATAGTCAGTTATTTCTTCTTCCGATTTAGTCACATTGCCTAGCTCGAGAATCTTGAGCATAGATTCAGTGCGACTCAATCCTTTTAGATGCTCATTCTCTTCTTCGGTAAATGGAATATTTAACTCATCGGCCATGGCTTTCCATGCCACATAATGTGCTGGTACGGTATCAACAATAACTCCATCCAGGTCAAAAATACACGCTTTGGGTAAACTCATTTGAAATTTGGGTAGTGAAGCTGCATAAGTGCTTCTGTCTCGCTTAGGTTTTTAAATACTTCAAAATTGGTGCCTTGTGTTCTCTGCGCACCAAGGGCATTGGCGTACATGGCAGCAACCGCAAAGTTATCTTTTCCATCTTTTAAACCATACCCTAATCCTCCAGCGAATGAGTCTCCACAACCAGTTGTATCGATCACATTTTCCATGAAAATGGAAGGCACGAATTCTTCCTTAAGCTTACCGTTTTTCTTGGTATAAACTTTACACCCAGTAGCATCAGTGGTGATAATTAAAGCTCTTGGCCCCTTGTCTAATATATAATCAGCCATGGGCTTTAAGTGATCCTGACCAATTTCTTCAAGATTTCCAGTGAGCTCATGTTCCTCATACTCATGCCTAAACCAAGTACACCAGGACTCTTCAAGGTTCATTTTCAGAACATCAATATATGGAAGCCATTGGTCCCTTTCTACCCAAAACTTTTTATGACGATGGCCACTAATGGTCATGGTGTGAGTAGGTCCATGCCCATCAAAAATTATCAGACCTTTGCTATTTTTCTTTATGTAGCTTAACGTCTCTAATGCTATTTCATGATCAGTTATAGGTACGAAAATAAAAGCATCACAATCTAAAAATGGCTCTACATCTGCAGGCATTATAGGCA
>NZ_SMLV01000404.1:24429-31116 GCF_009711525.1 Fulvivirga lutimaris
ATTCTGATCTATGAATCTTAATTTTATAATATCTCCAGTATCCGAGTCATCGGTTACACCAGACATATCGATAGAAGGATACTTGCCGAAAATTTCCTTAATTGGAGGCATGTCCATTTTTCTGACATGAGAAATGGGGTAAACTATTCCGTCTCCATTCAACAATTTAGCTACACCAATGGTAGGGTGTGTAATGCAGCCATACTTCTCAATTACCTCTCCGCGATGCGTGGTTATATGGTCACGAGGGATAGGACCAACAACCGCTAATTTGTATTTTTTAGCCATAGTGTAACTTACCAAATATTCAGTCAAACTGCAATCGATTTCCCGCTTTAGGTGGTCAAAAATCAGACTTAAACATGAATTTCATATCGTTTAAACAAAACTAAATTTTAGATGTTAATCTAAGCTTTGGCTAGTTCTTTAATGGCACCAACAAAAGTGTCGAGTTCCTCTAAGGTGGTATAGATATTAGGTGTAACTCGTACACCTAAAACACTGGCTTCAGGTCTGTAGATGGAGACAGTCCAAATTTTATGATCCTCCATTAGTTTCTTAGCTAGGTCTCGAGGTTCCATACCTTTTATACCGACATTACCTATGCCTCCGTGCCTTGCCATATCATCAGGAGTGTTAACAATTACGTTATCTACATCACGAACTTTGCTTGTCCAATAATGCTGTAAAAATTTGAGTCTTGCTTCCTTTCTCTGGCTGCCGATAGCATTGTGATAATCAATGGCATTGCTGATAGCCAAATGTGTATGAACAGGATGTGTACCCGTGTGATTCAATCTAAAAATATCATCAGCCGGTGTCTTCCATTGCGCCATAAGCGGCCAAATTTTACTCACTTTTTCTTTCTTAACATAAAGAAAGCCCGCACCAAGTGGTACGCTTAACCATTTGTGTAGACTAGTGCCGTAATAATCACAATTCAGATCATCTAACTTAAAGTCTAAATGTGCAAATGCATGGGCACCATCCACCATTACCTCTACACCTTTCTCATGGGCCATGTCACAGATTTTCTTAACTGGCAATACCTGTCCAGTTATATTGATGAGGTGACAGATCATTAAAAGCTTGGTGCGATCAGTAATGGCATGCGCATAAAGCTGCACAATCTCCTCATCGGATTTGGGATGATTAGGTACAGAAACAACCCTTGTAACAATGCCATATCTTTTCTCCATCAAATGGAATTGATCTTGCATAGAACCATAGTCTTGCTCTGCCATTATGGCCTCATCACCCTCTTCCCAATCCTGCCCTGCTATGATTAAATCAAGTGACTCAGTGGTATTTCTGGTTATAATCAATTCTTCATCACTGCAGCCCGCCAGATCAGCCAATTTCTTTGTTACCGCCTCCTGGTTGTCCCATTGCACGGTACGCATATAATAAGAACCCTGCAGGTTGACTTCCCTTATATGAGAAATATAATGCTCCAAAGTTTCCTGAGGCATAAAGCAGTAGTAACCGTTCTCAAGATTGATATAGTCATCTTTTAGTTTATATCCTCCCCTAATCTTTTTCCAAAAATCTTCATCACCAGCCAAGTCATTAGGAGAAATGGCTGACACCTGCTCCACTATCTCTTCAATATGCTTTAATGAAAAAGGAATGCCCAAACTAAGGGCTGACATATTCTTAATAAAGGCTCTCTTATCCATGATGTAAAATTTATGGATAGAAGGTAATTATAATATCAGGTAAATCAAACTTGTTTTTTATTTTAAAGAGTATCAGATGAACTGCTCATAAAGGGAGTGTTCTATTCTTTTGGGTCGAAAGGTTTTTCCATCTAGAGCACACCATATCGTTCTAGCAGAAATGAGCTGCTCTCCTTTTGCATTCATGATCACAACATTTCTTGGCATTTTAACACCATTAGCTTCTTCCACCCAGGTTTCGCATTCCAGCAAATCGGCTTCAAATGCAGGTTTATGGTAATCAATCTCATGGCGCAGCACCACCCAAACCACCTCCTTTTGTAGTTCAGTAGGCGCGAAGGATTTCCAATGTGCTTCTGCCGTTTCTTGGACATAACGCAGATAGACTACATTGTTAACATGCCCCATTTGGTCTATATCTTCTGGTCTTACAGTTATTTGATGTTTGAATCTCACTTAATTCTATTTTTTTAAGAAATACCAATCTACAAAAAAGTTGTTTCTAAGGTTATGTTCTCACCGCTTTTAAACAATTAAATGACCTGCTCAATAGCATTTACCGCTTATCAAAATATGACATTTTATGGCTCAAATTGGGGGGTGAATTATTTAAATTACAACTCTAAAAAACTAAACCTAAACATATGAAGAGACTCATACTTTTTGTTTGCCTTTTCTCTTCTCTTTATTCGGCCTCATACGCACAGGAAACTTTCCCGCGCAATGACGTTCGTAATCATAGAGAAGGAGCTTATGCTTTTACTAACGGAACCATAGTCGTTGACTATCAAAATACCGTTCAGAATGGTACAATGCTCATTAGAGATGGCAAGATCGAACAGGTGGGCAGCGGTATTTCTGTACCTGCGGGCTACACTATTATTGACCTGAAGGGCAACTATGTTTATCCTTCTATTATTGACCCATACACCAATTACGGTATGCCTAAAGAAGAAGGCCGTGGTGGTTTTTCATGGGGTGGACCGGAGCAAATTTATACTAAAACCAAAGGTCCCTTTAATGGTAACGAAGCCATTAAAGCTGAATTTAATGCTGCTGAAAATTTTTCAGTTGACAAAAAAACAGCATCTGGGCTAAGAGAAAATGGATTTGGAACGGTGCTTACTTTCAGAGCGGACGGTATTGCAAGAGGTACTTCAGCACTGGTAACGCTTGACGAATCTTCTGATAACAATGTAGTGCTGAACTCAAGCGCTGCTGCACATTATTCTTTTACAAAAGGAAGCTCCAAACAGTCTTATCCTATCTCTACAATGGGCTTTATAGCACTAATGAGACAGACTTATTTGGATGCTAAGTGGTATAAAACCTTAAACCCTCCTCCTTTCAAGGACTTATCATTGGAGAGTTTTAACAAAGCTCAGTCTTTACCGCAGATCTATGATACCAAGGGGTGGTTAGAGATTTTGAGAGCAGATAAGCTTGGTGATGAATTTGGTGTACAGTATATCATCAAAGGTGGTGGTGACGAATACCAAAGAATAGATGAAGTTAAGGCTACCAGAGCTAAATTGATTATTCCATTAAACTATCCAGCAGCATTTGATGTTGACAATCCTTTAGATGCCAAAGAGGTATCTCTTGCTGATATGAAACACTGGGAACTTGCCCCAGGTAATGCCGCTGCTTTAGCTAAAAACGGAATTGAATTCGCCTTTACAGCAGATGGATTATCATCAGCTAAGGACTACTTACCAAATGTTAGAAAGGCTGTTGAATATGGTTTGTCGGAACAGGCTGCTCTTAGAGCAATGACCTACACGCCAGCTTCTCTTTTAAAAGCTACTGATCAGGTGGGTAGTCTCGAAAAAGGAAAGCTTGCCAATTTTATCATTACCTCAAAATCAATTTTTGATGATAAAGCCAGTATTCTTGAAAACTGGGTTCAAGGAAATAAATACCAATTCAAGGCTTTAGAAGGTCCTGATTATGCTGGTAAATATGACCTGAAAGTTGGTAGTGATACTTACAAAATGGAAATCTCTGGTGATGCAGGAAGTCAGTCTGCTAAGTTGGTGATCAATGATAGCACTGACATTAAAGTAACCAGCACTTTTGGTGAAGACCTTGCTGACTTAACTTTCTCTCCTGACGGCCAGGATGGCTTGGTAAGATTATCAGGATGGTCATCGGCAGACGGATTTGCTGGTAAAGGCCAATTAATTGATGGCACATGGGTGAGCTGGTCAGCTAAGAAGACTGGTGACATTGAGGCCAAAGAAAAGGAGGACAGCAAAAAAGAAGCGAGTGATTTAGCACTTGGTAAGGTTATTTATCCTTTTGTTGGTCATGGTAATGAAACCAAGCCTACTCAGGAGACTATCCTTATTAAGAATGCTACTCTTTGGACAAATGAGGCTGAAGGTATTGTAGAAAACACAGATATTCTACTAAAGGATGGTAAGATTGCTCAAATCGGTAAAGGGCTTTCTGCCTCAGGTGCCAGGGTTATTGATGCCAAAGGCAAGCATGTAACTTCTGGTATTATTGATGAGCATTCTCATATAGGCGCTTCATCAATTAATGATATAGCCACTAACTCAAGTATGGTAAGAATAGGAGATGTCATTGATCCAACAGATGGGCATATATACACTTCCCTTTCAGGTGGTGTTACAGCTGTTCAGATATTGCACGGTTCTGCCAACCCAATTGGTGGGCAGTCTGCATTGATCAAACTTCGTTGGGGTGCAAGTCCTGAGGAAATGAAAATCAAAGGTGCAGATGGATACATCAAATTTGCACTTGGTGAAAATGTAAAGAGAAGCAGCAACCCTAGCTCTATCAGGTTCCCGCAAACAAGAATGGGAGTTGAGCAGGTGTATGTAGATGCATTCTCCAGTGCTCTTGAATACAAGAAAAAGTGGGATGCCTATAACCGACTTTCTTCTAAAGCAAAAGCTAGTGCTACTGCTCCAAGAAGAGATTTGGCGATGGAAACCATGAACGAAATTCTAGAAGGTAAAAGGTTTATCTCTTGTCATTCTTACGTACAGTCTGAGATTAACATGTTAATGAATGTTGCTGACAGGTTTGACTTTAGAGTAAATACATTCACTCACATTTTGGAAGGTTACAAAGTAGCTGATAAAATGGCTGAACATGGTGTTGGAGCATCTACCTTCTCTGACTGGTGGGCTTATAAATGGGAAGTGCGTTATGCCATCCCTTACAATGCTGCCATAATGCATAATGCAGGTGTTACTACAGCCATTAATTCTGATGATTCAGAAATGGGAAGAAGATTGAATCAGGAAGCTGCCAAATCTATAAAGTATGGTGGAATGAGTCAGGAAGATGCCTGGAAAATGGTGACACTTAACCCAGCCAAACTTTTACATCTTGACGACAGAATGGGAAGTTTGAAAGTTGGCAAAGATGCTGATGTAGTTATCTGGTCAGACAATCCACTTTCTATTTATGCTAAAGTAGAGTCAACTATTGTTGATGGAACAGTTTATTATGATGCTCAAAAAGAAATGGCTATGGTTGACTGGATTGAGAAAGAAAGAGCTCGATTGATCCAGAAAATGAAAGCTGAAAAACAAGGTGGCGGCAGAACGCAAAAGCCTTCTGGCAGACACAAGGAAGCATTCCATTGTGATGATTTAACTGTTGACCTTAACTTCTTAAACGACTAAGACAATGAAAAGAATTTATATATATATCATAGCGTTTTTAGTAACAACACAGTTGGTGGCTCAAGTGCCTCAACCAGTTGGTCCGCAATCACAGCCTATTTTATTAAAAGGTGGAATTGCACACTTAGGAAATGGTCAGGTAATCAACAACTCTATTGTAGGTTTCGAGAATGGCAAGCTCACTATTGTTGCAGATGCAGGCAGCGGTGCAGATGTCTCCAAATACAAAGTGGTTGACGTAACAGGTCAGCATGTTTATCCTGGCTTTATACTTCCTGATTCACAATTAGGTATAGCTGAAGTTAGCTCTATTAGAGCTATGGATGATACTGATGAAGTTGGTGATATGTCGCCTAATGTCAGATCATTAGTAGCTTACAACACAGACAGTAAAGTACCTCCTACTTTGAGATTCAATGGAATAATGGTTGCTGAGTCTACTCCTACCGGAGGTAGAATATCAGGTACATCATCAGCCATGAACCTTGAAGGATGGAACTGGGAAGATGCAGCCTTGAAACCGGATATAGCCGTGCATATGAACTGGCCTAGCAGAATGTCAAGAAGATTTGACTTCGCTACTTTTAGTGTTAAAAGAGAGCCTAATAAAGAGTATGGCAACCAAGTAGATGAAGTTGATGCTTTCTTTAAATCTGCGCTTTCTTATAGCAAACTAGCCAGCAAGGAGAGAAACCTAAAGCTAGAAGCTATGGGTGGGCTTTTTTCAGGTGAAAAAGTACTAATGATCCATGCTAGAGGTGCTAAGGATATTGTTGAATCTGTAAAGCTGGCACAGGCTAATAGTGTTAAGAAAATTGCAGTTGTAGCTGGTGTTGCTGCACTAGACGTAAGCGAATTCTTAGCTACAAATAAAATACCTGTAATCTTACCAAATGTGCATGACTTACCTGACGGTGATGATATGGATGTTTATCTTCCATTTAAATTGCCAGGTCTTTTGACTAAGGCTGGAGTTACAGTTGCACTATCTCATAATGGTATGATTGCAAGAGCACGTAACCTGCCTTTTTACGCAGGATCTTGTGTAGCCTATGGCATGGAAAAAGAAGCTGCTTTGAGTTTGATTACTGCTAACCCTGCCAAAATATTAGGTATTGATAGCGAAGTAGGCACGATTGAAGTCGGAAAAAGAGCTACATTGTTTGTTTCAAAAGGCGATGCTCTGGACATGATGACCAATAACTTGAGTTATGGATACATTGATGGTAAAGAGATTGTACTTGAAAATGAGCAACAAATGCTATTTAAAAGATACAGCGATAAGTACAGTAAGAAGTAAAATCCTGTATTAAGAAAAAGCCCTGCCAGATATCTGGCAGGGCTTT
>NZ_SMLV01000136.1 GCF_009711525.1 Fulvivirga lutimaris
CAAGTATCCATGTCTTCGAAAATATTGGGAGTCAATTCAAATGAGCAAATTTGGTTGCCCTATAAAGACGATTCGATAGCGGTCACGCAATTATTTGTAGATCATAATTACATGAGCAACCTTGGGCTTGAGCTAGTAGCGGGCAAGAGTTTCGGTCGATCAATTTCTGGCAATGAACAATTTGTAATTGTAAATGAGCAGTTCACAAAAGTACATGCATTTGAAAGTCCCGAACAAGCCATAGGCAAACCAGTATTGATTAATGACAGCACTGAATTGCGAATAGCAGGGGTCATGCAAAACTTTCATTTTCAAAACCTTTCTCAAAAGATTGAGCCGTTATTATTTAGAAACAGGTCGGAGGAATTCAAATATGCCAATGTGAAAATTATCTCGGATGATGTAGCAGGTACTATCACACATATGGAAGAAGAATGGAAAAAAATGAGCACTTTAAAGTTTGAAGCCAAATTCTTTTCTGATGAGATTGATGACGCTTTTGATATCTACACGAATATTGTGAAGATCTTCTTCTTTCTTGGTTTGCTCGCCATCACTATCTCTTGTTTAGGGCTGTTAGGTATGGTAGTGTTTAGTACTCAAAGCCGTACTAAAGAAGTAGGTATAAGAAAGGTAATGGGAGCACCAGTGTTAGACATCACTTATCTGCTCACGAAAGATTTCTTCAAGCTGATGATTATTGGCTCCGTTATTTCCATTCCCATTTCGTATATGCTGTTTACGGTTTTGATCGCTCAACAAAATGCATACTCCACTGGCATTGGAGTTCTACCAGTAGTGGTGAGTCTGTTTATTTTGCTGGTTTTGGGCCTGCTAACGGTAATGTCTCAAACATGGAAAACGGCTACCTCCAATCCAACGGATACGCTGAGGTACGAGTAATATTATTTCAGTTTCTCATTATTCTTATGACGGTCCGAATCTCGGGCCGTCTTTTTTTCAAAGTTTTTCTCGAGAGCCTGAGTTAGATCAACTCCAGTTTGATTAGCAAGACAAATCAATACCCAAAGCACATCGGCCATTTCATCACCAAGGTCTTTATTCTTATCAGATTCTTTTTCTGACTGCTCACCATAACGCCTTGCCATAATACGAGCTAATTCGCCTACTTCCTCGGTAAGAATAGTCATGTTGGTAAGTTCATTGAAATAACGAACCCCGATGGTTTTTATCCACTCATCTACCTTTTGCTGTGCTTCTTCTATGGTCATGATGATATTTATTTATCAGACGCCACCTTGATCCCCTAAGGGTGAGAGGTCTCCTTAAACCGGAGATTTCACTGTCGTGCCTCCCTCGAAATGACGACAATTATCTACTTCTTGTCCTTGCTGTCAATAATAATAGTCACTGGCCCATCATTAACCAAGCTAACTTTCATATCTGCGCCAAACTCACCTGTTTGAATGTCTCTCTTTAGCTCCCGAACAATGGCCTTAATAAAACTATTATACATGGGCACAGCAATCTCAGGTTTAGCTGCTTTGATGTATGAGGGCCTGTTGCCTTTTTTTGTACTTGCATGCAAAGTGAATTGGCTAATGAGTAAAATCTCACCTTGCACATCCAAAAGACTCTTATTCATTACGCCATCTTCATCATTGAAAATACGTAGATTCAGAATTTTCCTTACGAGCCAGTCAATGTCCTCTTGATTATCTTCTCCTTCAATTCCTAAAAGGATCATAAGACCTTTACCTATTTGGCCTTTGATATGACGTTCAATAGTTACAGAAGCCTCAGAAACACGTTGGATTACGGCAATCATTCAATCTCCAATCCATTTTCCCACTCCAGAAAATCATCAATCTCCTGTTGAATTTTATTGTAGACCCATATAATAACTGTGAAATCATCTACTAAACCAGTAATAGGAATAAAATCGGGAATCAGGTCTAGAGGCGTAACAAAATATACCAGCGCAGCCACAATCAAGAGGATATTCTGAAGCTTTATATTTCTATATTCTCCTCTCTTGTAGGCCTTCACCATCCTAATTAGAACCCTGATTCTGTCTATAAATTTGCTGCCCTTAAAGCTCTCTAAATTAACTGCACCTAGCTTTTCTGTAGAATTAGCAAAAAGCTGTTTGAGCCTATCATTGTTATTAAGAACAGACGATGCCTTTTCTCTCGCTTTCTCAAAAAATTTATTTTTCTCTACGTCTTTCATTGATCAACTTTTAAAATGTCTCCCAAATCTCTCTTTTCACACTTAACAAGGCATGATTTATTGGATCTGGTTCCTTCTGTATAGTTCTCTCAAATATCATTTTTGATAAATCTACACCAGTTGCTTCTGCCGGCATGTTACTTACAGCATCATTAATGGTTACTATCAAATCTTCCTTTGCCGATTTAACAAGATCCCACACCTCCTCACTCATATATAACTGTTGAGATACATTGTGGTTATACTCTTCTCTAATTTCATTTAAAAGTATCTGCTGAAATTCCTTAGCCGTATAACTCCCATTGTTTAACCTAACAATAAGGTTATTAGGGCTAATACGCTCCAAAAACAAGATGACACGCTCAAAGGCATGAAGCCTGTTTGGTAATACGGTTTCTATACTCTTACCACGCACTTCTATTCTTTTCTTGTCCAGCTCGCTATTTATAAATGATTTGACAATCAGATACATTGCATAAAGTA
>NZ_SMLV01000141.1 GCF_009711525.1 Fulvivirga lutimaris
AGGTCATCGAAGAGTTTGATGATGTTTAATTTCGATTCAGGTTCGGACCCAGAAGAAATTGTTCCCCTATTTTGCAAAAGTACTGAGCTTTAAAAATATTATTCTAACTGTCCATTTATTAGAAGACCTTATCTAATATGTACCTTTTCACAATTATGGTATTATGATGCTGTATTAAAACCTTTCAATAGTTTTAAATCTATCTTCAAGCCAAAAATAATCAGTGCCTATTCCTAAAAACCTTGTTTCATTACTCTTCCTTCTGTTTCTGTACATCAATAATGTTATTGGTCAAGGTTCAACATCAGCTGTCAACGTTCATGATTTTGATGCGGTATGGCTCTCCAAACTTGTAAAGGAAAAGATTGACAGCGTTCGAATAGCGCATGGTCTTAGTCAACTTTCAGCTAATTCAATTTTGGTCAGAGCAGCAGTAGACCAGTCCACTTATTTAACTGAGCACCCCAAGGCCAAACATGGTCAGGAAGATAAAAACAAAAACACCCCTGCCAAAAGGGTAAAGTTTTACAATGGCCAATTTGAGTTGGTTGGTGAAAATGTTCTTAAGACATACATTAATGAAAAACTGATAGCATCTGTAGTGGTTGATGGTTTATATTATCGTAACCAAACCTATGAACAAACGGCTCAAAGCATAGTAGCTGGATGGGTTAACTCCCCCGGTCATTTTGCCAACATCATTAATCCTGAATTTCAATATACCGGAGTAAGTGCAACGCTGGATTCTTTAACCAATAGAATAAATACAACTCAAGTTTTTGGGGCTGTAACCAGTAAAAAATCAGCAATTGCACAAAAAGAAAGTCCTAATAGATCAAAACCTGAAGAGGGAGAATCATATAGTCTACCCACTAAAAGAAACAGAAATGTCAGACTTGCTCAACAGTGGTCAGAAAATCTGGAAAAAAATATAATTGGCTGGTTTCATTGCACTCCGAAATCTTTAAAAAAGGCCTTTAGATGGTATCATTTCAGAAGTGGTCTAATGCTAGAAAGTGAAGATGTGGCTTTGTTTACCAACGAATCAACTTATCTCAATAAACCCTCCCGCATAAACCAAAAAAGTCTAAAATATGGAGCGCAAGGTGTGCTTATTAAAAGAAAGGAATTAATCAAAACTGCTCGTAGGAATGAAATATTAAATGGTAACGGCAAGCGTAAACTTTTTCAAAAGAAACAAAATTACCTGCAAATAGACCGGCCAACACTTGAGGATTCAAAGGGCTCTGAAAGGATATTAGTTATTAGAAAAGGCAAACTTTGTGATATTATAGCCATCACCCCACATCCATTAAGTGGACTGTACCCAAACTTTCCTGAGCTTAGTTATCCAACTCCATTTGTTCAAACTATCTCAGAATATAAAAAAACAACCCGGGTTGACAGTGTTTCTTTAAAAGTCTATTACCAGAGAAATCAGACCAGGCTGGAGGATAGTGAAATAGAAGAAATTGATGATCTTATCCCTCTGGATGCAAAGGTGAGAAAGATTAAAATTCAAGCCTTCGCCAGCATTGAGGGTGATGTAGCGTCTAATGAAGCATTGTTTCTGGAAAGAGCAAAACGATTTCAGAGAACTTTAAAACAGGAGGATTTACTGACTGACGATATTTCACTGGAGCTATATACTCAGGAAAACTGGGAGGTAATGGAGAGACAAATAGCTGGCAATCCCAAGTTTCAGACACTCATTGGTAAATCAAAAGAAGATATACGCAACTACTTTAATAAGAACAGCAATGATTCGGTAGTGTCAAAAGCACTCGATAATCAGCGATATGCTGAGGTAACGGCATTACTGGCTTATGAAAAATGGATACCACTTAAGACTGATGAAATTCTCGATAAATATGATTCGCTTAACTCAAGTTCTGGTAAATTATCGTTTACCCAAATCAGAAAATTAGCTTCACTTCAAGAGCAGTATTATGAAGGGCTGATTTCTGCAAAACAAGAAAAAAGTAATACGTTATCGGTTCCAAACGAGGCTCGCTTCAGCGAATTACTATATAAAGAAGCACTCTTTAATTACTTACATAATCAATCCATTTCCGAAACTGAATTTATTAGAAGAATCAGAACAATTGGGCAAACACCAAAACTTTCAAAAGGCTTACAATCCAAACTGATTGAGATTAACCTTATAGCTGTCACAAAACAATTATTTACAAGGCATGATTTAGCGCTTGACCCCTCAAGTCTGTCTTGTAAAACCGAACGCGCCAATTTTCTCTTTTTAAAACCAATAAAAGAACATGCTCATAATTCAGATGAGAGTGATTTGATTCAGCTATCGCTTGATGTTATTCCAGAGTTGATCCGGCATCAAAATAATACTCCAGAAATAGAAAATTTGATTCATCAGGCTCAGCTGTATTATTGGATAAGAAAGGCTCAGCATATCAGAAATTCTGGAAACATTAGACAGCTATATACCATTAGTAAACTTCTTAATTATATATGGAATAGGCACATATTAAAAAGCGAATTAACCGAGTACAATCGCATTGAATATGCTAGGTTCTTCAACCTCTTCAAAAGATATGAGTACTCAAAAGAGCTTCTTGAACCATTAGTGAAAAGAGAAAATCCAAATCATCAGGCCTTAATGATTTGGATATCGCTAATGGTTAATGACTATTCTGAACTTGAGGTCGAAAAAGAAATATTACACGCAAAATCAACTTTAACCAATCAGGAATGGTCTACATTGATTTATTCTGGTGATTACCTTTCCAATACATTTCTTGAGAGAAATGAAATTAGGAAAGCTTTGCAAGGCCTGTGAAAGATCTACGTGGCAAATAAAAAACCCCAACATTGCTGTTG
>NZ_SMLV01000259.1 GCF_009711525.1 Fulvivirga lutimaris
TCGGTTGCATATATGCTTCAAACCAGCTTTTAGCTCAGGTCAATGATGCTTTTGATGATGGAGATTTTACTAATAACCCAATTTGGTCAGGAGATGATGGTTTATTTGTAATTGAAAGTGAAGCGTTGAGATCCAGCAGTTCTGGGGCTGCAGTCTATTACTTATCAACACCTTCTACACTTGCTGCCAATGCAGAATGGCAGCTATTCTTCAATCTTAAATTCTCCACTTCAGGAGCCAATTATGTTGATATCTATCTGATGGCTGACAATGCTGACTTATCGGCCGTAACTGATGCTATGTTTGTTCGAATTGGTGGTACTGATGACAAAATAGCGCTTTACAAAAAAGTGGGAGGTCTGGACACTGAAATCATAACGAGCCCTAATTCGATTGTGAACAGCTCTTCAAATAATCCATTTAGAGTTAAGGTAAGTAGAGATTTGTCCGATCTGTGGTTATTAGAATATGATGATGGTGATTTAGGGGCCTTCAGCACTGCAGGATCTGTCACCGATAATGCAGTCAATACCTCTACCGATTTTGGAATTTTGATAACACAATCCTCGGCAGCTTCTCCTATTGGCAATCATTTTTTTGACGACATAGTTGTGCAAGAAATAGGGTTTGATGAAACACCTCCAGAATTAACGAATCTTGAAGTTCTTGCCAGCGATAAGCTCAAGTTGATTTTTAGCGAAGAAATTGACCAAACCATTGCTGAAACCTTAGGCAACTATGATATTACGGGTTCTAGTTTTCCCAATCTGCAATCAGCAGAGCTCACATTAATAAATGAAGTTACCTTAACTTTTGTTGAGCCTTTCCCAAATGGAAGCTATTCTATAGAAATATCAAATATTGAAGATCTAAAAGGCAATGTAATAGCTACAGTTAATCAACCTTTTGATATCTTTTTTCCTGATTCGCCTGAGTTTAGAGATGTAATTATCACTGAAATAATGGCCGATCCTTCACCTACCGTTCAGTTGCCGGATGCAGAATATCTTGAGATTTTTAACGCTAGTGATAAAATATTTGATCTTAATGGATGGAAATTATCAGATGCCACAACGACAGTGGGCTTAACCAGTTTTGTTTTTGAACCGGGGGAACGGGTAATCATTTGCTCAAATGCCAGTAAGGCTTTGTTTGAGCCATATGGTAATGTAGTTGGTGTTTCCTCTTTGCCTTCTTTAAATAATTCCGGAGATAATATTTCATTAAAGTTTATAGATGACCTCCTTATTGACTCCCTAGCTTATTCTGATGATTGGTATGGTGATGAGGACAAAGGCCAGGGCGGCTATGCGCTGGAGCTAATAGATATCAACAACACTTGTGGAGGTGCTAATAACTGGACGGCTTCAATTTCAGAAACAGGAGGTACACCTGGTGAAATTAATTCAGTAGATGACCCTCTTGCCGGGGCGGCATCACCCTCCATCATTTCCATTTCGGTTTTGGATGACCGGCACCTATCTATTTTAATGTCTGAGGCACTGGATAGTACTTCGCTAGAAGCATCTA
The DNA here is from genome assembly GCF_009711525.1 of Fulvivirga lutimaris. Lineage (GTDB taxonomy): Bacteria > Bacteroidota > Bacteroidia > Cytophagales > Cyclobacteriaceae > Fulvivirga > Fulvivirga lutimaris. The sequence continues at coordinate 1,531 of NZ_SMLV01000259.1, forward strand.
ATTTTCAGGTAGACCAGGGTGTTGTTATCAGTGATGTCAGCCTAAATTATGACACTTTATTTTTGAGTTTTGAAAGTTCAATTGTACCAAATACTGATTATCAGTTGAGTATTGCTACCATTTCTGATTGTACGGGCAATGCTGTTGGTTTCAGTAATGAAACTTTCCAGCTTTTTGTGAATCCTGAGATCAGCTATCGTGACATTATAATCAATGAGATCATGGCTAACCCCTCTGAGGAGACTACTTCTCCAAATGTTGAATTTGTGGAATTATTGAACAAAAGTGATAAGCTTATCAATCTCAAAGGCTGGAAGTTTACCGATGGCTCCAGAACAGCAGTACTTCCTGATTATTTTCTTAACCCGTCAGAGTTTGTAGTCCTAGCGCCTAAAAGTGGTGAGCCTTTGTTTGATATTGAACTACCAGTAATTGGGCTTTCAGTATTTCCAACGCTCAATAATTCTGGTGATACGCTTCAACTTTTAACGGAGGCTGAATTAAAGGTCGACTCTTTAGCCTATTCAAGTTCATGGTATCAAAGCACTACAAAAGATGATGGAGGGTATTCCTTAGAATTGATCGATGAAAATAATACCTGCAACATTAGTACTAACTGGATAGCGAGTGTGGATAACTCTGGTGGTACACCAGGAATTGAAAACTCAGTAAAGGATGTTGATTCGGGAACCAGTTTACCTGAATTAATAGCTGTAGCAACTAATATTAAGCATGAACTAAAACTAGAGTTTTCAGAATACATTAGGCCGGAATCAATTGCATTGAACGGTTTCTTAATTGAGCCAGCCATTGAGGTAAATGCGTTTAGTCAGGAGGGTAATGTTTTGATCTTGCAGCTTTCATCAGACCTAGTTGCCAATTGGACTTACACGATCACAATCTCGGGAGTTGAAGACTGCACAGGAAATGTCATTAATCAGGTGTCTGAAGAGTTTTTGCTGTTCGAAAACCCCACGGTTAATTACAAAGATGTTGTCATTAATGAGGTAATGGCCAACCCATCTATCGAAACCGCAGTGGCAAATGCCGAGTACATTGAATTGTACAATAACAGCGGCAAAACCATCAACCTTCAAAATTGGAAAGTCACGGATAAGTCTAGAACTGCCTCATTACCTTATTATCTGTTTGAACCTGAAGAATATGTAATCTTGACGGATGTTCAAAATATTACGGAATTTGGAGCCCTGCAGAATATTATAGGGCTGGCAGCTTTTCCAACACTAAATAATGGCAGTGACTTTCTTCAGCTAATTGATGAGAAAGAAACAAGCATTGATTCTATATTTTACACTTCATCTTGGTACAGAAGTTCTATAAAAGATGATGGTGGCTATTCCTTAGAACTGATTGACCCAGACAATTTTTGTGCAGAAGATTTAAACTGGATTGCCTCTGAAGATGAGACAGGAGGAACGCCTGGCAGAATCAATTCAGTGTTTAGCCAGATGCCAGATAATATGGGCCCACAACTTCAGGCGGCTTATGGACTGAGTACAGATTCAGTTCTCCTAATTTTTAATGAAAAGCTAGATGAGCAAAGTATTTACAATGCCAACTATTCACTCTCAGGTGATTTGGTGATAAATGAAATTATTTCTGTAGATCTAAAAAACATCTATATTTTACTATCTCCTCAGACGTCACTTGAAAGTGGAAGGCGCTATTCAGTAACCATACAAAACCTATCGGATTGTCCAGGTAATATCATTAATGACCAACTTAATGGCGCTGATTTTTATCTTATCGAAGACGCTGTTGAGGGTGATATATTAGTGAATGAAATACTATTTGATCCCCGTCCAAACGGAGTTGATTTTGTTGAGCTCTACAATAACACCAATAAGTTTATCTCCATTAAAGATTGGGCAATAGCTAATGGTGATTTTGAAAGCGACTCTTTGGTAATCAATACGACCAGGATTATTACTTCAGAAAATAAGGTTCTGGGGCCTAACTCATATTTTGTCCTGACCACTGATAATATTGTTCTTAAAGATCAATATCCTAAATCGAGTGAAAGTACATTCTTAGAAATTGGTTCGTTGCCTTCATTTCCTAATGAAGAAGGGCTGGTTGCGATTGTAGATGCGAAAGGTGTTGTTCTTGATTACTTTGCCTACACTGAAGACCTACATGCAGATATTATCAACGATGCTGAAGGGGTATCTTTGGAAAGGATAAGTTTTACAGAAAGTGCTCAAAATGATAATAACTGGATGTCGGCCGCGGCATCAGAAAATTTTGCTACACCTGGGTATTTAAATTCGCAGGTAAGAAATATCAATCAGGCACTGGAGGGCGAAATTACCATTGAACCTAAAGTGATAATACCAGATGGTAGTGGGCAGAGAGATTTTACTACTATCAATTATGCCTTTGCTCAGTCAGGTAATGTTGCCAATGTTAGAGTCTTTGACGTGCAGGGAAGAGAGATAAAGAGAATAGCTTCAAATGATTTTGTGAGTAGCTCCGGCTTTTATACTTGGGATGGTTCTGACAATAATGGGCAAAAAGCTAAAATTGGGTACTATATTGTCTTTTTTGAAGTTTTTAATTCTAGTGGTGACGTTAATTCTTTTAAAGAAAGAGTAGTTATTGGCTCACAGTTTTAGGCTTTTTCAAATTGCGCAGATGGTAGGTTATACTCACTGTTATCAATATAGCAAATGGGACTGAGATCAGAAATGAATAAAGGATAAGTTCACCCCTGTTCAACCCAGCAGATAGCTCTCTAACAAAATATTCGGTAGCACCAGCGGCCCAAAGCCCTATGGCAGCTCCGTTCATGCCTATAATGTGCTTATTTATTTTATTTTTTGATAGTGACTTTATAAACATGGGCAATGTGCCATAAAGCAGAAATAACAGGGAGACAGGAATAAGAAAGTGGAAAACACTTATGCTGCCATTGTTAAAATCATAAATAAACATACTACTGATATTCACGGTGAGCAGAGAAATAATAAAAACATATCCTACACGCTTATGAACCTGCGTCCCCTTCTTGGTAATGAATATAAATAGACCTGTTGTCATGCCTAATATAGCGGAGAAAAAATGTATCCCTCCAACCGCAGAGTGAATCCAATTGTCAAGCGTAATCATATCATAAGAATTTTAGGGTAGGGTATTCAATCTTTAACACACTTACAATTTAGCCCAATTTTATCTTCATAGGCAGCGGCCAACATATAAGTGGGTTCTATATTAATAGAATCTTTTTCTCCACTGCTCCAAATGTGTATGCCAATGAGGTGCTTTTTAAGACCATCATCGGGGGTTTTGTAGTATGTTTTCAAAGTATCTGTACTAGTCCAGTAGTAGCCCATAATGTCATTCATCATCACATTTTCCATTCTAACCATCCCGCCAAGTGTAAGAGCATTAGATTCTAGCTGTTTGGTAGAGACTAGTTTTCCTCCTCTGTTATTCACTTTACCAGGAATGGTTTCAATATACTTTTTCCATTCACTTAAAGACGGCAAGTGATAGCCCTCAGGACAAGCATCTTTTGAGGAGGAAGAGGTGTAGTAGGCACCATACTTCTCATAGTAGGGTTCAATTTTATAAGATGCACCAGCTCCATCCTTGTAAATGTATTTAAGGTTTTCCTTTAGCCAGGTTTGGCCTTCAATTTTAACCTCTTGGTAGGTAGATTGATCTCTGTTATCTGTAAAGACAGAAGTTTGAATGGCCAGAATCAGTAATAAACACTTTTTCATACATACACAATTTTGAGTTTATCCATACTCGGTTTATAAAAACGAAGTGTAAGTAAACTAAATGTGATTTATGGAATCAAGTGACTGAGGAGCCTATGAGTAATTAATAATTAATCCTTACTCGATTCTATGATAAAACCTTGATCATCAGGTCCAAGCTCTTGTCAAAGGCCTCAAATATTGGTAGCATACTTAGAAAGGATTTTAATATTTCTATTTAATAGAAATTTAACGACTGAAAGTAAACCTGTTTCGAAAAATATCAGTTAATTAATAAAAAAGCCGCTATGAACTGTATAATCGACAACGCGATTTTGCTGCTTGCTAGGCAGGGGCAAAATCCAAAAGCCATAAGGCGTTATATCCGAATGAAATATCGAATTAACATGGATTTAAAGTCTTTAAAGGAAAGAATCAAGAAACTAAGCCCAAATATCGAATTAAGTCACGCCTAGATTTTGAATCTAATTTACTGCTGATGAGCGCGTTAAATAATTTGTAAAGATTATTTCAATGTAATCTTTTTTGTTTTGATTTGCTTAAATTATTTTTAGGCGCATTTTAGACAGCAGTTCTAATTAAAATTCAAACACAAGGGCATGGAAGAAAAGACTAGATATTCTGAGGCTGAACTTAAAGAGTTCGAAGAGCTGATTAATGAAAAATTAGAAAAGGCCAAAAATGAGTTAAAGATTCTAAAGGGATCTTTGAACAAAAGTGGTGACGAAGGAACTGACGCAACTTCAGGTAATACAAAGGTATTGGAAGATGGAGCAGACACTGCTGAAAAGGAGAACCTGAATCAACTTGCAGGTCGTCAACAAAAATTTATCAATAATTTGGAAAATGCCTTGATAAGAATCAAAAATGGCACGTACGGTATTTGTTCAGTTTCTGGTAAGTTGATTTCTAAAGAAAGATTAAAGGCCGTACCTCATACAACACAATCTATTGAAGCCAAGCTAAGTCAGCAAAACTGATTTGGACTTTCTTCAAAATCATATTGAAGCACTAATATTTTGCTCTCCTACAGCTATTAAGATCAAAGATTTACAATCTTGTCTTACTGAGATGTTTGAGGCAGACGTACCTGAAAAGGATATTTTAGGCGCGGTGGAAAGTCTGGAAGCAAAGTATGCTGCTGAAGAATATTCATTTGAATTAAACCATGTAGCCGGGGGATATCAATTCCTAACGAAACCGGCCTATCAATCCAGCATTGGTATACTGTTGAAGCAGCAGTCTAAAAGAAGGTTGTCAACATCAGCCCTTGAGACACTTTCTATTATAGCTTATAAGCAACCAGTGACCAAAGGTGATCTGGAATCTATCCGTGGTGTGAACTGTGATTACTCAGTACAGAAGCTGCTTGAAAAGGGATTGGTAGAGATTAAAGGGAAGTCAGAAGCCATTGGACGACCTGTCCTATACGGAACCAGCGAAAAGTTTATGGAGTACTTTGGTATCAACAATATTAATGAACTTCCTACCCCAAAAGACTTTGCCCAAGCTGAAAATACAATAGGTGAAGAAAATGACGGCTAGAGTGTTAACTTTGTAGCCGCTCATGAAAAAGAATAGTAGAACTTTCAAAAAACCCCAACCCGAATCCGCATCCGCACCAAGTGCAGGTAGCAGGTTAAATAAATACATTGCCAATGCCGGAGTATGTTCGCGCAGAGATGCTGACAAGTTGATAGCCGCTGGCGAAATTAAAGTTAACGGAGAAGTTGTAACCGAACTTGGTTTTAAAGTTGGGCAGGGTGATGAGGTAAAATACAAAGGCAAAGTCTTAGTAGCCGAAAAATTGGTTTACGTTCTGCTCAATAAGCCTAAAGGATTTATCACCACTACAGATGATCCGCAAGAAAGGAGAACGGTTATGGAATTGGTTAAAACCGCTGGGGATGAAAGAATTTATCCGGTAGGTAGATTGGATAGAGCCACTACTGGACTGTTACTTTTTACTAATGATGGCGAACTGGCAGTATCATTAGCCCACCCGTCAAACAATATCAAAAAGATATATAAGGTTGATTTGGACAAGCCTTTAACTAAGGCAGATTTTGAAAAAATTGTCGATGGTCTAAAATTAGAAGATGGGCTGGCCATGGTTGACAAACTATCTTACCTGGATGATAAGAAATCACTTGGGATTGAAATTCATATTGGGAAAAACAGAATTGTAAGAAGAATCTTCGAACACCTTGGTTATGAAGTTATCAAGCTCGACCGTGTAGTTTATGCCGGTCTGGATAAATCAAACCTTCCTAGAGGTAAGTGGAGGCCTTTAACTGATAAAGAGGTGATCAGGCTGAAGCACATGAATTCTGGTAAGTAATCATTTCTTGCGCTCACTAAGTAGTATGGTGAATGTTGTTCCGACATTCTCTGTGGACTCAACTTTGATTGTTGCATTAAGCCTTTCTGCAGCTTGGTTGGCTATGTAGAGCCCAAGTCCTGAGCCTTCATTATCGCTAGTGGCTCTATAAAACATTTCAAAAACCTTTGGCAGGCAGGCTTGATTAATTCCTATACCATTATCCTCGACTTTAATTCGGATATCCTTTCCTGATCTTACCAATGTTGTTTTTACATAACACTGTCCTTTTTGACTATCAAAATATTTCATCGCATTCGAAATTAGATTGCTTAAAATGCTGTCTATTAAATACCTGTCAGAATAGAAGTGCTGTGGAACGCTATCATCTATAATAAGTTCAGGTACGGTGCCACTGTTACTAAACTTCAGCCTTGTATAGATATTTTTGACTACCTGCTGAAAGTCCATTTTCGATATCTTTAGAGAGCTTTTTGAGGTTTTTGAATAGTTTAGAATATCTCCGAAAATGGCATCGAGTTTTTTTAATTGTAACTCAATTTTCTCAAAGTACATTTTAGAAGTGCTATCGTTCGATTCAATCTTGCCAAGATTGGTTAGGCCAAGAGTTGAGGCAATAGGGGCTCTCAAATCATGAGAAGTACTGTATAAAAAGCTGTCAAGTTCTTTATTTGATCTCATCAGGCTATTATGTTCATTTTCCAGTAACCATATAGCCATGCTTATACCAATCAGTGACAAAGAGAATAAGTCTATAATTCCATAGGAGGACAAAGGAAAAGGCACCTGATAGCCTAAAGCATTAGAATATACTATTGAAGAATGCCACAACTGTTGAAGAGCATAAAGAATAAAAGCAGATAGCATCAAGGTTTTACTAAGGCTTTTAAAGAAGGCCTTAGATACCAGTATTTTATAAACCAACCATAAAAATCCTAAACCCACTATGTTGGACTTCAGTCCGACTCTTAATACATACCTTAGATTAGCTCCTGAAGGATCATCAAGAGCAAAGAAATATGTAGTGGTTGAAAAGACTAAAATAACAAGGCAGTAAATGGCAATGGATTTAAGATGAACGGGTTGTTGTCGAACATATTCATTTAACCCTACAATTAGAAATAGCAACTGTATGTAAGTACTAAATATGGCGAAGAAAGAGGCCAGATCTCTATTTTCTACTGGCAAGACAAAGAGCAGAGCAGAGCTAATGTATAGAATGGCATAGCTGCCCCAGCTTACCGACCACCATTTAAGG
>NZ_SMLV01000142.1 GCF_009711525.1 Fulvivirga lutimaris
CATTAAAGGTGATCTTGAAAACGTAAAGTTTGTATTGCCTAAAAAGTATGATGACAGGATAGAGCAGTTTTCTGATCTTCTTACACTAATGGCCATTGACGGTCATATTGACCCAGAAGAGGAAGAAGTCTGCAGAGAGTTTGCTTCCAAATATGAGCTAATGGATCAAGTTATAGAAGAGATGCTCTCGAAATACAGGTAATTAATCATTGCTTGATTCTGCTGGCGTTTTCTGCGTCAACCAAAGTAAGCCAGCATTGATTTCTGTAAATATCTTGTTATCAAAACCTCTCTTAATACTAACTCTTTCCCAAAGACTGGCTATTTCAATAAATTCCGGATCAATGATTACAGCAATTCTCATATTGTAAAACTCTGTAAACTTCGACTCATACAACTTTACAATATTAAAGGCCTCTGTAAGGTTTAAGTCAAAGGTTATTTCTGAATAGTCGGCTAAAATATTTTTGCAATCGTAGTGCTTGCTTACATCAATCAGCCTTTCTGTTCCCTCAATGATTTGAGTGAAGGTATTTCTTAGTCCAGATGCCTTCACCATGACATAGTCTTCCTTACGTTCTATTATTATATCACTTTTCATTGAACCGATTGATTATTTTATTGGAAGTTCAAAGTTAATAAGACTAATTTAATTTTCTTTAATTACTCAAAAAGTCCTGAACTCAAGTACCTATCTCCACGGTCACAGGTGATGCAAACAATAACACCACTTTTGAGGTCTTTAGCTACTTCTAAGGCAGCAAAAAGTGCTCCTCCGCTGCTCATTCCAGCCATTATAGCCTCTTTAGAAGCCATTTTTTTGGTGTATTCGGTAGCTTGTTCGGTACTTACATCAACAATTCTATCCACCCTTTGTTCGTCATAAATTTTCGGAAGGAATTCTTTTGACCATCGCCTTATACCTGGAATGCTTGAACCATCGGTTGGTTGCGTCCCAACAATTGTCACATTAGGGTCTTGCTCCTTCAAATACCTTGATACCCCCATAATAGTACCTGTTGTTCCCATAGCTGACACAAAATGTGTGATTTCTCCATTAGTGTCATTCCATATCTCCGGACCTGTTGTATTATAATGCATCATATAGTTATCAGCATTGCCAAACTGGTTGAGCATAAAGTATTCTCCAGTGGCCGCCATTTCTTCTGCCAGTGTTCGTGAGTATTCTATGGTTTTTACAGCAGGAGTGAGTATGACTTCGGCTCCATAAGCTGTCATACTTTGTACACGTTCTTTTGTTGAGTTGTCAGGCATGATCAGTGTCATAGACAACCCTTTTAGGTTAGAAATCATTGCCAGTGCAATACCTGTATTTCCACTAGTAGCCTCAACCAGTTTGTCACCAGGTTTAATGTCTCCTCTTTCAAGGGCGCCATTAATCATTCCCCAAGCAGCACGATCTTTCACACTTCCACCAGGGTTTTGCCCCTCTAGCTTACAGTATATTTTTACATTTTTATAGGGGTTGAGATGCGATATTTCTACTAATGGAGTATTACCAATAAGGTTTTCGATAGTCATATTTTTGATTCTATGATTTGTGTCTTGTTTATAGCTTCACTGTAAGATAATCGTGAGTTAGGAGGCACACTTTTAGTTAACCATACATTACCGCCAATTATACTTCCCTGACCGACTTCAGTCTTGCCACCAAGTATGGTAGCACCAGAATATATAATCACATTATTTTCAATAGTGGGGTGCCGCTTGGTTTTTGCGTCTTCTTTACGTACACTAAGTGCTCCTAAAGTTACACCCTGATATATCTTTACATAATCTCCGATTATTGTAGTCTCACCTATCACTACTCCAGTGCCATGGTCTATGCAGAAATGCTCACCAATTTGCGCACATGGATGGATATCTATTCCGGTATGACTGTGAGCATGTTCACTGATAATTCTTGGAATTAATGTGAGATTATACTTTTGAAACTCGTGCGCTATTCTATGCGCAGCTATAGCGTAAAATCCTGGGTAGGTCTTAATCACCTCAACTTTAGATTTAGCTGCTGGATCTCCTTTAAACAAGGCGGTTACATCCTTATCTAGCGTAGCCTTAATGGAAGGTAGCGCCAGCAGAATAGCTTCAGAAGTGTTTTTAGGATTCGAAGCATCACAGGCGTCTTTTTTCAGAAGGTTTTCAATATCCAACTGAATACTTTGATAGTGTTCCTGAAAGTCTTCAAAAGACTCAAAGCTTAAATTGGAAAACTCAGGGAATATGATGTTTAAAATCTTTTGGAAGGTCTTAATTACCGATTCCGGTGATGGGCATTCCTGAGCGTTTAAATGGTGCTTATATAGTTGTTGTAAAAATTCCTCTTTCACTTGGCTTCTTTAATCGTGTACAGAGTACACAACGCCAAAAAGAAAATTTTGATTGGAAAAACTAGAAAAAAATAAAATTAATTAAGCATCCATTTAACTCGAGCCATGGTGTCCTTGGCATCATTACCATTCTCTATGTTAGCTTTTAATGTTTTGATGAGCTCATCGATATGCGGTTTAGGGTACCCAAACTTGGAGGCGTAAATGTTACAGAGCTTCATTTCTTCTTCATGCACTTCGTTATCTACTATCATCATATGCACCAGATCATACATTTGATGAAACTTTTCAAAGTCATCTTCAGGTACTTCAAAAAGTACCTCTCCAGGATTCTTTTCTATATCTTTTAATTTTGATGATGATATACCATTTTTCTTGGCAATCTTGTGGAGTAATTCAGCCTCAACTCTGTCGAAATTACCGTCAGATACGGCTATTTCAATTAGGTTTTTCATGTGGCTTTGAGCCGAGCTTTTTCCCTGTCTGAAGAGATTAAGGATTTCACTAAAATTCATAATTGCCAACTAAAGTTTCAAATCAATGTAGTAAGATACTTTTTTTCAACTTTATATAGAAATGATTGATAATTTTAAGAACTAAAACCTA
>NZ_SMLV01000017.1 GCF_009711525.1 Fulvivirga lutimaris
GTAAAACTGGCACAGGAAGTTTATGATGCTACAAACACCCTGATCAAACGTACCGACTACATAGGAGAGTTTATCTATGAGACCGAAGGTGAAGGCGATGCAGCACTGTCCTTCATCCAACATGAAGAAGGGCGAATAGTGCCCGATGATATCAATGGGTGGGAGTACCAGTACAACCTGAAAGACCATTTGGGCAATACAAGGGTAACCTTTACTACCCAGCCCAACACCATTGAGTTTAACCTGTTCTACGAACCAGATGCCACGGTAGATGTGAATGG
>NZ_SMLV01000043.1 GCF_009711525.1 Fulvivirga lutimaris
TCATCCTTCTGTATCACAGGGTGTTCGTCTACCACTACATTCATGTCATCGAAGTAGGCTTCCAGCTGTACGCCACCTTCATTACTCACATAGATCATCACTGTGCCGGGTTCCTCTGCTTCAAACTCTGGTAGGGTCAGCTCTTCCCAAACATTGTTGGCATTGGTCACCTGCACATATTTAAAGTGGGCATCGGTCACCTCATCAAATCCGTCTGCTGGTATAAACAGCATGTTCAAAAACACCATCGGCTGGGTGTCATCATAATCAAAACCATCTGTACCAAACAGTCCGCCTGTAGGGCCATAACCTGAGGAGATGGAGCCTGTCACTCCTTCTGATACTGGTGTAGTACCTGAGGTTAATATGTTGGTTAGTATACCACCTATCGCTACAGGGTCTACTACCTGGTTGCTGGTGATGTTAAACAGTTTTACCTGTACTTTGGAGTTCACCACATCGCCTGCGCCTACATTAAACTGTACTACAGAGCCAGCCCTGCCACTGGCATTACCATTAAGCACATAGGCATGTTGGTAGGTGGCAGATGGGTGCGGGTCAGTATGGTCAAACACATTGTCAGGTATGATATTCCCTTTATCCGTATCGGTCAGTAAGTCGGTATCATTCACTACACTTTCTCCATTCACATCTACCGTGGCATCTGGTTCG
>NZ_SMLV01000413.1 GCF_009711525.1 Fulvivirga lutimaris
AAAAATTAAATGATGGTAAAATAGATTTTGCTAGAAACACCCATGTCACACCAGCTACATTTAAACTCAAATCAAATTTTGGGAGGAATGCGAAAAGCACAACCAAAAATTGAATACTAAATACCAAATATCTACTTATTGATAGTAGTGCAATCTTAACTATTTCGCTCACCGAATAGTCTCCGATCATTTTAAAAAATCTACCAACACCTTTGAGATGTTTAACTTTATTGAATATCAACACTAGAAGAAGTAAAGAAACCACTGCTACAATAAAAGAATAGGCTACTATTTTCAATCCAAAAAGATAAAACACACCGACCATTCCAAATAGCAGTGTTACTCCTAGTTGGCTCAATCTGCCCAACATTATTCCTCCAATTAAGAAGAACCTCTGCCTATGTTTTATGGTCATTATACGTCCTAAATAATCTCCAATTCCATGAGGTGTAGCAAATCCAATGGTAAGGCCACTTAATATTCCTTTGAATGCCTGCCACTGTGATATACTTGCTATTTTTCCAGCTATAATTTTCCATTTTAGCCCTTCTATAAACCAATTCACGGGCATTAGCAAAACAACTAAAAGTAAAAGCCACCTATCTTCAATGAACCCTTTTATAAAAAGTTTTTTCATTTCCGCGAGCAGATCTTGCTGATCTCTGAGCTTAAAATAGAGCATTATCAATATGATCGCTATGACCGATACTTTTAACAACACTGTTATTTGCTTCACCGGTGATTGGCTTAGTTTTGCCTTCATTTACCTAAATTGCACAAGTGGCCAAAATAGAGAAAAATAACCAAAAGGAGCAGATAATTCTTGGGCTTGATCCGGGAACCAGTGTAATGGGCTATGGCCTTATCACTATTAAGGGACAAAAAATAAGTGTATTACAATTTGGGGTTATTCATCTCAGTAAATATTCAGGTCACGAACTTAAGCTAAAGAAGATCTTTGAAAGAGTAATTAGCCTAATTGATGATTACCATCCTGATGAGGTGGCACTGGAAGCGCCATTTTTCGGAAAGAATGTCCAGTCAATGTTGAAGCTAGGCCGTGCCCAAGGCGTAGCCATGGCTGCTGCCCTTTCAAGAGAAATTCCTATTACAGAATACGCTCCAAAAAAAGTAAAGCAGTCGGTAACCAGTAATGGTAATGCCTCTAAAGAGCAGGTGGCTAATATGTTGATGACACTTTTAAAAATTAAAGAACTGCCTAAACTCCTTGATGCAACAGATGCGCTGGCAGTTGCAGTTTGCCACCATTTTCAGAAAGGAAGTATGCAGAAAGCTGGACCAAAAAGTTGGAAGGCTTTTGTTGGCGATAATCCTGGAAGGGTAAAATAATTAAAGTGAGTCCTTTAACGTGGAATACATGTTAATTAAGTCTTTGCTGGTTATATCCCAATTCCATCGCTCTTTAACCGCTTTTTTTCCATTGGCTCCTAATTGCTTTGATAGCTCTTTATCCTCATAAAGTTTAATAACCTGATCTGCTAGCTCCTTTTCATCCTCAGCTTCAAACACCAACCCACAATTTTCACTATTAACAACATTCGCTTGTGTTGTCGAGTTGCTTACAACAACAGGTTTACCCATAGCCATGTATTGAAAAAGCTTGTTGGCAAAGGTGGTGTCATGATGAGTATTCCTTTTTAAAGGAGATAAACAAATATCTGATGCCTGAACATAAGAAGAGAAAAGGGAAACATCTTGCCAACCTTCGAATGATACATATTCAGAAACATTTAAACCTGAGGCAAGTTGCTTAAGTTGATCATCAATAGAGCTATCTCCAACTAATATTAATTTGACATTAGGAATTTTATTCTTCAACAACGCTATTGACTTAATGGCCGTATCAGTACCTCTCCTAAAGCTGGTATCACCTAAATAAACAAGATTAAAGGAATCCTTAAATTTATTCTGGATCGACTGATCGATAGTATAATTAAGATACACTTCAGGAAGAATTGTATTAGGTACTACAGTAATTTGATCTGCGTTCTTTAATCCCTTACCAGTTGCCACTTGTTTAGCCTCTTCAGTAACAAGAATCAGATGATCACATCTCTTAATGAGCTCATCTTGTACCCTATTCCACTTCTTGGTATTGATCAACCACTTGCCCAGACCTTCATTAACATGCTTATAATGCTTCATGATTTCTGGCCTGTTCTCATGTAAGTCCAACACTACAAGTAAGTCCTTATTTACATTCATTACCGCCTTTGCAATTACCATATCATGAATGTGAATGGCTTCAGGCTTCACTTCATCAATGAATTGGATAATGGATTTCTTAATTCTAATGTGGAAGAATGGAAATGTATAGGCCAATGCGGATAATTTGTAAGTCAGTTTATCAGCTTTATATCTATGGACAAAAATTCCATTGATTGTCTCTCTTGATTTTCGTCCGTCATAGTCCAAACTAAATAAGTGAACCTCATGGCCAGCTTTTATTAGACTTATAGCTTCGTTTTCTACTCTTGAATCAGGAGGAAAAGCAGTATCCAAAAACATTCCAATCTTCATAAATATGCACCTTTCATTTTGGAATTTCTTTTAGCCTTTAGAATAGCCACCAAATTAACCCACATACTAAACCAAGCAACATTAACTGCCCACATTCTTTTCCATCGACCAGTTATCAGATAATAGATTGTTTCTCTTATCCACTTATCCAATACAGTAACAAGTGCCTTAAATGGAGAGCTATTGACATTTGAAAAATGCTTAAAAAAAGATACTGTCTCTCTTTTAATAAGCTTACCCAGCCTTAAATCCTGAGATTGTTCACGGTCATGAACAACAAATGTATAAGCGCAAATCCTGATTCCTAATCCAAAATATTTAAGTCGATTAACAAAATCATTATCCTCTCCGTAATGCGGAAATAGTGGGTTGAATAAACCGACAGTTTCAACTGTATTCCTGCATAAAAGCCAGCAGGCAGCATTTACAAAATTTGTATCATAAACACCCTCCTTCCTTGAGAGTATTGCCTGATATGATTCTGATGATGCATACCTTTTGACATGATCCTGAAAGCCAAAATCCAGGTTACTCTCTACACTTTGATGCAATGGACTAACAATACCAGTCTTATACATATCAGATTCAAAAACATCAACCAGTTTTTCAATCATATTATTCTCTACATAGGCATCCTGATTTAGCAATAAGAAATAGTCCGCTCCTTCATTGAGGGCTAACCTTAACCCCACATTGTTAGCCCTACCAAATCCTAGGTTTTCTTGTTGCTCCAGCAGCCTAATAACAGAAAACTCAGCTTTTATAATTTCTACTGTATTATCAGTTGAGCAGTTATCTATCACCAATACATTTATAGGAATAGTGCTTTTTAAAACCGCATCAAGGCATTTTCTAATCCACTTAGATCCATTATATGTTACTATTATGACATATACCTTCTTCTGCATGGTCAAAATTGATAATTAAAAAGTTCGATATCCTTCTCATAAATATCTGCTACTAAATCTTTTTTCTTCTGGTCATAAAAATCATGATAATCTTTTCTTTCAACAGTGCTCTTCTTCTCATGTGGCAGCTCATTGTATTGAATACCAGCCAAATTACATGCCTTTTTAAAATCAGCCTCAAGATTTTCAAACTTGCCTACAAAATCGACAAGGCAATTGCCATCGGCATCATAGATGAATTCATATTGCGGTATAACATGATCACCTCTGGTATGCTTACTTTCAAGATTAGTTAAGTGCTTTTCAAACACTCCTTTTTTTAAGATGTAATCTTCAAATGGCCCTTCAACTTTCCTATCTCTTTGCATCCACAAATAATCAGAGTAAGCACGGTCCCATGGGTTCCTAACAAAGGCGAATTTGAAGTACTCATCCCATATGCCTGGCAGAATAAGTTGCTTTTCAAGCAGATCAGTAGACCTGGAATGCTGCAAATGCAGTTTATGAACTGGATCCCATCCCTTAAGGTATAACCTATCACTTTTATCCCATTTGTGGCTAATTTTATTAATTCCAAAAAATTTCTCAATGCTAGATCCAGCTGTTTTTGGAATATGAATAAATATTATCTTATGCTTGTGGGTGATCAAATCTTTGAAATTATTTCTTTAGAGGAGGCAAACATATCCATTTTCCAAATAAGTTTGCCCACAATTCAAATCAATGGGAGTAGTTAGCAAAACCAGTATTAAATTTTCAATCATCCTATATATAGGCATTGCATTAGGATATGTTAACACAGTCCTAATCTTTCCTAATGTACTAGGCGATGAGGTTTTTGGTTTGACAAGAATACTATTTACTGCAGCAGGACTAATTGCACAACTTTCTCAACTTGGCACTGGCAATATTCTGGTAAGGTTTCATCCTTACTTAAAAGATGATGCAAAAAATACCACACTTACGCTAGGTTTACTCTTGTCCTTTGCAGGAGGTTTGATTTCTGCCATATGCCTTTTTGTATTTAAAGAACAGATTAACGACATATACTCTGAAAAAGCCAAACTCTTTACTGACTACTACTACCTGCTGTTACCTGCTGTTATTTCTCTTATTGCCTTTAATCTATTCGATGCATACTTAAGGGTTCTTATAAAAAACTCATTTACTGCCTTTCTTAATTCTATCCTATTAAGACTCATTTGGTTGGGAATTGTGCTGTTATACGCTTTTGATTTTTATGATACTGACACATTTATTAATGTATATGTCGGTGGGCAGATTTTTGTCAGCTCTTTAGCATTTATTTATACGTTAAAGCAAGGAAAACTCAATTTAGGTCTTCAACTGAGTAAGGAAAAAATAGCCACCCTGAAGTCTATGTCAAGATTCGGAATTGTTACCATACTTAGTGGACTTTCTTTCTTTCTTATTAATCAGGTGGATGTTTTGATGGTGGGTAGCTATAATGGTTTGACAGATGTTGCCATTTACTCTATCGCACTTTACATGAGTTCGGTAATCCTGGTTCCGGCTCAATCAATTTCCAGAACAACTGCAGTACTAATGGCAGATGCTTTTAAAAATGATAATCATGAAATGATTCATACACTTTATAAGAAGACAGCTTTGAATCAAATGCTTTTTGGGTCTTTGATTTTTATGCTTATAGCGATCAACTATGACAGTTTAATGAGCTTTCTACCTTCTGCCTATGCTGATAGTTTTATGGTGTTTTTCTTACTAGGACTCGCTAAGATTATTGATACAGCATTCGGTATTAACGGTGCGGTGTTAATTAGTTCTAAGTTTTACAAAATGGATACCATTTTCTCAATAATTCTTTTGGTTTTCTCCTTTGTTTTAAAACTGGTTATGATTCCGAAATTCGGCATTATAGGTGCGGCAGGGTCTACAGCCATTGCATTGATTCTATTTAATTTGGCCAAATACAGCTTTTTAAAAGTCAAACTAAAAATATCCCCTTTTACAAAAGACTATTTTATTCTTTTCACCATTCTTATCATATCCTTTGTGGTTGTATTTTTCATTCCTCAGATAATCAATATTTGGATTGATATGTTTGTTAAAAGCTCATTATTCTGTCTGATAACCATACCAGTAGTTTATATGCTTAAATTTTCTCCTGAGTTTAACGACATAATCGATAAAGCTTTAGAAATGAGCAGACAAGTAATCAAGAGATAAATCAATCGATTCATTAATTTCGTAATACACGAATGCAAACTGTGATAAATTCAACAATCAAGTACATAGACATCCAGCATCACAAAGATGAGCGTGGCGATTTGATTGCCGTAGAAGAAAATCAACCCTTACCTTTTCATCCACAAAGAACTTTCTACTTGATAAATGTACCTCACGGACAAAAGCGCGCAGGCCACGCTGTGGACTGTGAGTTGTTTGTTTTTGCACTTAAAGGAAATGCTACTTTAGTCCATATAGATCAGGAAAAAGAGAAAAAGGAATACCCACTCCATTCAGATAAAGGGCTCCTTATTCCCTCTTACCATTTCATTGAAATTATGGATTTTACTAATGATGCAGTTGTAGTGGTTTATGCTTCTAAGAGGTTTGAGGATACTAAATACTATCAACTAGATCAGCTTTGATTTGTCTACTAATAAAACCATACCTTTTTGTAATCCGGGGCTAAGGTTTGACCATTTCAAAAATGAGCTAAATGATGCCTTCCAAAAAGTTGCATCTTCTAATAGCTACATTCTCGGAAGTGAAGTAGCACAATTCGAAACGGCCCTTTCTAAATATATAAGCACAGAATATTGCATTGGAGTTAACTCCGCCACTGACGGACTTGCGCTTAGCTTAATGGCTCTTGGTGTTAAATCAGGAGATGAAGTTGTTACGGCTGGATTGACAGCTCCAGCTACTGTTACATCCATTTTGCAAATAGGTGCAAAACCAGTAGTTGTTGATATTTTAGATACAACTCACTGCATTAATCCTGCTGAGATTAAAAAGGCCATCACAAAAAAGACAAAGGCCATTGTTCCTGTGCATCTGCATGGCTATGCATGCGAGATGGACCAAATTATGGCGATTGCCTTTGAACACAACTTATATGTAATCGAAGACTGCTCTCAAGCGCATGGAGCCAGTTTTAACAATCAGAAATTAGGTTCCATTGGCGATTGTGGGGTATTTAGCTTTTATCCAACAAAAAACCTTGGATGCATGGGGGATGGAGGAGCAATTACAACAAATAATGGGGCATTAGCATCTAAACTAAGAGCGCTCAGAAACTATGGTTTACAAGACAACAATGTAGCTGAAGCTGGCATTAATAGTCGTCTTGATGAAGTTCATGCTGCTATTTTAAATACACTTTTACCAGCACTTGATGAGCATAATGAAAGTAGGAGAAAGTATGCAAACCTATATCAGGATGCCCTCAAAAATCTACCTTTGAAGCTGCCACCTATAGATTCAAATGCTATCTATCATCAATTTCCTGTCAGGATGGAAAATAGAAATGAATTCAGAAACCAATTGAAAAAAGAAGGTGTCTTAACTGGGATTCATTATGACAAATCCATCAATCAGCATGATGCTTTGAAGCAATATTGCCAACCATTACCAGTTGCGACAAGAGCAGCTGAGGAGTTAGTTTCCTTGCCTATTCAACCTGAGATACTGGACACACATTTTGAAACTATTGTGACTAAAATAAAATTAGCCTTACAATAGCAGACTAAATCCTATTTAGAAGTTGAGCAAGGTTTTCAGTCAAAGCCTTTCTGGTGTATTTACCAATGGCATTAGAATTTCTATTTGAATCAGTGGCTTGTAGTGTAGCTTTCAAAGCTTCTTCAATGCCTTGTGCATCATGCCAATCCAACACCTTACCAATGCCCGTTTCATTAATAATTGACGCACTATCACCATCTGCTGGGCCCAATGCCAAAACATATCTGCCACTGGCCATGTATTCAAAAAGCTTACCCGGAATGTGGCCCTTAGCGTTATCGGTATTATTTAACAACAAAAGTAATACATCAGATTTTTGATACTCTTTTAACACCTGATCATGAGAAACCGGGCTTTTTATCTCCACGATGGCCTTGAGAAGCTTGTCATTTTTAAGTGCATCTAATATGCTGGCTTCAATAGTTCCAAAAAGATTAATCTTAAAACTCAACTGCGGGTTATCATGTATCACTTTCTTAATGGCCTTCCAAAAATTAACAGGATTCCTGAATTGATTGATTAACCCAAAATGACTGATGACAAATTGTTTATCTGAAGACTTACTAATACTTGTTTCAAAATCATCAGCATCAAAGCCATTGTTAATTACACTGTATTTTCTTTGATGAATTTGCTCAAACTCTTTCGACCATGACTGACTTACGGTAAGCACTTCATCGGCATTGGCTAACACTTTTCTTTCCAATCTGCGATGAATGCCCCTGACTAAAGAAGTCATCTTAAACTGATCAAGCATGTCCCATTTACTCCAAGGATCACGAAAGTCTGCCAGCCATTTTATTCCTAATTTCTTCTTCAGTCCGAGTCCAATTAAATGCATGCTGTGAGGTGGTCCGGAAGTGACTACCACATCAATTTTATTATCATCAATAATTCTTGAAAGGAATTTAATGGAAGGTTTTACCCAAAACTTTCTTGGGTCTGGAATGAAAAAATTGCCTCGAATAAATAATGCTAAACTCGTTAACCATGATTGTTTAGAATCACTACTCACCAGTCCCTGCTTCAGTTTTTTGCCCTTATTCACCTTAGCAAATAATGTGTATGGTTCCCAGATTGGCAGTTTGATCACTTCCAATTCCGAGCTAACATCTTTTAACAATGATTGATCCTGTATATCAAAATCAGGATTTTCTGGAGTAAAAATAACAGGTTCCCAACCAAACTCTGGCAGGTACTTCGCGAACTTCAGCCAGCGCTGCACACCTCCCCCTCCACTTGGTGGCCAATAATATGTTATGATGAGTACCTTCTTCATTTACGGAAAAGACAAATATGGTAAGAGTGAGATCAATACCGATAAAAGCGACTTAAAAATTGTGGTTTAACACCTAAATAATAAGCCATCACTAAAATAATATTGAGTAATTGCTGTCTTATTATTCCATTTTTCTCAAACCGTCTGGATGATGTGATTATCTTGGCCGGGTACTTACAAAAATTAGCTTCCCGTTTAATTCTCCTCACCATATCAAGGTCTTCCATAATTGGAATATTCTTAAACCCATCGAGCTTTAGGAAAAGTGATTTCTGAATAAACAACCCCTGATCTCCATAAGTGAATATGCTCCAATTTAATCTACTAAAACGGGCATAAACCCGATACAGCCAATGATTATAATCAAACGATAATTCAAACGCTCCTGGCTTGCCTTCATGCACCATATTGGATAATTCTTGAATAAGTTCTTGTGATAGCACAGAATCAGCGTGAAGAAATAAAAGGTTTTCTGAAGTGGCATTATCTGCTCCCTCATTCATTTGTAAAGCTCTTCCTTTTAATGTCTCTACTATTTTAACTTTCTGATGTGATGCTGCAATTTGAAGGGTATTGTCAACGCTACCACCATCCACAATTACAATGTCAGCTATAAGATCAATTTCCGATAATTGCTCAAGCAGTACATCAAGACTCCTCTCTTCATTCAGCACGGGTATAATAACAGAAATTGACATCTTACGAAGTTAGACTTCTTACCAGAAAATAAATATCAACGGTCATACAACCAATCATTCATAAAAAGTGTCTAATAGGTGAATGTTCAAAGTCGTACAGCACGATGTACATATTTGATCATCTCGAAAGTAAAAATAACCCTAAAAAGGCCTTAATTGATCATTTTCAACTTTGGCATTGCTATTGACTAATGGTAGAACGATGAAGTTTTTTAATAAGTCCACCCTCACAATTATCGCAGGCATTATTGTCGCTATTATCATTATTGTTAGTAATAGTCTCATGGCCGTGCCATTATTTATTCATTAACATCAGGTCAATTCCTGATCTTTATGATTTATAATTATGTCCTTTTCTTCCTTGTTCAATTTTAAAATCTTGACATATCGTGCCGGAGTTGGCCTGTTCAACGACATGACAAACAGAACAATAACAAACGCCACGATAATTACACCACCAGTCGTTACCCAAAGCGCTGCAGCAAGGAATAAGCATGCTACACTAACAAAAATATAAAGAGGCACAGCTGCGCGGTAGTATAACTGCAGTTTTGCCTTCAATGTGTCTAACTCTTCCACCTGATAAATCTTCCTTTTCAGAAGGTTGAAGCCCTGAGCTACCAACAAACCACTTACTAATGCCACTGCATAGTTTATCACATTGGCGGTCATTCCCGGCTCTATCATACCCTGATACCCTCGGTTTTTAATCTCGAGAAACAAAAGAGCAAAAGGCAAAAGCGGCACTGCCAGGGTTCCATGAAAAACCAAACCCAATTTACTTTGATATTCTTCGAAGTTTTTAAAATCTACTTTCATATACAGCGTTCAAAACTAACAAAATACTTCTTTAGGAAACATTATTGGTTATTTTTGTACGATGGTAGAAGTAGAAAATCTTAGTAGAAAAGAGCAAGTCATTCGTAAGGCTGCTGCCCTTTTTCAAAAAAATGGATATTCTGCTACATCCATGAGAGACCTGGCTCAGGCGTTAGGAATTGAAGCAGCAAGCTTATACTCTCACATTAAATCAAAAGAAGAAATACTTCAAAGTTTATGCTTTGAAATGGCCGCTCAGTTTAGAGCTTCACTAGATAAAGTAGAAAGCTCTGACATCTCCTTTAGCGAAAAACTTCGACAAGGTATATTGGGTCATATTGAGGTTATGGCGAAAGATTTAACGGCTTCTGCAGTATTTATGAATGAACATAGATATCTGAGCCAGCCATTTTTGCGAGACTTTTTATTATTAAGAATAAACTACATCAACAGGTTTAAGAAAATTATTGAAGGCGGAATAAAGTCAGGTGAGTTCAGCAATATTGATACTAAACTGGCCGTAATGACGCTCTTCTCCTCATTAAACTGGATGCCGAACTGGTTTGATCCTAAAGGTTTAATGAACCCTAAAGATGTTGGTAATCAATTGGCAGATATGCTAATTGGCGGAATTAAAACCAAATAATAACATTTACTGTTATCACTATAAACAGATAAACTATGTACGGAGGAGGTAACACTTTTGAATCGATAAAAGCCACTGGACTAGAAAATGAAGATCCGATAAAATTGGCTGAGTTTGAGGCAAGAATTGAGCGTGGTGAGAAAATTGAGCCACATGACTGGATGCCTCAGCTGTATCGAAAGCAATTGATTAGAATGATTGAGCAACATGCTCACTCAGAAATAATAGGAGCACTACCTGAGGGCACCTGGATTACCAGAGCACCGGGCTTCAAAAGA
Organism: Fulvivirga lutimaris; assembly: GCF_009711525.1. Taxonomy (GTDB): domain Bacteria; phylum Bacteroidota; class Bacteroidia; order Cytophagales; family Cyclobacteriaceae; genus Fulvivirga; species Fulvivirga lutimaris. The sequence continues at coordinate 10,899 of NZ_SMLV01000413.1, forward strand.
AAATTGGCTTTAATGGCTAAGGTTCAGGATGAAGTAGGCCATGCTCAGTTGCTATATGGTGCCGCAGAAACTCTAGGCAAACCAAGAGAGCAAATGCTTGATGATTTGGTGAGTGGAAAATCTAAATACTCCAACATATTCAACTACCCTGCTTTCACATGGGCTGACTCATGCTTTATTTCATGGCTGGTAGATGCCGGTGCCATTGTAAACCAATTAGCTAATGCTAGAGGAAGCTATGGCCCTTACTGCAGAGCTTTGGAGAGAATTTGTGCAGAAGAGTCGTTCCACCTTAAGTATGGACACCACTGCGTTATACATTTAGCGACAGGTACTGAAAAGCAAAGAGAAATGATGCAGGCAGCCATTAACAGATGGTGGGCGCCAATGATGCACTTTTTTGGTCCCGCTGACAAGGCATCTGTTCACAGTGAAATATTGATGCGCTGGAAAGTAAAAATGTCGTCTAACGATGAGCAAAGAAATCAATTCCTTGATATGTACGTTCCTAAAATTTGGGAACTAGGCTTCACGATTCCTGATCCTAAATTGGGTAAAAATGAAGCGACTGGTAAGTGGGAATATACTGAGCCAGATTGGGAAGAATTTAAAAGAGTGATCAATGGTGATGGTCCTTGTAATGCCGAGAGACTTGCTGTGAGAAGAACCGCTGAAGAGCGAGGCAGATGGGTAAGACAGGCGCTTTTGGCCCCTAAGACTCAATACGTTGCACCTTTGGCATAACGTAGATAGAACTAAGTTCAAACGATTGCAGAACATCAACAAAAATGGCATCTTTGGGATGTCATTTTTTATTAGTACTCTATGAATAAATCACTCGACCCCAGGGTTAACAGATTAAACATTCCTACAGGTGAATTAACACCGAAAGTTCCGCTCGATCAGTTCGGCACTTTTGAGGTTTTTGTGCAGATCAAAGAAGGCAAAGGGTATCGCCATGAAGGTATAGTTCATGCGCCAAACAGAGATATGGCTTTCCTTTTTGCCAAAGAGCAGTTTAGTCGCAGGTTCATGTGCGCGGGCATATTTGTGGTAGAAACAAGAAATGTCTTCGTAACTGCCTACACCGAGGATAAAGACAATATCTACAGCCATATTTCAGACACATATCCCGAAGATGGTGAAGAAGAGCAGTACGAGATATTCCATTTAGAGAAAAGAGGAAAACAGCACGAACACATTGGTTCTGTACCTGCTAAAAACCATCAACAGGCATTGGCATTGGCCAAGCCCAATTTTATTGATGGCGATCCTATTTACAATGTTTGGGTAGTAAAAACAAGTGACATCTTGTTTACTGAGGAGGAAGACAAGATCATGTGGAACACTTTGCCTGAGAAAAAATTCAGAGATGCTTCCGATTACAGGGCAGCAGATAAAATAAAGGAATTTAAAGAAAGACAAGCTTAAAACTGAAGGCATCCGATGAATGAAATAACTATAAAAGAATTGTTATATAAAATTGCTGATGATCAGCTTATACTTGGTCATAGAAATTCTGAGTGGACTGGTTTTGGCCCATTGTTGGAAGAGGATATTGCCTTTTCTTCAATGGCTCAGGATAAGGTTGGTCAAAGTCAAGCCATGTATCAATTGCTACATGAGCTAGGTGAAGCTGAGCCTGACACTGTTGCCTTTATGCGCAATGAAGATCAGTTTCATAACTGTCAGCTGACTGAGTTACCCAATGGTGAATATGATTTCAGCTTGATCAGACATTTCCTATTCGATTTTGCTTACGCGATCAGATTTGAGATGCTTGCTAACTCATCTTATGAACCCTTAGCCAAGCTATCAAAAAAGATACAAGGCGAACTAAGGTATCACACCATGCACGCCAATACCTGGATAAAACAGCTTGGGTCCGCTACAGAAGAAAGCATCAGTAGACTGCAAAATTCTTTAAATGAGGCTATGCCTTACTCATTAGGAATTTTTGAACCATCACCTTACGAAGCAGAATTGAAGTCTGAAGGTATTTTTGAAGGCGAAGAAGTACTAAAAGAAAAATGGTTAGCCAAAATCACTGACGTGATTAACCAAACTCAGCTTCAAATGCCAGACATCAGTACTTTGACACCAAAATATGGCGGCAGAAAAGGAAAACATACTGAGCACTTGCAACCTCTGTTAGACGAAATGGCGGAAGTGTTTAGAATAGACCCAACAGCTGACTGGTAATTAATATGAACCTCCACAGGCCCTAATGTGTTAATGCGATATGTATAGCGAAGCTCAAATATTAGAATGGCTGGAGGAAGTAAAAGATCCTGAAATACCTGTACTCTCACTGGTTGACCTGGGTGTAATCACTAATATCGATATCAACGAGCACCGTGTGGCAGTCACAATGACCCCTACTTTTGTTGGGTGTCCTGCCATCGATTATATGAAGCAGGATGTTATAGAAGTGCTTAATAGTTATGGCATCGATAATGTAGATGTCCAGGTCAATTTTGATGAGCCATGGAATTCTAATAAGATAACAGAGAAAGGCCGTAAAGCTTTAAAAGAGTTTGGTTTGGCTCCTCCACCTAAACATAATCTGATTGTAGATATCGATATTTTAGACAATATCGAATGCCCGAATTGCGGCAGCAATAATAGCGTAATGAAAACACCTTTTGGCCCTACAGCTTGCCGCTCTATCCATTTTTGTAATAATTGCAAAGAGACTTTCGAACAGTTTAAGCCGCTGTAAGATGAAAGCTTGAAGCCTTAAGCTACATGCCTTCTTGCAGCTTAAGGCTTGTAGCTCACAACTTCTTAATGGCTTTCCTCACAACTACACCCAACTTTCATAAAGCTCTCGCCTATCTCATGCCAGTTGAATGACTGATTGTAATTATTGTTCTCCCAATAGAATTTACTTCTAGCCTCTTCCTTATTGCCAATCTCATTCATGGTATTAGTATCATACAAACGGCCATTGACCATGGTATAAACAACAGATTGCGTATTAGTAATTTCTTCCAATGGATTTTTATCCAACACAATTAAATCAGCCAGCTTACCAGCTTTTAATGAACCTATCTGATCATCAAGTCCGAGGTAATGCGCCCCATTCATAGTAGCTGATCTCAAAGCTTCCATATTAGTCATACCACCTTGCTTTAGCATCCAAAGCTCCCAGTGAGCACCAAGTCCTTGCAGCTGACCATGAGCACCAAGGTTTACTTTCACACCTTTGTCTGTCAACGCTTTACATGTCTTGGACGTAAGAATATGCCCATTTTCATATTCCTCATCAGGCACCATAGTTCTGTGTCTAGATCTTGAATCTATAATCGCTCTAGGGTAATATTTCAACAACTTCTCATTTTCCCAAACATTGGTTTTTTGGTAGAAGTAATACTCTCCACTCATTCCTGCATAATTAACAATAAGGGTTGGCGTATAGCCTGTTTTACTTGCTCCCCAGAAGTTTAGGATATCACTATAAACTGGTGCAACGGGTATGTTGTGTTCAACGCCTGTGTGTCCATCCATTACCATGGTCATGTTATGGTAGAAAGTTGAGCCACCTTCTGGCACTACTAACATTTCTAATTCTCTGGCGGCCTGTATCACCTGCTGTCTTTGTTCCCTTCTTGGCTGATTGTAACTCTTCACAGAAAATGCTCCAAAGGCCTTGGTTCTTCTCAATGCTGATCTTGCATCTTCCAGACTATTCACCTTAGCTTTAAAGTCTCCATCCGCACCATAAAGTATAATACCTGTGGAGAATAATCTAGGGCCATGCATTCTCCCTGATTTGATCAATTCAGACATCCCAAATACAGTCTCTGTGTTGGCAGATGGATCGTGCGAGGTAGTAACACCAAAAGCAAGATTAGCATATAATGGCCAATGCTTTTTAGGCATAATACCATAACCAAAAGCGCTCACATGAGCATGAACATCAATAATACCTGGCATGATGGTTTTACCAGCCACATCATAAACTTTGGCGCCAGAAGGAACGGTAACATCCGTTGACTTGCCAATGGCCTCAATCTTATTATTCTTCACTACAATGGTTCCGTCTTCAATCACTTCATCACCTTCCATGGTAATAATTCTCGCGCCTTTGAAAACCACTGTACCTTCAGCTCTATAAGTTTTAGCAGTTAACCCTACTCTCAGACCTACGGTATCAATTGGTGGAATGCTATCGGGAGAGCCCTCTAAAAATGTAAAACGCTCTTTAATATCATTGGTAAAATACTCCTCGCCCAGCGTCCAGTGAATTTTCTTGCTGTCTGCCGACCAATGCAGATTGATACCTGCATCTCTTGTAATCTGAGTAACTGGCACAAATTTGCTGTTAGGATCAATATTTACTGACTGACCTGTTTTTGGTAAAGGCGCTATATAGGCCTTGTGCAAGTTGATGAAGGCCACCCAATTATTGTCAGGGCTTGGCACAATACGATTGGCATATTTAGACTCCACATGAGTTCTTTCATCATTACCTTCTAGATTGACACTTTTCAATTCTTTAGTCAGATTACCAAAGAAGTATCCACCCGTTTGATAGAATATTCTATCACTTGTTTTATTAAACATTGGATACTCACCATCTTCTACTACTCTAGTGGCAGCACCTCCATTGATAGACATTTTATAGATGCCTGGCTTTTTATCAAAAGTACCACCCAGTTGGCTACTTCCAGATTCTTTAACATATACCACCATATTTCCATTTGGTGATACTGACGGGGTTCTATAAATCCCTTTTTCAGTAGTTAGTTTAACCGGTGCAGCTTTTCTACCAGATAATGAAAGTTTATATACTGCGCCCATATTTTCGTCATCCCAAGTCACATAAACGATAGAATTTCCATCTGGTGTAAATGACGGCTCCGACTCCATATCTGCGGAATTGGTAAGCCTAACAGGCGAACCATTCGGTAATGACTTTTTATAAAGCGAGCCTAATGCATTAAAAACCAACGTTTTACCATCTGGGGATGTTATTGCATTACTGATCACTTTTACATCAAACTGATCAGGGTTGATGTCTCTTTTAAACCTTAGTGCCTCGGCTATCTTAATGTTGTTTTCTACCTGAAAAGGAATATTAGTAGCCGTTTGGTTATTCACATTCACCTTCTGAATTTTACCCCCTGCCCAGATGTAGATAAACTGATCATCAGGACTCCATGCAAAATTTGGATAGGTGCCAAATATCGCCCAAGCCTCATGCTGATCTTTATTTAGCTGATCGTAGAGTGGCCATTCCTCTCCTGTTTTTAGGTTTTGCACATAAAGCACAGTCTTAGTTCTCACTCTTTTTATGAAAGCAAGGTATTGATTGTTGTGAGATACAGTGGGCCTTGATGCACTACCAGGACCACCTGAGACAGTTACTGTCTCTCCTGTTTTAAAATCATACTGCCTTACTCTGTATATCTGGCTGTTAGGATCCTTGTTATATTGAAAATAGCCACCAGGATAAACATCTTCACAGTAGTATAAATATTTGCCATCGCTAGAGATGAAAGGCTCATTAATATCCTGTTGGTCGTTTCTTTTCTTTACTATTTGCAAACCGCTTCCACCGGTTTTATGGTACATCCACATCTCTCCTGCACCTAAGCTTCTGCCTGACGTAAAATGCTTTCTGGCTATTAGATATTGACCGTCAGCAGTCCAAACTGCATTGTTCAACAATCTAAAATCTTCCTTAGTGATTTGCTTAGAATCACTGCCATCTACATTCATCACCCAGATGTTATCTCCTCCACCAGCATCACTGGTAAACGATATTTGCTTGCCGTCAGGGCTAAATCTTGGCTGCACTTCAAAAGGTAATCCTGAGCGCAGGGCAGTAGCTTTACCTCCTGTTGATGGCATGATATAGATGTCACCTAATAAATCGAATACTATTTTCGATCCGTCAGGACTCACATCCAGGTTCATCCAGGTGCCTTCATCCGTAGACAGTGGCATTTCTTTAAAGCCCCAGTCACCTTTGGGGTTAGCAACATCCCATTTATCCTGGGCACAAACAGTTATTGTCAGAATGCTTAAAATTAGTACAGAGAGTTTTTTCATAATGGTTAGGTTTAGAGATGTCGAACTTACGTAAAATCATCATTAAATACGAAAATAAGGCCATGCAAACGGTGGAATAAGATTGCTAAATATGCTATTTTTATATCCATGAGTGTATTTAAGAAATTAGGATTTTTTAGTGCGTTTATTTTCCCTGCACTGGTTATCACTGGATATTATTTAGGTGGCTGGTGGAACTTCATGGCGGTAGCTCATGCATTCGTTATACTTCCAATCATTGATCAATTGTTTGGCATTGACACCACCAATGTGCCTAAAGAAAAAGCGCCTCTAATTTCTAATGAACTCTATTATCGCTTCATCACCTATATATGGGCCATATTCCAATTCGGCTTTGTGATTTGGGGCTGCTATGCTATTGCCTCCGGCACCTTTACTAGCTGGACAGAATTGATTGGTTTTACTTTGGGTTTTGCTGTAGTAACAGGTGGTATAGGCATAACGGTGGCCCATGAGCTAGGTCATAAAAAAGATGAATTAGAGCGGTTTTACAGTAAGTTATTGTTAATGACTGTTTGTTATATGCACTTCTATATTGAGCATAATCGTGGTCACCATGTACAAGTGGCCACCCAGGCTGATCCTGCTACCTCCAGAAAAAATGAAAACTTTTATGCGTTTTGGGTGCGATCAGTATTTATGGGCTACAAGCACTCATGGCATTTAGAAAATGAAAGATTAAGAAGAAAAGGTAAATCAGCATTTAGTTTAGGCAATGACATGATTTGGTTTACCCTGCTTCCAATACTATTTGGAGCAGCACTTACAGCTGCTTTTAGCATAATGGCCGGTACCATACTGTGGTCAGTAGCCATCTTCTTTTTTACGCAAAGCGTTTTGGCTTTTACACTATTAGAACTTGTAAATTATGTAGAGCATTATGGCATACAACGTAAAGAGATAAGCCCTGGCAGATTTGAACGTGTCACACCTATACATTCGTGGAATTCAAGCCATGTCGTAAGTAACTTTTTTCTTTTCCAATTACAGCGTCATTCAGACCATCATGCCAATGCTATCAAACGCTATCAGGTGTTGGATCATTATGATGAAAGCCCGCAATTGCCCGCAGGTTATTCAACCATGATACTGATTGCACTTGTACCTCCGCTCTGGTTCAGCATGATGAACACTAGATTAGAAAAGTGGCATGGGGAGCATGAGGTGGTTTTGGGGTGATTTATCTATAGTATCATTAATCCGCAGTTGGTATTGTTTGAGAAATGTAATTACTTACATTCCTAAACCCTACCAACATGAAAAAAATACTCCTTGCTCTTTTCGTATTTATCTCAATATCGACCTATGCTCAACAAGACAAACGGCTAAAAGGAATTGAAAAAGACCTAAATGCCATATTAGAAGTTACTAAGGCCCCGGGCTTTGCTGTGGCAGTAGTTCAAGGTAAAAAGATCGTATATGCAAAAGGTTTTGGATATAGCGATTATGAAAATAAGGTGCCAGTCGACCGCAATACCTTGTTTGCAATAGGCTCAAGTACAAAAGCTTTTACCTGCGCTATTCTTGGTCAATTGCGACAAGAAGATAAGCTATCTTTTGATGACAGCCCTATTAAATACATCCCTGAATTGAAGTTTTACAATGATGAGATGAATGATAATATCATCATAAAAGATTTGATGAGCCACCGTACTGGCTTGCCACGCCATGACTTCTCGTGGTATCTTTTCCCAACTGATGATAAAGACAGTCTAATTCATCGAATTCAATATCAGGAACCCTTTACAGGGGTAAGGGAGAAATGGTACTACAATAATTTTATGTTTCTGGCTCAAGGTGTAATTGCCGAGCGTATAACCGGAAAAAGCTGGGAAGACAATATTAGAGAGCGTTTCTTTAAACCCTTGGGAATGACGCGATCAAATGTATCCATTGATGAGATGGAAAAAACCACAAATGCAGCTATTGGTTATGATTTGAAAGGAGAAGATGAAGTAATAACAAAAACAGATTATTATCACATCGCGGCAATGAGTCCCGCAGGCAGTATCAACAGTAGTGTTAATGAGATGTCTAATTGGTTAATCACTTGGATCAACAATGGGAAATTCAAAGGCGAAGAGATTTTACCCGCAAGTTATGTTAATGAAGCCATGAGCTCCCATATGGTGATTGGGCCAAATCTTCCTGGAGATGAATTTCCTGACTTGCACTTAGCTAACTATGGATATGGTTGGATGATGTCATCGTACAAAGGTCACTATCGTGTTGAGCATGGTGGAAATATTGATGGATTCTCTGCTAATGTTGCGTTTTATCCTAGTGATAGTATTGGCATTGTAGTCCTTACAAATCAAAACGGTTCATCAGTTCCAGGTTTTGTAAGAAATATGATGGCAGACCGCATGTTGAGTGTTACGAAAACTGATTGGGCTAAAGAGTTTACTGATAGAAAAGAAAAAGCTAAAAAACAGCAAGATGAAGCAAAGTCTGAATCAAATTCTAACAAAGTAGCTAATACAAAACCATCCCATATTTTACAGGACTATACCGGAAAGTATTCCAATCCTGGATATGGAGAGTTTAACATTATCAACAGGAATGATTCATTGTTTGCAAATTTCAAATTAACGCAATGGTATTTAAAACATGTCCACTATGATGTTTTTGAGCCATTTGAAGTTACAGAAGCTGGTATTGATACTACAGATACAGGCCCCTTACGCTTAAATTTTAGCACCAATGATGCAGGTGATATTTCTCTTGTAAAAATGAAAGTTGAAGGGGCACTAGATCACCCCATTGAGTTTAGCCACACACCAAATTTGATAGATGTTGACAAATCTACATTAGAAAGTTATGTTGGTGATTACGAATTATCAGGACTTGCACTGAAGGTTTATATTAAAAATGAAAACACACTTTATCTTTTTGTGACTGGCCAACCTGAATATGAACTGCTGCCTACGGCTAAACATAAGTTTTCATTTAAAACACTTGAGGGCTTTAAAGTAGAGTTTTTAGAATCTGACGATAAGTCTATTGATGAAGTATTGGTAATACAACCCAATGGCACATTTAAGGCAAAGAGGAAGTAACAACTTAAATTTTCCCTAATGGTATTATCACCAACGTGGTTAGTTTCCATAATCTGTTGGTCAAAAGACCAACAAAGGCATAAAAGAGGTTGATATTACATCAGGAAATAAAAATAGAATTAAATGAAAGTAGTACCATATTTAAGATTTTGTGTTGCCTTATTTATCCTTTATAAATTGAGTGATATCATTGGCTCGCATTTGGAGGAAGGCAATACACAGATCTATGTTGTAAACATAATTATGGACTGTCTATCACTGTTGTACATCTACTATCTTTTTAAAGAGGCGATTTTAGAAATAAGGGAAAATTTTAACTCAAAATTTAAAGTCCTTAGAATATTTGGTTTAATTTTTCATTTCTTGATTTTCATTGGTGGTACAATAGTGCTTTTGTTTAGTGATTGGAGCAATGTAAAACCCTTTAATGGATTTCTTTCTATATCCTTTATTTTAGAATTGTTTGTTCTAATACTAGTAGACTACAAGAAAATAAGAACAAGGGCAATCAATATTTAAAAACTTCCAAGGAACTAATTAGATTACCTCATTAAATGAAATATCACTTCCTTCTAGTTATCCCAACATTCTATACTTTGGTATTATTTTCGTGTAAAACAAATCCAAATGAAGAAGTAAAAAATCAAGCAATACAATCAGCTAAAATTAACACCTTAACGAAACCTTCACGATTCGACACTTTGGTAGACTTTACGGTCATATCATTAATCAATACTTCCGATTACCCTTCTTCAGCAAATGACACCTTGATGTGCGTTGATTGGTCATTGAATAAAGAACAAGTAAAATCAATTATTCAGTCAGCTCAACTCATCGATGGTCACCAATGGCACTACCTTTTTTCTCATTTACCTTGTCAAGCCAAAGGTCAAATTACTCAAAATCAGCAAACTTTTGAAATCGCAATAAACGGTGGATCTTGGATGATAATAAGCAACTCAGATAGCACTATTATGCTTGGTTTATTTGATAAAAAGTATGACAGCTTATTTTTAGATGGGGCTTGGGAGGAGGAAGATGAATACTAACATTTAACTAAAATGAACTAGAAAAACAGTGTATTTATTGCTACCAGCCTTGATGGCTATATAGCCGGAAAAAACGATAGCCTGGCATTCCTTGATGCCATTCCTGAGATCAATCAGATTGATTCGGGTTATGAGTCCTTTACTGCCAATATTGATGCATTGGTTATGGGCAGAGTTACTTTTGAAATTGTAAAAGGTTTTGGCACCGAATGGCCTTATAAAAAACCTGTCTTTGTATTGAGCAATACTATGAAGGAGGTTCCTGTAGAATACAAAGTCAAAGTCTTCCTAATCGGGTAAAGAGTTAATTTCAAGAACAAAATAAGCGGTATCCCTTAATTAAAAGTTAAACGCCAAAATGAAAAACTCATGACTTAATTAAGTCATGAGTTTTTTTAACTGTTAATTTGATCAGCGTTAGGCATGAGAAAATACCTTTGTTGCCAGCCTCCCAATTCGTTTTTCCAATAAACTCACTCCATGTAGCTGCAAGATTCCATTCGTTCACTGCAAGTTCGTTGTCATATCGATTCATTTTCAACTAGTTAGCATCATGAAAAAGATAACAACAATACTTTTAGTACTGCTAGGTTTCAGCGGTTTTGCTCAGGACTATAAATATGCTCCAAGCGCTCAAAACCCTTTCGGTTTACCCAATCCGGAAGCTCCCAAAGAGTTAACTGATTATAAAGAAATGATTGGTAAGTGCCATTGTAAATCGTTAGCCCGTATAGATCAAACCACCTGGGGAGACACAGTGGCCATGACATGGGAGTTTAGGTACATCATGGATGGTATGGCTGTGCAAGATATTACGAACAAAAAAGATGGTACTCATTCAGGTAGTATCAGGCAGTATAATGCGGATAGTGCCAAATGGTATGTTCATTATTATGCCACATCGGGAGCCCCTTCCAAGTTACCAGTATGGGAAGGTAGTAGAATCGATGACAAAATTATCTTATATAAAGAGCAAAATGCCCCAAACGGCACACCAGGCTATTACCGGATCACATTCTTTAATATGAGTAATAAGGGCTTTGATTGGCTTGGAGAATGGGTTGATAAAAAGGAAACCTTTAGCTATCCCTTATGGAAGATATTTTGCAAACGGGAAGAGTAAAAATAGATTCTGGCCTGTCTGCCGACAAAGGCAGGATCAAGTTTGCAATGACACCCTTAAATAGGCAGTCTTTTGTCATTCCGGCCTTGAGCCGGAATCTTATCTACCATCAATTGAAACTTAGTTATAAGTCAACCTATACACCTTACCTGCAAAGTCATCACTGATCAACATGGAACCATCAGCCATCTCTAACACATCAACAGGTCGGCCACTAACATATTGGTTACTTTCATTAAGCCAGCCATCAATAAACACCTCGCCTTTGGTAATCTGATTGTTCTCAACAATCATGCGCATAATTCTATAACCGATCTTTGAGGACCTGTTCCAGCTGCCATGCTGCGCCACAAAAATATCGCCTTTGTACTCTTCAGGAAACATGCTGCCTTCGTAGAATTTCATACCCAAAGGAGCCGTGTGCGCATTATAATTAAACATGGGTTGCACAAACTCACTGCAGTCTCTTTTATCACCAAATTCTGGGTCTGCTATAGTGCCACCATGACAATAGGGATAACCAAAGTGCTGTCCCTTTTCAGTGATTTTATTTAACTCACAAGGAGGAATATCATCACCCAGCATATCGCGGCCGTTATCTGTAAACCACAACTCTCCTGTCTCTGGATTCCAGTCAAAACCTACTGTATTTCTAACACCGCTGGCAACTATTTCCAATCCTGTACCATCAGTATTAATCCTTGTTATAGAAGCATATATTTCATCACTCTCGCAGATGTTACAAGGTGCCCCTACTGGCACATAAAGCTTCCCATCAGGACCAAAAGCAATGTATTTCCATCCATGATGCCCTTCGGTAGGATATTTATCATATACCACCTCAAATGCAGGCGGGGAAGCCAAATTGGCTTCAATATCTGTAAATTTTAAAATTCTGTTTATTTCAGCAACATAAAGATCACCATCTTTAAAAGCCACACCATTAGGGCTATTCAGATCTTTGGCTAGCTCATATTTCTGATCTGCTTTGCCATCGCCATCCGTATCCTTTAATGCAAAGACACTACCCAAGGTACGTGTACCCACAAACACAGTTCCTGAAGGGCTCAGTGCCAGTGAACGAGCATTTTCTACTTCAGCAAAATCAGTAAGTATAAAGCCTTCAGGAATATTTAATTCAGCCGCTTCAGTATCCTCTACTGCAGTTTCATCAGCTTCATTAGTATCCACCACTTCCTCAGAAGCAGACTCATTGTTTTGACATGCCGAAAAAAACAAGGCCATAATTAAATAGGCAGCAATCATAGTTTTAGATTTCATAATGACTATTTTTTCTTTTATGAGATGTCTAACTTAATGGATATTCCATTAAAAATGAATCATTAATATCTGAACGGTAATATTATTACACACTAAAATTTCTACTTTTAATTACTCATAAAAGCCCTTTACAAATGAAATTCATGCTTGCCCTGCTTTCTTTTATAATCATATCTGCCAACAATCTGCTGGCACAAGATTTTAAAACCCTCACCTATCTCGATAATGACGACTACAAACTCGAACTTGACCTCTTTTTACCCAAAGGCGAATTGAACGGAAAAGTACCACTTATGGTCTACGTACATGGGGGTGGTTTTGCAGGAGGAGAGAGAACCGAGAGCCATAAATTAGCAGCTTACTTAAACAAGAGAAATATAGCAGTGGCATCTATAAGCTACACCCTTTATATGAAAGACAAAAGCTTTAGCTGCGATGGTATAACCAGCGAAAAAGTGAAAGCGATACAAATAGCTGGTAATCAGGTCTGGGCGGCAACTGCTTATCTGTTAGCCAATAAAGAGCAATATGGCTTTGATGAAAACAATGTGTTTCTTACCGGTAGCAGTGCAGGTGCTGAAACGGTGCTGCACGCAGCCTACTGGGATAGAAAAGTGATGCGTTTATTTGACCATAAGCTTTCTCCTGATTTTAAGTACAAAGGCATTATTTCAGCGGCTGGAGCTATTATGGATTTAAATCTTATCTCGAAAGAGAATAATATTCCAACAATGGTTTATCATGGAGATAAGGATAAACTTGTGCCTTATGCCAATGCTGCACATCACTACTGTGAGCCCAACGCCACTGGCTGGCTTATGCTATTTGGTTCACATTCCATTGCTGAGCAAATGAGAAAAATTGGAGGTTCCTACCACCTTACAACATTTACAGGTGGTGGCCATGAGCATTATGCCACATACATTTACAATAACCATGAACCCATTTATAATTTTATAAATATGGTGCTGTCGGGGACAACATTTAATATACACAAAACAGAAAAGTCAAAGTGATGAGCGAAGTATATCAAAGCGAAGAGGTATTTGACAAGCTTGACCTTAGTACAAAGCCCCTTGAAAAAGGCACATATGAGGATTGCACATTCAAGTCCTGTAACCTGGAAAAAGCTGACCTCGCTCATATTAACTTTACGGAATGTGAGTTTATTGATTGTAACCTTAGCATGGCTAACATCTCAGATGCCAAATTGCAAAACATCAGGTTCTCAGGTTGTAAAATGCTGGGCTTGAGGTTTGATCATTGCAATAAATTTGGTTTTGAGGTAAGCTTTGAAACTTGTATTCTAGATCACGCTTCTTTCTTTAATGTCCGTGCAACCAATACTGTGTTTAAAGAATCATCCTTAGTTGAAGTTGATTTTACAGATTGTGATTTGACAAATTCTTCATTCATAAATAGCAATGCGCTTAATGCAGTATTTGAGCGGACCAACCTGTCAAAGGCTGATCTGAGAGAAGCTGAAAACTTTAGAATTGATCCTGAGCTAAATCAACTTAAAAAAGCCCAATTTTCATCGCAGGGATTATCGGGTTTGCTAGGTAAATATGATCTTGTGATTAGTTAACATACCAGAAAGCACTAGATCTGGCACCCCGTTACAAAACCATAAAGACCGTTTGAGGAAAGAAGGTGTTTTATAATAAGGCATCTCTATATATTTAATGGACAGTGAATCAATCCTTATCTATTAAAAACCTAAACAATGAAAAAACTATTATCTCTTAACTTTCTTTTGCTGCTAACACTGGCGGTGATAGCTCAAAAGAGGGAAATACCTGTCGATACTATGGTTATTACCAACCATACCTCGACCATTAACGGACAGAAAATAACTTACTCTGCAACCACAGGCACACAGCCTGTTTGGGATGAAATGGGTGAGCCAAGTGCGGCCCTATTCTATACTTATTACAAAAGAACCGATGTTGGAAATTCTGCCAACAGACCATTACTAATCTCTTTTAATGGTGGTCCTGGCTCTGCTTCAGTTTGGATGCACGTAGCCTACACTGGGCCTAAAGTGTTGAACATCGATGATGAAGGATACCCTGTACAGCCTTATGGTGTTCATGATAATCCCTATTCTGTTCTGGATGTGGCCGATATTGTATTTGTTAACCCGGCCAATACAGGCTATTCAAGAACAATCCCTGCTACAGGAAAGGAAGTAGACAAAGAAAAATTCTTTGGTATCAATGCTGATATTAAATATTTGGCAGAATGGATCAACACATTCGTAACCCGACATGAAAGATGGACTTCTCCTAAATACATCATTGGTGAGAGCTATGGTGGCACAAGAGTATCAGGACTTGCTCTGGAGCTTCAGGAAAGACAATGGATGTACCTAAATGGAGTAATCATGGTTTCACCGGCTGATTATAAAGTATTTGATTCTGATGTACCAGTTTCTTCGGGACTAAATATGCCATACTACACAGCAGCAGCCTGGTATCATAAAATGCTACCAAGCGAGCTTCAAAGCAAAGACCTTTTAGACGTGCTGCCTGAAGCAGAAAAATTTGCCTTAGATGAACTGATGCCTGCACTATCACGCGGTGGATTTATCAGTGATGAAGAAAAAACTCAGGTAGCAAAGAGAATGTCCTACTACACAGGCCTATCTGAAAAATCAATCCTTCAAAACAATCTTGATGTGCCAACCAGTTTTTTCTGGAAAGATCTATTGAGAGACAAAACTGGTCAAACCATTGGTCGCCTTGACTCAAGATATTTAGGTATTGATAAAGTTGAAAGTGGCAGCAGACCAGACTATAGCGCAGAATTGACAAGTTGGTTGCATTCATTTACACCAGCCATAAACTACTATGTTAGAGAACATTTGAAGTTTAAAACTGATATTAAGTACAATATGTTCGGCCCAGTGCACCCTTGGGATGATAGCAACAACAATGTGCGAGAAGGTTTGAGACAAGCCATGGCTGAGAATCCTTACTTAAATGTATTATTCCAGACAGGCTATTATGATGGTGCTTGCACTTATTTCGCCTCAAAATATACCATGTGGCAAATTGACCCCAGTGGCAAAATGCAGGACCGTTTTAGTTTCAAAGGCTATAGAAGTGGACATATGATGTATTTGAGAAAAGAAGATCTTAAAAAGTCGAATGATGACTTAAGAGAATTTATAAAAAATACTGCCGCTAAAGGAAAAGCTGCTAAGTATTAGGAAAGTACATTCTAAAAAAAGTCCTGTCATTCAGGCGGGGCTTTTTTTAATCCCTCCATTTAATATTACAGCCCTGACTTGGGATTTGGTCTTCAGTAATTGGGTTGCCTTTTAAATAATCATCTAAAGCTCCTCTTAAGTCCTTACCAGTCAATGGTTTCTCATTTCCTGGGCGACTGTCATCTAGCTGCCCACGGTAAATCAGTTTCATACCACTATCAAAAATGTAAAAATCTGGTGTACAGGCGGCATCATAAGCTTTGGCTACTATTTGGGTCTCATCATATAAATAAGGAAATGGATAACCCCACTTTTTAGCTTCTTCTCGCATTAACTCTGGTGAATCTTCTGGGTAGTTTTCTACATCATTAGATGATATGGCAATAAACTTCACTCCCTCAGGAATATAATCCTCAGCCATTTTAACCAACTCTGTTTGTACATGTTTAACATATGGACAGTGGTTACAAATAAACATCATTACGGTAGCCTTATCTGACTTTAGATCATCCAAAGAATAAGTACGCTCTGAAACAACATCTAATAATTGAAATGGTGGAGCCACGGTACCCAAGGGCATCATGGTTGAAGAAGTCAATGCCATAGCTTTATTTTTAAATGATAAATTTACAAAATCATTAAGGAGCAGAAAAAATAATCTAAATCATAAATGAAGATAGGTCTTATATCAGACACTCATGGACATCTGGATGCTAAAGTATTTGAGTATTTTAAGGAATGTGATGAAATATGGCATGCAGGAGATATTGGCACTCTGGATGTACTTGAGAAGCTAGAGAAGTTTAAACCAACAAGAGCTGTATTTGGTAATATCGATGGTCATATTCTTAGAGCTGCAACTGTTGAAGACCTTTGGTTCCAATGTGAAGGGCTCACTGTCTGGATAACTCATATTGGTGGCTATCCACCAAAGTACAATAAGAGAACCAAGGAAGTATTAAAAGATAAGGTACCTGACCTGTTTATTTGTGGCCACAGTCATATCCTTAAAATCATGAGAGATAGTAAAAATGGATTACTGCATATTAACCCCGGAGCAGCAGGTATTCAGGGCTTTCATAAAACAAAAACACTAGTAAGATTCGATGTCGAAGGTAAGAGCATCAAGAACCTACAGGTAATAGAACTTGGAGGAAGGGCATAAAAAATCCTGCCTCGATAAAATCGAAGCAGGACTTATATATCATTAAAGGATAATTATTTATCCTCAGCTTTCTTCTTAGGTGCAGCCTTTTTCTTTTCAGCTTTAGGTGCAGCTTCTTTTTTCTCTGCTTTAGGTGCAGCAGCTTTCTTTTCTGCCTTAGGTGCAGCTTCCTTTTTCTCTGCTTTAGGAGCAGCCTCTTTCTTTTCTGCTTTAGGCGCAGCTTCCTCTTTCTTTGGAGTAGCTTTTTTAGCACCTCCCTTGGCAAATTCTTCTTTGATAGCCTCTACATCAACACTTTTTATAACAGGTCTTGAGTTCAATCTCTGAATTTCTGCTAGTCTTGTCTTAGACCTTACTTTATTTCTTTTAGCTTTTCTCTTTAATCTGGTAACTGCCATTTCAGTATATTTTTTGTCAAAACAGGCTGCAAAGCTAATACATTTATTGATATTAAGAAATATTATAATCGAAATTATAGACATATATTCTTGATGTCAAAAGAACGTTTATCCCCTTTTTTGTAGATTTGCCGCCATGAGTCAAAAACCGAGCTTACCAAAAGGAATGCGTGATTTTGGTCCGTTACAAATGGCCCGCAGAAATTATATCCTGGATACAATTAAAAAGGTATTCCAAAAATTTGGTTTCATGCCATTAGAAACACCTGCCATGGAGAACCTGTCAACACTTACAGGAAAGTATGGTGATGAGGGAGATCAGTTGCTTTTTAAGGTTTTAAATAGCGGAGATTTTCTCTCAAAAAGCTCAGTAACCGATTTTGAGAGTGGGTCAAAAAGCATGCTCAGCAAAGTTTCTGAAAAAGGCCTCAAATACGATCTTACGGTTCCTTTTGCCAGGTATGTAGTCATGAACCAGAATGATATTACTTTTCCGTTCAAGAGATATCAAATACAGCCGGTATGGCGTGCCGATAGACCACAAAGAGGTAGGTATAGAGAGTTTTATCAATGCGATGCCGATGTTGTAGGCACTGATTCATTAATATGTGAGGCGGAAATAGTGTTAATGATTACTGAGGTATTTGAGCAACTCAAATTCACAGATTATTCAATAAAAATTAACCATCGAGCTATACTTACCGGCATGGCTGAAGCCATAGGGGCAGAAGACAAAGCCTCTGATCTATTTGTGGCCATTGACAAATTGGATAAAATAGGTCTTGAAAAGGTTTGCGAAGAATTATTACAGCGTGGCCTCGATCAAAGTTCTGTAGATGCACTAAAGCCATTGCTTTCCATTGAAGGTAGCTTTGAGCAAAAGATTGAGCAATTAACGCAGCACTTGAATAATAGTGAATCTGGCAAAAAGGGTATCGAAGAACTTCAGCAAATTAATGCTCATCTGGACAGTTTTGGATTTACAGATAAAAACATTGAATTAGACACAACTTTGGCCAGAGGACTCTCCTACTATACGGGTGCGATTTTCGAAGTAAAGGTCAATAATGTATCTATTGGAAGCGTGAGTGGTGGAGGCAGGTATGATAACCTCACGGGTGTTTTCGGGCTTTCTGGAACATCTGGAGTTGGTTTCTCATTCGGGATTGATCGTATTTATGATTGCCTTGAAGAGTTAAACCTTTTCGAAGAAGTAATGCTAAACTTCACAGAAGTTCTGATTACACATTTCGATGAACAAACACAGCGCTATGGTTTATCAATACTTAAGGCACTAAGAGATGCAGGTATTAAAAGTGAAATCTACCCAGATCAGGCTAAGCTAAAAAAACAGTTCGGCTATGCTGACAAAAAGGGTATTCCGTATACTATCACCATAGGTTCTGAGGAAATGAATTCAGGACTATTAAGTTTAAAAAATATGGCTGATGGTCAGCAAGAAAAGTTGAGTATTCAACAAATCATCACGAAAATCACAGGTCAGTAATGGAGGTAAAAGTGCATGAAATATCAGCAGCAGAACTAACCTTAGAAGAGGCATTTGAAATAGCAGCAGGTCAATACAAATTGAAATTATCTGCAGATGCTGAAGCAAGGATGCAGAAGTGCAGAGCCTATTTAGATCAAAAAATTGAAACTTCTTCAGAGCCTGTTTATGGTGTAAATACTGGTTTCGGAAGCTTATACAATAAAAATATTTCAAAAGCTGACCTTACTAAGCTCCAGGAAAACCTCGTGATGTCACATGCCTGTGGTACTGGCAATGAAGTGCCCGAAGAAGTGGTGAGGTTAATGCTGATTCTTAAAATACAATCATTAGCCTATGGCTATTCAGGTGTTCAGCTTGATACTGTCAATAGATTAGTTGATTTCTTCAATGAAGGAATCTATCCCATAGTTTATGAAATGGGGTCGCTGGGTGCTTCAGGTGATCTTGCTCCACTGGCACATCTTTGTCTTCCTTTAATTGGGCATGGTGAAGTAAGCTATAAAGGTAAACGGTACTCAGGAAGTGAGCTCAACGCACTTATGGGTTGGGATTCGATAAAGTTCAGGGCCAAAGAAGGACTTGCTTTACTCAATGGCACACAACTAATGAGTGCTTATGGATTGTATGCCTCAATTCATGCTTCTAAATTATTCAATTGGGCCAACAAGATTGGTGCATTATCAATAGATGCTTTTGATGGCCGAATCGAGCCTTTCAAAGCAAAAGTTCATGAAATTCGCCCACATAAAGGACAGCTACATGTTGCTAATGAGATCAGTAGCATTCTCGAGAGCAGTGAGATTATAAAGCAGCCTAAAAAGCATGTTCAGGATCCATATTCTTTCAGGTGCATCCCACAAGTACATGGTGCAAGTTTTGAAGCCATTAACTATGTGCAGCAAGTCTTTAAGGTGGAAATTAATGGCGTTACTGATAATCCTAATGTATTTCCTGATGATGATGAAATCATTTCTGCAGGCAACTTCCACGGGCAGCCATTAGCATTATCGCTTGACTTTTTAACCCTTGCCTTAGCTGAACTTGGAAATATCTCAGAAAGACGAACATATCAATTAATTTCAGGTAGTCGCGAATTACCAAATTACCTTGTAGCCAATCCGGGTATAAACTCTGGCTTGATGATACCTCAGTATACTGCTGCCTCGCTAGTGAGCCAGAATAAACAATATTGTACGCCTGCGTCATCCGATTCCATTGTATCATCTAATGGACAGGAGGATCATGTAAGCATGGGTGCTAATGCAGCAATAAAAAGTTATAAGGTTATTCAAAATCTGTACGCTATCTTAGGCATTGAGTTAATAACTGCTTCTCAGGCCATTAGCTTTAGAAGGCCATTAAAAACTTCAACTATACTTGAGGATTTGATAAGCAATTTTAGGGAAGTAGTGCCGTTTATTGAGGAAGATCGTGTTCTATATAAAGACATAGATGCAGCTATAGATTTTTTAAAAGCCAATTAAACCACATTTGAACCGCTATTTACGATACCTAACAGTTTTTTTAGTGGTAGCCCTAGCGCCTATCAATTCATTTGGACAATGTGCTGGGTTTCCTTATTCAAGTAATGGTGGCAGATTTAGTGTAAGTCAGGTTAAGGGCTGTGCGGGGTTAACCGTTGAAATCTGTATTACTGAACCGTCATGCGACTGTATTTCCTGTACTTGCGACATAGCTTTCGGAGACGGTGCTGGTGACACTTTTACCCACACTTACACGGAGCCAGGAGATTATAGATTACAGGTAATTTTCCCTAACCCAACTCCTTCAGATTTTATCGATATATCAATTACAGATAAAGTAGCTCCAGACTTTGATTTATACGCCTGCTCAAGTAATACAGTACAAGTTGATGTAACCGACAGCCAATACGATACCTATCAGATTGATTTTGGAGATGGAACACAGCAGAATGTACCTATAAACTCTGCAAACACACAACACACCTACATAGACAGTAACACGCGTACTGTAAGTGTTCAGGGTGTTGACACGAATGCGCTTGACAATTGTGCAGTTGCTACTGACTCATTTTCTCCTCAAATAACACTTCCAGTAGCTTTAATTACTGAATTAAATGTTTTGGATGAATCGTCTTTAGAACTTAGATATGATCTTGAAGATGATATTTTCTATAGGCTAGAGGTTCAACCCAATGGCACAGGAAGTTTCAACTTTCTAAAACAATTAGACAACAATAGTTCGAGAGACACCATAAGAAACCTGAGTTTATCACCCGGCTATTATTGCTTTAGAATTGCGTCTTTAGATTTATGTACCAATACATCAACCTATTCCAATACCATTTGTAGTATTGATTTATCATTGACCATACAGGATGGCTCCAATGATATCCTTTGGACAACCAGTTCACCTTCTGGTGACTTTAATATCGCAAGAAAAATAATCAACAATACAGGCAGTTCCACCACCAACCCCTTTCAGTTAGCTCAAGCAAGTGACAGGTTCTACAGTGATCAAAGTCTTACCTGCAACACAGAATATTGTTATTTTCTAACTGCTAATTATAATGGTGGTATATCAAAATCTAATGAGCAGTGTGGTGTAGCTACAAGCACTCTAACTCCTAATGCGGTGGACAATATCGCTATTTCAGTTAATGATGACGGAAGCATTTCTCTTGAGTGGCAGGAGCCTAACGGAATAGTTGGAGGCAGTTACAGCATCACTAAAAATGGAACTGGCATAGGTTCTACAACCACTTTTTCATATACAGACTCTATTGCAAATGGCAATGAGACTTCATCATGTTACACCATAGGTATTACTGACGAATGTGGTAATTCAAATTCTGATGGTACTGTAGCCTGCTCTATTTTACTTCAAGGCTCGATACAACCTGACAACACCGTAACGCTGGATTGGGATGACTATGAAGGATACTTTTATGGAGTAAATAATTATACCATTCAAAAGTTTTATCAAGGCACTGCTGTAGGAAGCAATACTTCAGGGGTCTCAGAATTTACACAAGTAGACAATAATAACAGTCAGCAGATTATATCATATAAAGTGATTACCAACCCTAATGATGGTTCATTACCATCATCTGCTTCAAACCTCATTACCCTTATTAAGTCAAATAATATTCATTACCCAACAGCCTTCACCCCTGATGGCAATGGCACAAATGACACTTTCACTGTAACGGGACAGTTTATTACCAATTATTCCTTACAAATTTTTAATAGGTGGGGTGAAATGATTTTTACTTCGAATGACCCCGCGAATGGATGGGATGGTCAATACAACTCAAAACCTCAAGGCGAAGGCACTTATATTTTCAATCTTGAAATAACCGATTTAGCAGGCAGGGAGATTAAGAGGAATGGATCTTTCCTATTGTTAAGAAGGTAACTAATATTATTTAACTTCTTTTATTTCTTTTCTGAATGCATTTCTTGAAGGTTTAGGGTAGTTTTGCAACCCGGTTAAAAACATTCGATCTATGTTTGATATGATGAAAATGATGGGCAAAATGAAAGAGGTGCAAGCCAAAATCAAAGAAGCCCAAGATAGTTTAGTAAATATCAAGGCCACTGCTGATGCAGGTGGAGGTATGGTAAATGCCACTGTCAATGGTAAGAAAGAGGTAATAAAAATTGATATTGATCCTTTATTGTTAAAGCCTGAAGACAAAGAAATGCTTCAGGATCTTATTATTGCGGCTATCAATAAAGCCAATGCAGAAGTTGAGGTAATGGCTAAAGAACATATAAAAAAGGCGACTGACGGAATGCTTCCAAATATTCCAGGTCTTGATCTTGGCGGCATGTTTTAATGGATAAAGTTGCTGTTGCCATACTCAATTATAATGGTAAGAAACATCTAGAGAAATTTTTACCCTCTGTCATCAAACACAGTCCTAAAGGTAGTGTTTGGGTTATTGATAATTTATCAACAGATGACTCCTTAGACTTTCTTAAAGCCGACTACCCCGAAGTTAATCTTGTTGTCTTAGATGAGAATGGTGGTTATAGCAGAGGCTACAACTTAGGTCTGGATCAGATAAAAGCTGAATACTTTGTACTTCTTAATTCTGATGTTGAGGTAACACCAAATTGGACAGGTCCTGTGATTGAAATGATGGATCATGATCCATCAATAGCCGCTGTACAGCCCAAAATTTTAGACTATAAAAACAAAGATAAATTTGAATATGCGGGTGCAGGAGGTGGTTTTATTGACACTCTTGGCTACCCGTTTTGTAGAGGAAGATTATTTTTAACCCTTGAAGAAGATCGTGGCCAGTTTGACGATACCCATAGAATCTTCTGGGCATCAGGGGCTTGTATCTTTCTTAGATCTAGCGCATACTATGATAATCAAAAACTAGACGAGGACTTTTTTGCACATATGGAGGAGATAGATTTGTGCTGGAGGCTAAACAATGCTGGACTAAAAGTTATGTATAATGGTCAAAGTACTGTTTATCATGTTGGAGGGGGCACATTACACAAGTCAAATCCGAGAAAAACATATCTCAACTTTAGAAATGGCCTGGCTCTGTTGTATAAGAACTACAAAACCTGGGAGCTATTTATCAAGTTTCCAATAAGATTAGTGTTGGATTTAATAGCTGCTTTTAAATTTATGATTTTTGATAGTCTGGCGGATGGATTAGCAGTTTTAAGAGCACATATCCACTTTCTATTTGACTTACCTGAGAACTACAAAAAAAGACTAAAAATAAAGAAAAGAGTGGTTGGAGGAGCTGCTCCACCTATTTACAAGCGTTCTATTGTTTACCACTACTTCGTGCGAGGTATAAGAAAGTATACCGACTTACCGCGTTAATAATACCACACTGAATTGTTTCTTCTGCGCAAATGCTTTCTGATATTAATCACAAAAGCCAATGCAAGGTAAATTATTACCGGTGACCCGAAAGTTAGAAAGGAAGCATAGATGAAAAACATCCTGATACTTGTAGTCGCAAGGCCTAATTTTTCTCCCAATCTGGTGCAAACACCAAACGCGTATTTTTCAAAAAAATGCTGTACTTTTTTCATAACTTATTTTAATGCTATAAATGTACAAAAAGTAACTGAATATACGCTTTAACCTAGTTATCATGTTACTTATCGATAAATATGTGGCTTCACAAATATATGCCTCACAATATCACTTCACGTGGTTGATTCTTATTTTTTTTAACTATTATTGCATGAAATATTATATAATAATAATTTTACACCTTATTCAACCAAGACATTAAAATCTAAAATCCAATGAGAAAATTATTCTACGCTATAGCTTTTTTTGGTGTACTGACCTTCTCAGGCTGTGCCCTCAATCAAATGGTGAAGCTTGCGCAGGACCAAAACTTAACGGTTACTCCTAACCCTTTAGAGGTTCACGCTGATACAGTTTCATTTGAAATGTCGGCCAATTTGCCTGTTAAAATGCTTAAAAAAGGAAAAGTATACACCCTTAACACTTTTTACAAGTATGGAGACAGTGAGTCAGCATTAGAACCAATGGTCTTCAAAGCTGAAGATTATCCAAATGCGGATTCTCAACAACCAAAAGCTTCTAAGACTTACACAATGGCTTATTCTCCTGCTATGAAAAGTGGAAATCTAGAGGTTCAAGGCGTTGCATCTGATCCTAAAAACGGAAAAACTAAAGAGTCTGCAAGACTCCCAGTTGCTCCTGGTGTAATCACTACTTCTAAGTTAGTTCAGCCTGTTTATTTTGCTGCTTACGCAAACCACGGTTACAATAACCAAGAAGAGTTGATCCCAACTAAAGTAGATTTCTTCTTCGATCAAGGAAGATCTGTATTGAAGTATTCTGAACAAACTTCTAAGAGAGGTAAAAAATTCAACGCTTTCGTTGCAGAGAAAAATGTAACAAGAACAGTGACTATCACTGGTACTCACTCTCCTGAAGGTGCTGAAAGAATCAATGATAAATTAGCTAAAGACAGAGCTACTGCAATTGCTAATTACTACAAAAAGCAAATGAAGAAGTATGACTATAAAGGCATGGCTGATTCAATTGAATTTATTACTAAGGATGTTGTTCAAGATTGGAAAGCTTTCAAAGATTCTTTAGCTCTATATGAAGGTATCGATTCTGAAGCTAAGTCTGCTTACCTTGATGTAGTAAACGGTGCGGGTTCTTTCGAAGAAAAAGAAGATCAACTACACAAGTTACCTAACTACAATAAAGTATTAAGAGAACTTTATCCTAAGTTGAGAACTGCTAAGACTGAAATCTTAACAGTAAAAGAAAAGAAAACTGATGCTGAGATATCAGTATTGTCAAAAGGCATTGCTGGTGGAACTGTATCTGCTGATACACTATCTGAAGAAGAATTATTGTACTCTGCTACTTTAACTCCTTCTCTTAAAGAAAAAGAAAGTATCTACCTTGCTGCTACTAAGAAATCTGGAAGCTGGGTTGCTCATAACAACTTAGGTGCTGTTTACGTAGCTATGGCTATAGAAGGTGATGCTTCAGCTGGTGCTAAAGCTCAAGCTCAATTAGAAATTGCTGCGAACAAAAATGCTGCTCCTGAAGTACACGCTAACTTAGCCTCTGTTGCTTTAATGAACGGTAACGCTTACAAAGCATACGAGCATTTAACTAAAGCTTCTGGTGGATCAAGCGAAATGGCTCAAGGTGTTAACGGTGTTAAAGGTGCTGTTGAAATCATGATTGCTAAGTACCCTGCAGCTGTAAGTTCTACTTCAGGTGCTGAGAATACTGCAGTTAACTTGTTCAACAAAGGTCTTGCTCAAGTATTGAACAAAGACTACCAAAACGCAATGACTTCTTTCAAAGAGGCTGCTTCTAAGGACAGCAACATGGGTATCGCTTATTATGGTGCTGCAATTGCAAGTGCTAGATTAGGTAAAGATGCTGATGTTATCGAAAACTTAGCTAACGCTGTTAAAGCTACTCCTTCATTAAAAGGTGACGCTTTAGAAGACTTAGAATTTGCTAAATATGCTTCTAACGAAGGTTTCAGAAACGCTCTGAAATAATCTTTAGATAAAACAATATTTTAAAACCCTGACGATACCGTCAGGGTTTTTTTATTATCTGATTTTAGTAGTACTGGAATTTTGTGATTAAAAGCTCTAGTGCTATTTTTACGCTCCAATTATTTAATCCATAATCAATGAGAGAAATACAGTTTAGAGAAGCACTAGGCGAGGCAATGAGCGAAGAGATGCGCAGGGATGAAAAGGTCTTCCTTATGGGAGAAGAAGTTGCCGAATATAATGGTGCTTATAAAGTAAGCCAGGGTATGCTTGATGAGTTTGGTCCTGAAAGAGTGATAGATACTCCAATTGCCGAACTTGGCTTTGCTGGCGTTGGTGTAGGTGCTGCTATGAACGGGCTCAGACCTATCATAGAGTTCATGACATTCAATTTCTCTCTAGTAGCTATAGACCAGGTAATAAACGCAGCTGCCAAAATGATGTCTATGTCTGGTGGTCAGTTTAGTGTACCTATTGTATTTAGAGGTCCTACTGGTAATGCTGGTATGTTGAGCTCACAGCACTCTCAAAACTTTGAGAACTGGTTTGCTAACACTCCAGGATTGAAGGTGGTTGTTCCCTCTAACCCATATGATGCTAAAGGCCTTTTAAAATCGTCAATCAGGGATAATGATCCTACCATATTCATGGAGTCAGAATTGATGTATGGAGATAAAGGTGAGGTGCCTGAAGGTGAATATTTGATACCTATAGGTGTGGCAGAAGTTAAGCGCGAAGGAACTGATGTGACTTTGGTGTCTTTTGGTAAAATGATGAAGACCGTATATGAGGCCGCTGATGAAGCTGCCAAAGAAGGTATTTCATGTGAAGTAATTGATTTAAGGTCAGTAAGACCTATAGACTATGCTACTGTTGTAAACTCAGTAAAAAAGACCAACAGAATAGTTGTGATTGAAGAGGCTTGGCCTTTAGCTGCTATAAGCTCAGAAATCACTTACCATATCCAAAAGTTTGCATTCGATTATTTAGATGCACCAGTTCACAGGGTGAATAGTATGGATGTTCCATTACCATATGCTCCGACTTTAATAGATGCCATTCTTCCAAATGTTAAAAGAACTATGGATGCTATTAAGTCTGTTATGTATAGATAAAGTTGATAAAGTATATAAAAGTAAAGGCCAACTC
>NZ_SMLV01000178.1 GCF_009711525.1 Fulvivirga lutimaris
TGGTTTCTTTTCTGATGCCTTTGTCTTTGTAGCTGTTTTGGTAGCAGCAGGCTTAGTAGTGGACTTTTTTGTAGTTGCTTTCTTCGCTGGTGTAGCTTTTGCTTTCTTTTCAGCTACAGATGCTTTAGGTTTTTTGCTAGCAGTTTCTTTCTTGGTAGTTGCTTTCTTAGTGGTTGCCTTTTTAGTTTCCTTCACCACTTTAGATACTGCTTTTTTGAGTGTGGCTGGCTTGTCCTTTTGAATTTCAGGTTTCTTGGTAGGGGCTTTCTTTGCTTTAACCTCTTCCTCTTCGGACTTTTCGAGCCAGTCTAAATAGATAGCTTTACTTTCCTTTAAATGCTCTAAATCAGCCCAGACTTCATTTCTTAATAGATCAGCAGGCTGTGAAAAAGAAGTCTTTGAAATTGATATGTGCACCTGCTTGCCCTGATTAATTTGGACAGAGGTGTTTTTATCCAGTTTTGGCTTTTGTTCTGGTTTAGGTTCCTTTTTCGGTGCAACAATTTTCGGTGCTACCCCACCTAATATTACTTCTTTTAATATTTGGCGATCTGTTGCATACATAGCTGCCCTATTAAGGGAGTTAGCTGCATTTTTGGCTTTAGCGTCATGGTTTGCCTTGGCCACTAGTGTATGTATAACCTGACTGTACGGAAAAGACTTAGCTAGCTCCTGAAGTCCCTGACGATCGTCATCAGGGATACTGTTGTAATTCTGGATTAAGCTATTAAATTTTTGTTTGTTCAAAGCGGTTTATTTACAAACTAACGTCAAGTGCAAGTGGGTAAAAATATATCAATTTTTACCAATTGGCAACCGAGGCATTGAATATATCCAAAATTATCTGATCATATATTTCTTCAATCAGCTGATTTTCGACTGTAGTAAGGTTTTGATTGCTATCGTAGTCCGAATAAAAAGAAAAACTTTTGTTCTCAAAGTTAAAAGTATCATCAGTCGTATTGACATAACTGGCTTTTACTGTGATAGTTAATCTGGTTAAAGCTGAAAGACCAGACTCATTATCTCTACCCGCTGTAGGAGCTACAGGAGTAAGTTTATATCCTGTTACAGCACCTTCCAACTGAAGCTCGCCATCATCTTGGACAAGGGTTAGATTGGTGTTTTGCTGATAATAATCACGGATCTTATTGGTGAACGTCTGAGACAAATCGGGAGGCCCACCTTCAGCATCGTTATAAAATGTCTGAATTGAGAGCGTCTCGGCCGTAATGGCTACACCAGTGAAAGAATACACACCACAGCCAGAAAGAAAAGCTGTAGCTAGAATGAAAATAATTGAGTAACTCAGTTTATAAATCTTCGAGTTCATACTGCTTAATTTTTCTATAAAGTGTTCTTTCAGAAATGCCCAGATCCAACGCTGCATATTTCCTTTTATTATTATTCTTATTAAGCGCTTTTATTATAAGTTCTTTTTCTTTCTTCTCAAGCGACAAGGATTCATCCTCTTCCGTCTCATGAGTTATGTCCTGAATATCGTCATGATCTTCAGCGTCATATATTTCAGGCTCGTTTGAGCTGCTTTTGATGTTTAATAGCACAGGCTCTTCATGACTTGGTCTTGGTATTATGCTTGTTGTCTCTAAATCCTCAAACAGCTCACTGTGGTCATCAATGATTTCCTTATTAGGACTATCGCTTTTAAGCACCTTAAGAACAAATTTCTTCAACTCATTCATGTCCTTCTTCATATCAAAAAGCACCTTGTACAACAAGTCTCTTTCTGATAGGCTTTCTTTGTCTTGATTTTTATAAAGAGCAGGAAGGCTCGTACTTTGACTAGGCAAATAACTATTTAATTGTTGAGCATCAATGCTTTTTTCATCAGTAGACAGAACAGATATCTGCTCTACAATATTTTTAAGTTGCCTTATGTTTCCCGGAAAACGGTATTTAAGCAAAACAACTTTAGCATCTTCTGTTAAAGTTATAGGTTTGACCCTGTACCTTTCTGAAAAGTCTGAAGCAAACTTTCTGAAAAGCAAGTCTATATCTTGCCCTCGCTCCCTTAAGGGAGGCACATAAATTGGTACAGTGCTCAACCTGTAATAGAGGTCTTCCCGAAACTTTCCGTTATCTACATTCTTTACCAGATTAACATTAGTAGCAGCGACAACCCTTACGTCTGTCTTTTGCACTTTAGAAGAACCCACTTTAATGAACTCTCCATTTTCCAAAACTCTCAAAAGCCTCGCTTGTGTTGCTAATGGCATTTCGCCAATCTCATCAAGGAAGATAGTTCCACCATTACTTACTTCGAAATAACCTTTTCTGGCTTCATGGGCACCTGTAAAGGAGCCTTTCTCATGTCCGAATAACTCAGAGTCGATAGTGCCTTCTGGTATAGAGCCACAGTTTATGGCAATAAACTGATTATGTTTTCTTGGGCTTAAGTGATGGATAATTTTGCTGAATGATTCCTTACCACTACCACTTTCGCCTGTAATGAGTACAGACATGTCTGTAGGGGCTACTTGTGCAGCTACCGTAATGGCATGATTGAGTAAGTCTGAATTACCAATAATGCCAAATCGTTGCTTAATGCTTCTTAATTCAGATTCTGACATTATTTGCTTTCCGTGTTTACTATTTTACCAAATAAAGTGGCGTGATTACAATCATTAACCAGGACGTGAACATAGTCACCTTTTTTGTGACCTTCACCATCAAATATTATTACCTTGTTGGCTGAGTTTCTTCCCTGAAGTTGTTCGTCAGATCTTTTTGAAGTTCCTTCAATAAGGACTTCATGCGTTTTTCCAAGGTCAAGCCTGTTTCGGGAGAATGAAGTCTCATGCTGCTTGGTAATAATTTCAGCTAGTCTTCTTTTCTTAATATCAAGAGGAATATCATCTTCATATTTCTTTTCAGCCAAAGTGCCTGGTCGTTCGCTGTAGTAGAACATGTATGAGAAATCATACTGAACATAATCCATTAATGTTAGCGTATCTTGATGTTCTTCCTCAGTCTCAGAGCAGAAGCCAGTGATCATATCTGAAGAAATACCACATTCATCTCCCAATATCGATCTAATAGCATCTACACGGTTGATGTACCACTCTCTATCGTAAGTTCGGTTCATCATTTCTAGAATTCTGCTATTACCACTTTGAACAGGTAAATGAATGTATTTACAGATGTTGTCGTACTTTTTCATTGTATACAACACCTCATCAGTAATGTCTTTAGGATGTGAAGTTGAAAATCGAACTCTAAGCTTTGGATCAACTTGAGCTACCATTTCGATGAGGTTGGCAAAGTTTATAATTTCGCTAACCTCACTTTTTTCAAGCTTAACCTTATTATTTGCCTCTGGCGACCATTTGTAAGAGTCCACATTTTGGCCAAGTAAAGTAACTTCCTTATAACCTTTGTCAAATAGATCTTGTGCTTCTTTAACAATGGAGTAGGGGTCTCGGCTTCTTTCTCTACCTCTGGTAAAGGGAACTACACAGAATGAGCACATGTTGTCACAACCACGCATAATTGAGATAAATGCCGTGACACCATTTGAATTTAGTCTTACAGGACTAATGTCTGCGTATGTTTCTTCTCTTGATAAAAATGTATTAACCGCCTTCTGGCCCTCATCCACCTGACTTACAAGCCCTGGTAAATCTCTATAGGCATCAGGGCCGGCCACCAAGTCAACAATCTTTTCTTCGTCTAATAGCTTGGCTTTCAACCTTTCGGCCATGCAACCCAAAACACCAATAAGCATTTCAGGTTTCTTTTTTTTGATTGTGTTGAACTGAGCAAGTCTGCGCCTAACAGTTGTCTCTGCCTTTTCTCTGATTGAACATGTATTAAGGAAGACAACATCAGCTTCTGCAAAATTTGAAGTTGTATCAAATCCATTTTCAGCCATGATAGATGAGACTATTTCACTATCAGAAAAATTCATCTGACAGCCGTAACTCTCAATATATAATTTTCTCGATTTTCCAGTATTGGTATTTACTGAAACCTTAACGGTCTCGCAAGATTCAGTCTTCTCTTCCTCTGAAATTATATCTATGTCGTTGATTAAGTTGTCCATTAAAACTGCATCATTAAATACCGTGCAAAACTAGTAATATCAGCATAAAGTGACATTATGTCAGTTGATTTTTATCAATTTTAAATAATGAAGAAATTGCAGATGCTTTTAACAAGCACTCTTCATATTCAGCTTCCGCATCTGAGTCGTAGGTAATGGCTCCA
>NZ_SMLV01000435.1:0-59172 GCF_009711525.1 Fulvivirga lutimaris
ATTCAATACTTTTTGTTTTTGAATTGTTAATTGTTGAAGCTCATTTTTATTTTTAAGCAACGCATTCTCTGCTTCTTCCCTATTCAATTTCAGAAGATTTATCTCTTTCTCCTTTTCTTCGTTAAAAATACTATCCCCTAAATCCATTGCTGATTTTTGAAAGTTGAAAGCTTTAACATAATCGAGTTTTGCTGCGTAGGCCTCTGTCAAAATTTTGTACACCTCTAATATTTCAAATTTTGCGTTCAGTTTTTTGGCTAATGATTTTGCTATAAAAGCATGAGTTATGCTTTCATCATAGTCCTGAGCCTTTAGGTAGGCTTCTGAAATACCGATTTGAGTTTCTGTTTGTCCAAGAAGGTCATTATTGGATTTACTCAATTCTAAAGCAATATTTAGATAATGTTTTGCCGAATCGAAATTCTCCTTTTCAATATAAACCTTACTAAGGCTATTGAGTGTTTTAACTTGACCCTCAATATCATTTACTTTGGTTCGAGCTCGCAATGAGGCCAACCCATACTTAAGTGCACTATCATATTCATTTAAGGCTAAGTAAACTTCACCAATATTATTCTTGATTGATCCCAATGCCTCAGGTGTGTGAAAACCAACAATTTGGTTTAGGCATTCATTGAAATATTTTAATGCTAATTCATTCTCACCATGAATTTTATGCACAACCCCAATAGCGTTAAGAATGGCCATTTCATAGTAATTATCTTCTAACTTTTCAGCTAAAGCAAGTGCTTCAAAATAGTGACTTAAGGCTTTGTCATAATTACCCCTAATCCGATTAATAATACCTAAGTTATAGTGAGTAACCATCAATCCATAATCGTAATTATTGATAAGAGAAAGCTCCAAAGCTCTTTCAGAAAAGTAACTTGCTGAATCAATATCCCTTGACCTCATCTCCTTACTTAGATCATTGAGAATCTCAATCTCTTCATGTAAATCAAGGGTTTCTATCAAAGCAATTTGCAAGCTATCTGTCACTGCATTTTGCAGTCCAAAAGAAAAGTTATTAATAAAAATAAATAGGATTAAAAGGTGGGTCCAACGCATAGATTAGCCAAGATGACTTTGTGATAATATAGCTAATTAAATCCAATT
This sequence comes from Fulvivirga lutimaris, assembly GCF_009711525.1. Taxonomy (GTDB): domain Bacteria; phylum Bacteroidota; class Bacteroidia; order Cytophagales; family Cyclobacteriaceae; genus Fulvivirga; species Fulvivirga lutimaris. The sequence continues at coordinate 1,117 of NZ_SMLV01000435.1, forward strand.
CAATAGCTTTTCAAATTACATCTTAGTCATATTTAAGTTAATCTTAATAGTTTTCGTTAGAAAATAAACTAATCGAATATTTAGTTTTAATATAGTAATCTAATAGTCAGTGATATCACCTTTACTGACAGATAACTTCATAAAAATACAGGGATCAATTTCAATTTGATTCCTTCAAAAAATCTTCTAAATCTACCAACATCTCCTCTATCTCCTGCTTCCTTAGCTGATAGGCGTCATCTTGCTTGACGTTATTGGAATAGTGGTTCCAGTGTTTTTTGGCCTTTTTAATAACACGAGGAGTGATATCAAATTCTTTGTAGTCTAATAACTCCTTGGCTATGTTTGATACTTTAAAACTTCCAAAAAGGTAGAGTTTGAATATTTCAACAAATCTATCACTGATATCAAATCCTTCCAAAGCCACTAGCAAATCCCCCGCTATGTGAGCATTTTCTTTGGCCTGAATTGCCTCTAATAGATTTGGTAAGGCGGCAGTATTATCCTTGAGTTTACCCAGCGTTCTTGCGGCAATGATTCTATTCTCCTCATTTTCATGAGAAAGCAATTTAATCATAGCTTCCAGCACTTCTTCTTTACCAATATGTCCTAGTGTATCAGAAATCTCATAGGCATTTTCTGGTAGGCTATCATTTAAAGAATTTATTAATGCAGGAATGTCATTTGCCATGAGAATAATATTTGCCTTTAAATTAAACACATTCCACAAACAACACTATTCCTTAGACAGACAACAATGCAAAGATTCTCTGATTAAATCTGAAACATTTAGATTTATAAAGTAACAACAACCTTAAAAGTCATGTCTAATAAAAACTCAATTTCGAGAAGAGCACTGGTCAAAAGTTCAATTTTTGGCATGCTAGCTGTTTCAATTCCCAGCATTGGCTATTCTAAAATCATCCTTCCATCCTCAGAGAAATTATACAATGGTGAGCTCTTTCATCGCTACCCTTCAATTGACGATGAGATTGTGTCAGAGATTGTGGGTGCTTCTCACTTCAACCTTGAACGAGTTTCAGAATTGGTAGACAAAAGACCTGAGTTAGCTCGTGCCACGTGGGACTGGGCATTCGGTGATTGGGAAACAGCCATTGGAGCGGCATCACATGTCGGACGCAGAGATATTGTAGGCTACCTGATGAGCAAAGGTGCCCGACCGGACATTTTTACTTATGCTATGTTAGGAGAATATGAGGTGGTAAAAGGTATGATTGAAGCTACACCTGGGGTACAAAAAATAGCTGGCCCGCACGGAATCAGTCTGCTCACTCACTGCGAAATTGGTGCTCGGAGCAAGGACATTACGGTCACTGAAAAGGCCAAAAATGAAAAGCTCATTGACTATCTCAAGAAGCTGGGTGATGCCGATGGCACGCAGTATGATAAGTTGGAAGAAACTGCCTTAGAAAATTATACGGGCGATTATATGTATGGTGATGGACCTAATGATGGCTTTAGCATTAAGATAAACATGCGTAAAATGATCGCTCTAGGAAAACTCGGTAAATTTGGAGGCGGTTTGTACCCAATAGGGGAAAACAGGTTTGTTTACAATGGAACAACTTCCGTTGAAATTTCATTTGAAATGGTCGATGGCAAGGCTATATCACTCACCGTTCATGAACCAGACCTGACCCTTAAAGCAACCAAAGTCTGACCTCTAATAGAATAGGAGTATATTGCAGAATGAGGGAATACACTCATGTAAATCAACTTTTAAAATCTTGAAATATATGGTAGTTTAAGGATTGCATTAAAATCCGTAAACTATGAAAAAAATATACCTAAGTCTGCTGTTGCTATTCTCAGCAAATATTGCCTTTTCTCAAGGCACCATGCTACTAAGGCAGCCTACACTCTCATCAACAGACGTTGTATTCGTTTATGCTAATGACCTCTGGAAAGCCCCTGCCAATGGGGGAAATGCCATAAGACTAACTTCCAATGAAGGTTATGAATCCTTACCTCATTTTTCTAATGATGAGAAGTGGATAGCATTCACAGCAGAGTACGATGGCATTACGGATGTATATATCATCCCAGCTGCAGGAGGGTCGCCAAAAAGGTTAACCTATCACCCTGCTGGTGATTTTGTGCAGGGATGGACACCCGATGGTAAGATTATCTTCCGATCTGGAAGAAATGCACGTCCAACGCAAACCAATCAGCTATATACCATCTCTACAAATGGTGGTTTACCAGAGTTGATTGATATACCTAGAGCAGCTTATGGTGAAATATCTGGTGACGGCAAATATATTGCTTACACTCCCATTACCGGCTGGGACCCAGAATGGCGGAATTACCGTGGTGGTCAGGCCATGCCTATCTGGATAGTGGATATGAAAACGAAGGATTTAACAAGAACTCCGCAGCTGGATAAAGAAAGACACCTTGATCCTGTTTGGATTGGCAATAAGGTTTATTACATGTCAGAAAGAGATTATACCAGCAACATCTGGAGCTTCGACATTACAACAAAGCAGGAAGAGCAGGTGACTTTCCATAAAAAGTTTGATGTCAAAAGCCTTGATGCCTCAGGCAATAAAATTGTTTACGAGCAAGGCGGCTATCTGCACGTTTTGGATGCTGGCACCAAAGCCACTACGCAACTTAATATCAATGTTGCCGGAGATTTGAGCTTTAGCCGAGAGCGCTGGGTAGATGTTAACGCTGGCAATGTTTCCAATCCTAACCTATCGCCAAATGGCAAACGAGCCATCTTTGAATACCGAGGCGACATCTTTACTTTCCCTAAAGAGGAAGGAAGCTGGAGAAACCTTACTGAAAGCAGCGGTGTAGCTGATCGCTACCCTATCTGGTCGCCCAAAGGCGATAAAATAGCCTGGTTTTCTGATACTAGTGGCGAGTACAAACTCGTAATAGCAGACCAGTTTGGCAAAAACCAAAAGTCTTATGCCCTTGAAAACCCAACCTTTTACTTCAGACCTGACTGGTCGCCTGATGGAAAAAGCATAGCCTACACAGATACAGACTACAACATCTGGATGATAACTCTAGCTGATGGCAAAGTTAAGAAAGTGGATACTGACCGCTATGCACATCCTAACAGAACCATGAACCCAGTGTGGTCTCCAGATAGCCGTTTTATTGCTTATGAAAAGCAACTGGACTCGCACTTCAAAGCCATATTCATTTATGATACGCAAACTTCAAAAGCCACACAGGTTACTGATGGACTTGCCGATGCCATAAGCCCGACTTGGGATCAGTCAGGGGAATATTTGTACTTCCTGGCAAGCACAGACTATGGTCTAAACACGGGCTGGCTTGACATGAGCTCTTACGATCCAAGTGTCAACAGAAGTCTTTATGCACTAGTGTTAAAAGCTGATGGTAAAGCTCCTAACCTGCCTCAAAGTGACGAGGAAGAAGTTAAAAGTGATGAAACCAAAGCTGATGATAAATCAAAGTCAGTGACAGTGACCATAGATTTCAACAGTATTCAAAGTCGTGCAGTGGCACTCGACCTTCCATCAAGAAATTATCAGGGCCTTATAAAATCTGTTGCTAATCAGGTTTTTGTTGCTGAGGTAATCCCAAATGAACGAGGTGTAAAAATCCATAGCTACGATGTTAAAAAGCAAAAGGCAACTGATTTTGAAGATGGTGTTGCTTCAATGGTGGCCTCCAGTGATGGTGGTAATGTGCTGATTAACAAAAGTGGCAGTTGGAGTATCACTGGTAGTAAAGGAAAACCCAAAGGAGAAGATAAAATCTCTATTGCCGGTAAAATGAAGGTTGTTCCAAGTGATGAATATGCACAGATATTTAAAGAAGGCTGGCGCTACATGCGTGATTTCCTTTATGTTAACAATGTGCATGGCGCGCCATGGGATAAGGTTTATAGCTGGTACCAGCCATGGATAAAGTATGTTAAGCACCGAACAGATTTGAACTATGTTGTTGATATCTTAAGTGGGGAAGTAGCTATTGGTCATTCATACGTTTCTGGTGGCGATATGCCGGATGTTGAAAGAGTACCTGTCGGACTACTTGGAGCTGACTACATTATCAAAAATGGATATTACACCTTTAGTAAAATTTATGATGGTGGCCTTTGGAACCCCAACATTGATGCTCCTCTTGGCTTGACAGGCTTAGGAGTTAAAACAGGAGATTATCTATTAGCCATCAATGGAACACCTCTAAAAGGTTCACAAAATGTTTATGACTTACTGGCTCAAACTGCAGGTAGAACGGTTTCCATTACTATTAACAGCAAACCAGATATGGCCAGTGCTAAAACTGTTTATGTTAAGCCTGTTGGCAATGAATATATGCTTAGATATACCGACTGGATCAATGGAAATATCAAAAAGGTAGATGAGTTATCAGGTGGTAAGTTGGCTTATGTTTATATCCCCAACACCGGAGGTGGCGGGTTTACCAGCTTCAATAGGTATTACTTCTCTCAGCAAGACAAGAAAGGGGTCATTTTAGACGAAAGAAATAATGGTGGTGGATCAGCAGCGGATTATATGATTGATGTATTAACCCGCGAACCATTCGGTTATTTCAACAGCAAAGCCAATGATAATCGTCCATGGACCTCTCCTATTTCTGGTATCTGGGGGCCGAAAGTAATGCTGATCAATGAGCGTGCCGGTTCTGGTGGTGATTTATTACCATATATGTTTAAAATGAAAAAAATTGGCCCACTGGTGGGCACCAGAACCTGGGGTGGACTGGTTGGTACCTGGGATACCCCAAGATTTATTGATGGTGGCAGAATGGTTGCCCCTCGTGGTGGTTTCTATGATGTCAATGGCGAATGGGCTGTGGAAGGCGTTGGAATTGCGCCAGATATAGAAGTTATTCAGGAACCCAAACTGGTGCTGCAGGGTAAAGATCCACAGCTGGAACGTGCTGTTGCTGAGGCACTCAAACTGCTAGAGACTCAGGAGTTTAAAATGAAACCAGAACCTAAGGCACCTGTAAGATGGAAGCGCCCTGAAGGTTACGACAACGATAATTGATTATTCAAATTATGAGACATTCTCTTCTAATACTTTTATGCCTTTGCGCATGCAATCCAAAAACAGAGGAGAATGTCTCTACTCCTAAATCAGAGACTTCCATATCAATTTCAGAAACCAGCCTGATTATATTAGGTAATGTTCAGGATGGTGGGTCACCACATATTGGCTGCCAGAAAGACTGCTGCAAAGCGCTTTTCAAAAATCCTGACAAAGACAGAAAAGTAGTTTCGCTGGGCTTAATTGATGTCGAAAGTCAAAAGAAATACCTCTTTGAAGCTACTCCTGATATGACCGAGCAAATGAAGATGCTCAAAGAGGCTTGCTCATTTGAAACATCTGAAACACCAGATGGCATTTTTCTAACGCATGCTCATATCGGGCATTATGCAGGGCTCATGTTTCTGGGCAAAGAGGCTATGAATGCTAGTAAAGCACCCGTTTATGGTATGCCCAGAATGAAAAACTATCTCGAAAATAATGGCCCATGGAGTCAGCTGGTAGCATTAGATAATATTGCCATTAAGGAAATAACCAATCAGGACACCATTGATCTCTCTGCTGCTCTAAAGGTCATTCCTTTTACAGTACCACATAGAGATGAGTTTTCAGAAACAGTGGGTTACAAAATCATAGGGCCCAATAAGTCTGCTTTGTTTATTCCTGATATCGACAAATGGGAAAAATGGAATGAAAGCATCATAGACCAGATTGCCCTGGTGGATTATGCTTTTGTAGATGCCACTTTCTTTGATGCTGCCGAAATCAACAATCGAGATATTTCAGAGATTCCGCATCCTTTTATTATTGAAAGTATGGAGCTGTTTAAGGACTTATCTGAACAGGAAAAAGCCAAAGTTCATTTTATACATTTTAATCACACCAACCCTGCCCTTGATACTGAAAGTGAGCAAACCAAGCTGATCCTATCAAATGGATTTAACATAGCCAGAATTCATGATGTTATTACATTGTAACAGCTTCTAAAACCCATCAAAAAGTTAGTATTTAAACATTTGAGCCACAATTCCTGTTGAAATACTATGAAACCAAAAACATTAGAACAAATCGGATTGAAATGGGGACTAATCGTTTTTGCGTTACTCTCCATGTATTTTTTCGCACTACAACTGCTGGGCTACGTCCATGTGATAGAGCTCAGAGCGTTTAACGCGGTCATTATGTACTTTGGAGTATATAAGGCCATCAAAGAATTTAAAGCTTCAGATCGTGACTTCAATTACTTTCAAGGATTGGGAACAGGTGTAATAACTGCATTTGTATCGACATTAATCTTTGCCGTATTTGGCTTCTTCTACCTTAGTGTTATCAACCCTGAGTTTATGGAATCGATTAGGCAAAATGAACCATTTGGTATTTATCTGAATAGATTCGGGGCACCGATACAGATTTTTATTGAAGGTATGGCCTCAGGTTGCTTAATGAGTTTTGCCAATATGCAATTGCTCAAGAAGCCTCGAATTTCCAATGTAGTTCATTAAAAGTGAAACCTATAATTCATCGGTCAACTAGCTTTACTAACACAGGTTGGTTGACCGTTTTACTTTTTATAATGGCCACAACCTTATCTACAAATGCCCAAGAACTGAATACCCATAGATGGAATAATAGAGTATTATTGATCTTTGCTGAAAATGATAATGACCCAACTTTTACTGAGCAGCTTAAAGAACTGAACTCAGATATTGAAGGTCTCAAGGAAAGGAAACTTATAGTGTATCAAATTTTTCCATCGCACTATAAGACAGGCTATGCCCATAGTAACGAGACAATCAAACCAGATGAGTCAATATTCAAAAAATACTCTACTCCCTCTGACCCTTTTAAGGCCGTTCTTATCGGGCTTGATGGTGGTGTTAAATATGAAAAATCTGGTTTGCTAAAAAATAAGGTTCTTTTTGCAATCATTGATGGAATGCCCATGCGCAAAGCTGAATTAAACAATAATTAAGGTATTGATTAAATAGTTGCGAATCTCTCTGGACAAATTAATGATAAATTAATTAGTTTAGTTTTCAACTATTTCAATTTAGCTATGGATAACCAAGAAGTATTCTTTGAAAGCGATGTTGCTAAAGTATATTATGACGGTGACTTAGACACTTTGTTTTTGGAGTATCTAAAAAATGTAAAAAATCATGCTGAGTTTTTGGTCATCAATGAAGCCCTGTTGAAGGCTTTCACTGGCTTGAAAACAAATAAGCTTGTTGCTGACATTAGAAAAATAGGCATAATTGCCATAGAATCGCAAGAATACGTAGCCAACATAATGTTCCCTGCCATGATAAAACATTTAAATGGTACTCCTTTTTATCATATGCAGTATCTGGATGAAAAGGACGTTTTTGCTAAAATTTCCGGAGGTGGTGTAAAAGCAAAAGCAGAGAAGAATAAAGATAATCCTATGGTTGTAGAGCAGTTTTCTGATTGGGATAAAATGGTAGCACGTCTAAAAGAAATTCAATAAACATCACTTTTTAGGTTTAACCTCAAAGAGCCCTTCACTCTGGTTTGCTAACCAGTCAAGCTGGATTTAGTGGTTGGTAAAGACTGTGCAAAATACTGTTGTTGATAGCGCTTAGTTTGCTATTCGTCTAAATCTGATAACAGAACTGCCGTCTGCTCGTTAAGCTTAAGTGCTATGCAACACAAATTTTTAATCACAGAAATATCCTCAATACTTATTCTTCTTACTTTTCTGAATTGTACTAACAGTACAGAAAGCAAATCATCTGGAGCAATTACTCAAGTTAAAAGCCAGGAGCCACTGCCGAAATGCGAATGGTGTGGTGCAATGGATGCACCCGAAGAGTTATCATGGTCAACAACTATTGCCGATGAAAACGAACCTGGAGAAAGGCTAGTTCTTAATGGCACGGTATTTAATCAGGATGGCACACCAGCAGCAGGCGTTTTAATATATGCTTATCATACTAACCTTCAAGGCATCTATGAAAAGAAAGGTGATGAAACGGGTAATGGCAAAAGGCATGGACACCTGCGCGGGTGGGTAAGGACTGATGCGCAAGGGCGATATCAGTTCAAGACCATAAAGCCAGCAGCCTACCCCTCAAGATCAGAGCCAGCGCATGTTCATTTCACACTGTCGGCAGCTGATATGCCTGAATACTGGATAAAATCAACACTGTTTGATGATGACCCACTTATTACTTCGGGTATGCGAGCCGATAACGACAAAGGCAAATTTGCACGAATATTATCACTCACAAAAAATGATGGTGTTTGGGTTGGCGAGCGCGATATCAAACTAAAAAAATAATGAAAAAACTTATTCTGCTGCTTTTAACCTGTGCAGCATTTTCAGCCAATGCGCAGAAGCAGCTGCCTGATCCTGAGGCTTACTTTATGTCATTTATTGTAGAAGATATTGATACTTCTCTAAAATGGTATAAAGGCATTCTGGGGTTTGACATCATTAATGAAATGGCCTCTGAACAAGGTGGTTACAACATCGCCATTCTAAAACGTGGCAATGTACTGCTCGAGGTAATGGAACTTAAAGATGCCCTTGCCCCTAAAAAAGAACTCGCGCAAGTTGATGGCAAACTGTATCTGCAAGGCATCTTCAAAGTGGGCTTTCAACTTGAAGATTTTGATGATTGGGTTGATTATCTAAAAAAGGAAGAGGTTGAATTTCATGGTACTGTGGTGAAAGACGAAAACCTGGGCATAAGAACGGTGATCATTAAAGACCCCGATGGCAACTACATCCAGCTTTTTGAAAAATAATTACTAGATTGTCCTTCATGAAAACCTCGCAAAAGATCATTCTCCTGGTCCTGATCTTAGTAAGTCCAGTTTGTGCTTCTGCTCAAAAAACTACCGATACGCTACAAACTGAATGGATTAAGGCCATAAACAGCGGTTATGCAATTAATGATTTTTATAACAATAATAGCGGCCTGCTGCTGGATGGTGAATTCATTTTGGGACAAGAATTAAGTAAAACACTTCACACTTTCATAAGGGATAATGGAGAGATAGGTAATTACGAATTATTAGAAACTCATCGGCTACGTGATAACCAGAAAATGGAGCTGGGTAAATATGCTGTAAACAACAAAACTTTCTACTCTGTAATTGGTTGGAAGCGGCTTGGTGAATGGACTAAAGAATTTGAGGTAATTTATGAGCACACACCTGTTCCCGGCAATACTGGTGATGTGGCAGCCACTGGTCGGCAAGCCTGGGAAGATTATGCCAATGAGCACCGTCCTGACCAGATAATCAAAAATGTGAGTGCCAAAAATGGCATGTATTTTAACCGCGGCAGCCTCTACCATGGTGATGAAATTATTGAGGCTTACGGATATATGACTAATGAAAGCTATCACATAAAACTGGAGTCAATGAGTGGCTCTATGGTTAATGAAGACACCTTCTTTGATATTGGCACCTTTCAGGTAGGTGGCAAAGGCCTGTACCTCCTCATCTGGACAAAAGAAGGTAACGACTGGAAAATATTGCTGGATTTCAACTTCTAACCTAAGATCAATTAATAAAAACGATCGTCATAACTGAGAAATAATAACATATGAACTTATTGTCACTTCGACATGCAGCGCAGTGGATCCGATAGCTATCGGATGAGAAGTCTCCTCGTACTAAGGAGGAGACCTCTCGCAAAAGGCTTCGAGGTGACGTTGGGCTTATAAGAGACCGATTGCCAACAAAAATGACGTTACAAGGGAAGCCTCATTTGATTATTAGAACGCAAATTTTTGGGCTAAATCCTCCATATTTACAACATGCTAACTTTTGATAATTACACCATTCGCCCATTAGAAGTCACTGATCTGGAACCTTACTTTGCTCTGGTTGAGCGGAATAGAAAACGACTTGAAGACTTTTTTACAGGTACCGTATCAAGAACTCAAGACCTTAAAGCCACAAAGGCTTTTTTAGAAGAAATAGATCAGAAGAGAAAAGACAAGCAGTACTACCCTTTCATAGTTACTGATAACAATACCGGAGCGTTTGTAGCATTCATTGATTTAAAAAATGTGGATTGGTCGATACCCAAAACCGAGATAGGCTGCTATACTGATGCTCAGTATGCCGGCAAAGGCATTACCTCCAAAGCCATGCAGCTATTTGTTGATTACTGCTTTGAGCATTATGGTTTCAAAAAGATATTTCTACGAACCCATCATTCCAACAAAGCCGCACAATCCATTGCCGAAAAATGCGGCTTTGAAATAGAGGGAACGATAAGAATGGACTACAAAACCACCTCCGGTGAGCTTGTAGATTTGATTTATTACGGCAGGCTATCAAAAGCCTAAAATATCTTAGATTAGTAAAAAACATTAGTGAAATAGCAGGCATGCCCGCTATCCTAATGTTGTAGGGCATAATCTACATAGCTTATGGACAGAATTACAAACTCAGATACACACTTCCTACCACTTGTTAATAACAGCAAAGAACCTCTGAGCAAACTGGGATTCGAACTTATCTCCCAAGGACCCGATATTAATGACCGGGTGATTTTTAGAGATGCAAATGGAATTATAGTTCAGCTTGTATATCAAAGATTTGATCCACCCGAAGTTTGGATAAACAGAGATGGAGAGAGTGGAAGTATTAGAGTAGACCAATTAACTGAGGAATTTTTGACGCAAATAAACCTGCATGGAATAGGAACTCTGACAACGAAGGATTTATCAACTATTCGGATTTTAGCTTCTTTGAGGACTTTCTTATCACTTACATGCCTAAAATTTTAGAAAAGGAAAATTTTGTGGATGACATTAACGACTGGATAAGAAAATTATATAGCTAACAAAAGCCCTATAACATTCTATATAAATCATGGCTGTTCAGTAGGTTATTGTAACCTTGGTTCTTTGTAGATTGCCTCGGTACTTAATTGAAATTTTTATACTTTTAATCAGCCACGAATTTATACAGTGGCATTATGATCAATACTTAAAAAATGAAATTTGTGAAAACTGCAATATTGTTACTATTGGTGCTGTTTCAATTCCAAGCGATTGGACAGACTTTATCACGTAGCTCACTCAATGTGATTGGTTTTAATCTAGTGAGTAGTGGATTAACACTAAAACAGTCAGCTGGTGAAATATCAAATGGAATTATAGATAAAAACGGACTTGAAGGTTATATAGGCTTTATCGTTTTAAATGAAAAGATCAACGATCCTTTAGCAGTAACTTCACCAGTTATTGAGTTTCAAGTTTATCCAAACCCAACTAGCTCTACAGTAGTTATCTCATTCTCTGGCCAATTTAATGGATCAATTCAAGTGAGTGACATTCAAGGACGATTAATTGATAATTATACAATCAAGTCCAAACAAATTGAAATCAAGAATCTTACTAAGGAACTTAACATCATCACTATTATTGATTCAAATGGATCAACTCTTAAGACCATTAAAATTATAAAGAATTAATCATGAATAAAGTAATCTTTTTTATACTCTTTCTAACTTCCTATTTTTCATATGCACAGCTACCAGAGGTGTTTAATTATCAAGCTCAAGCACTTGATGATCAAGGTGAATACATTTCTAATGAAGACATAACAATAAGAATTTCAATTATTCAGGAATCAATTGATGGACCTATTGAATACTCGGAAGCACATGTTAGCAAAACCGATCAATATGGAATCTTTTCTTTGCAAATTGGAAATGGAAGTCAGGTAATTGGAGAATTCAATTCAATAAATTGGAGTAAAAACCTGAAGTTCTTGCGAGTTGAAATGAATAAAGATGGAGGTGGATTTCTGAACTTGGGAACAACACAATTTGTTGCCGTTCCATATGCCATGGTAGCTAGAGAAGTTCTGATAGATAACGTTAATGACAATGACGCAGATAGTACTAACGAGTTGCAATCTTTGGCTCTGAATAATAACATATTGTCACTTAGCAATTCTCATGAGCAAATTGATTTTAATGGATTTCTCAATACTGATAATCAAAACTTAGAACTAGCTGTAAATGGAAGTACCAGAAGCCTTTCCATTGAAAATGGAAATACAATTGAATTTGATATCTCTGATGACGATGCAGATTCATCAAACGAATTGAATCAATCATTTTCTTTAGAGGGAACCTCAATTTCAATAACTGATGCAGGAGGAACAAAAACTTTAGATTTATTTCCAAAATTCTCAGATTCAGAAATTCCATTTATTTCAAATCCAGTCGCAGGGCAAATCATTTATAATACCACAACCAATAAACCTGTTTTTTTCAATGGTACAGACTGGCTAAATTTCGATGGTACAGCAGGAATATCGAGCCCATTACCTGAGGTGGGAGACTATTTATTTGGTGGCATAGTATTTTGGATCGACCCAACAAACAAAAGAAATGGTTTAGTTGCCGCTCTTTCAGACCAAAGTACAGGTACTGAGTGGGGTTGTTATGGAACACTAATTACTGGAGCATATGGAACAGCTATTGGTACAGGTTATCAAAATACAATTGACATAGAAGCTGGATGTGCAACAGTAGGAACAGCAGCAGATTTATGTGCCAATCTTTCATTAAATGGATTCAATGACTGGTATTTACCTTCAATAGATGAACTGGATCTAATGTATAAGAATATTGGTCAAGGAAATGCCTTTGAGTTAGGAAATGTTGGTGGTTTTAGTAATGGAACCTATTGGAGTTCCACACAGGACACCGACCTTGCGCGAGTTCAGAGTTTCGGTAATGGCCTTCAGGGCACCTGGCCTAGAGGTGCCAACTATTATGTTCGAGCTATTCGGGCTTTTTAACAATTCCTCTATTCTACACTTTACTATCTCGCTGAGGTATTCTTTATTTTTTGGGAGGGCAAAAGTCCTCCATTATTTGCTCAACTCATTTATAATAACGTTAGAAGGTTTTTGAGCAACTTGACTTCTACAACTTTTATTGGATATTCATTCAATAATATACATTTCATGAATAGTGTCGAGCTATTTATTATTGGAATAATTTATCTATAAATTGCTATATCGAAGAAATAACATACCCATACCACGGTCTATATCCCATGGTGGTTAGGCAGTGAGATTGGCTTTACTGCTTTCTGGCAGTACCTAACAAATCTCCGACTTTTCACATGGGAAGAAAAAGGAATGATGAAAAATCAGAGATTTTTCCTACCTTGTTTCCGACACATTAACTTACACCAACGCCACAGGATTTAGACAGGCTTTAGCCCAATAGTTTCAAGACAGGATCATTCTAACAATAATACTTTTGACATTTTCAATTTTCGTCAACGTACAAGATTCCTTATTGGTGAATGAGGCTCGCAAAAAGATAACAGAAATAGAGAGCATTGGGCACAAAGAGGTAGTTTTGAAAAAGGTAATGTCATAATTGCCATAAGTGCAATTAATGATGGTGCCATATTTCAAAGAAGAGGAATATTTTAAAAGGACCTGCTAGCGGACTGAGTGAAAAAAAAAGGTCTGTGAAGAAACCGCGGAAACCCAAAAGTGAGTGTATGCTACTCTCTATCATTTAACCCCAAATTCAAACTCAACTGAATTTGTCATTCCATAAAAAAACCTCCCCCGAGTTAACGAAGGAGGTAAAAGCTGAAAAAAGTTGACAGGGCAGCACCGGCCAAAAAATTACAACCAACAACCACTACGAATTGGAAAGTAAGCCGGTTTTAATGCTGCGATGTCAAATTGTGGATCTAGTCCACATTATCATGCAAGAACTTGTTGTTACCCAAGATCTGATTATCATCATTTAAATTGTACTTACTAACATGCGGCTCGCTTGAGTGCGGTACATTCTGAAGTCTTACATCTTTGCGCAAAAATGCAGGAACATCCAGTTTGTCTTTAAATTCATTCGCACTCATTTCGGCTTTATTCAGCCCTTTAAGCTTGTTAATGCGCTCTTCAGCCTGCATTCTCAATCGCTCTTTGGTGCTGTTCACTTCCATCATACCGTCTTCATTGATGTGTTGATCGCTATCACCTTCGTCCACAATCTCAAACTCCTCTTCTAGCTCAGCAAACAAGCCATCTTCACCATCTATATCATCATCTTCTACCCTGTTCTCAGGCTTTCCGAACGAATAACGTGGTGTCTCTTCTGCTGGCTCCTGCTTATCTTCTACCTCTCTTGAAGTAATCTCGTTTTGGTTGAAGTCATTAACAGTTTTGTCACCGTGAAAAAGATCTATCTGCTGTGGCGCTTCTAAGTCAAATACTCTGCGGCCATCTTCTTCTGCCTTTTTAGGCTCGTCTTTAGTGTAAAGGTTATTGCTCTGCACCTTATCAAAACCAGTGGCAATGACAGTAACTCTGATGCTTTCTTCCAAATTAGGATCAACACCGTGGCCGAAGATCACTTCAGCTTCGTCACCTGCCTGCTCCTGGATGTATTCTGTAATTTCAGTCAGCTCATCCATTTGCAACTCTGCCTGATCACCAGAAATAATTGAAAGCAATATTTTCTGTGCTCCATTAATGTCTCTGTTATCCAATAATGGAGAAGCCAATGCCATTTCAGCAGCTCTGCGCGCTCTGTTTTCACCTTTGGTTTCTGCAGAACCCATAACCGCTGCACCAGCGTTATACATTACTGTTTTAACATCCTGAAAATCGACATTTACATAACCTGCAACAGTAATGATCTCAGCAATACCTTTGGCAGCTGTAGTCAATACATTGTCGGCCTGAGCAAAAGCATTACCGATAGAGAGGTTACCATGGATCTCTCTCAGCTTATCGTTTAATATTACCAACACAGTATCGCAGCTATCTTTCAGTGCATCAATACCTGCCTGGGCTTGAGCTATCTTCTTTTTACCTTCAAAAGAGAAAGGTGATGTAACAATACCTACAGTAAGGATGTCCATCTCGCGGGCTATTTTAGCAATAACCGGAGCGGCTCCTGTACCAGTACCTCCACCCATTCCGGCAGTGATAAATACCATTTTGGTATCTGTGCCTAACAGGTCTCTGATATCTTCCTTACTTTCTAAAGCGGCATTTTTACCTACTTCAGGATTGGCACCTGCACCAAGACCTTCAGTAAGGTTTACCCCTATCTGTATTTTAGCGGGTATAGCGCTTGACTTTAAAGCTTGTGAATCTGTGTTACACACAACAAATTCTACATCTTTAATACCCTGATTGAACATGAAGTTTACAGCGTTGCTTCCGCCTCCACCCACACCAATCACTTTTATGATCGATTTATGATGTTTCGGAATCTCGAATTTATATCCATTGTCATCCATAATATTATTATTTAGTGGTTTGCATTAGTTGACTAATAATCTTTGCCCCCATCGAGGTCATCGATTAATAATCCTTTGGTTTTGTTAAGTATTGATCTAAAAAAGTCTCCGCCTCCGGTTTCTTTTTTCTTTGCGGTAAGTTTACCGCCACCTTGCGCTGCCTTGTATCGGTCTTCTCTGTTATCAAGGGCTCTAAAGCCAGATAACACTAAGCCAACTGAGGTAGCATACATGGGGCTCTTAACACTGTCAACCTTGCTTTTACCAAGATGCTCGTTAGGATAACCAATTCTGGCATCCATGCCAGTCATATATTCTACCAATTGCTTCAGGCTGTTTAATTGAGAACCACCACCAGTGACTACAATGCCACCTGCCAATCTGTTCTCAAATCCTGAAGTGATTATTTCTGTATGCGCCAGTTCGATAATCTCTTCCATTCTTGCCTCTATGATGTTGGCAAGGTTTCTTACTGAGATCTCCTTTGGTGCTCTGTTTCTAATACCCGGTATAGACACAATCTCGTTAGGGCTAGCCTCTTCACCAATCGCTTTACCGAATTTAGTTTTTAGCAATTCAGCCTGATGCTGCATCACCATACAACCCTGCTTAATGTCAGAGGTGATGATGTTACCACCGAATGGTATTACAGCTGTATGTCTGATGATATTGTCATGGAAAATGGCGATATCTGTTGTACCACCCCCAATATCGATAAGACAAATACCGGCTTCTTTCTCCTCGTCACTAAGTACCGCTATGCTTGATGCCAAAGGCTCAAGAATCAGGTTCTCAATTTCAAGGCCTGCTCTACGCACGCATTTGTTAATGTTGTTGATCGCGTTAGTCTGTGCTGTGATCACGTGGAAGTCAGCTTCCAACTTCACCCCGCTCATCCCTACAGGATCTTTGATGCCATCTTCATAATCCACAGTGTAGTCTTGTGGCATTACGTGGATGATCTGGCTACCAGGAGGTATCACTATGCGATACATATCATTGGTAAGCCTGTTAATGTCTTCAATAGTAATTTCGTCATCATTGGAAGATCGGGTGATGCTTCCATGATGGATAGAGCTTTTAATATGCTGGCCTGCGATACCAACATTGACCACTCTGATATCGATACCAGATTGATCTTCAGCCTCCCGTACTGCTTTTTCGATAGCGTTTACCGTTTTGTCAATGTTGGTGACAATGCCGCGGATTACTCCGTCAGATTCGGCCTTGCCCATTCCCAAAACTTCAAGTTTGCCAAACTCGTTTTTCCTCCCCACAATTGCGCAAATTTTTGTGGTTCCGATATCGAGTCCGACTACGATTTTGTCATTTTCCATGGTTGTAAATTTATTTTTAGTGGTTGTTTATTCTTTTTTAGTATTTAGTAGTCAGATATGAGTATTTAGATATCAGTATTGAGCATTCAGAATTGAAAAAATCAATTCCCATTGTTACCCATACTTTTGCAACATCTCCAGTCTCTTGTCTAATATCTCTTGTCTGACGTCTCATTTATTCAGCGATTATCTGATCTTTATATTTCAAATTCACACGTTCATAAGTATTCCAGCCCTTTTGAGGAAGTATCTGCTTATAGAAAACCTTTAGCTTCTTAAACTTCGCTTCCAAATCATCTGGCTGTCCAAATTCTACAATCTGCTTTGTCACCTGTGGGTAGATCAAAACATTCATTTTCTTGTCAATATCTATTTGTGCTATCTGTGCTTTCCAGAACTTATCGCCATCTATAAACTTCAATAGCTCATATATTTTTTGGCCTTCCTCTGTAGCGGTCAAATCGCTTTTTACCAACTCTTTCATAAAGCTCCCGCTAAGGATGATCGTTCTCGAAGTGTACTTGCTTGATGGTGGCAAAACCACACCATCTGTCGAGATATAACCTCTGGGCACTGACGGCTCCACAATTCTTGCAAATGGCCTTCTTAGTTTTGCATTCACCAAAATATTGCCTTTCAGGTCTTTATAGATTTCAGCCTTTTGTAAGAATTTTTGTGTTCTTACACGCTCCTCTATTGTTTTTAGATTGATCTCTTCGAAGTCTTTTCCAATGATGATATCATCTCCATCATCAGTCATCAATGCGATAATGTCATTTTCATCGATAAAGAAATTGTCATACTGGTTGTCAAGCTTCACAACAATGTCTTTGCAGACTTCTGCTCCTTGTTTACGCTCGGCAAAGCTGATAACCGACAGAAGTACAACTGCTGCCGCTATTATTTTTACGCCTTTACCGATCCTGATTTTTTTAAGCATGATATTTTTCGGTTAAAAGGTTCTCAATAGGTTTTACTAGCTTGTCAATGTCTCCGGCACCAATTGTGGCTACCACTTCTAGCTGGTGCTCGCAAAGCATATCAAGGAGATCTTCCTTGCTGCACTTAGACTTCACCGTCTTTATGTCTTTAAAGACAATGTCAGAGGTCACACCTGGAATGGGCTCTTCTCTGGCAGGGTAGATATCCAAAAGGATAATCTCATCGGCCAGGCTCAGACTTTCAGCAAATTCTGCAGCAAAATCTCGGGTACGACTGTAAAGGTGTGGCTGGAAAATAGCCGTCACTTTTTTCTTTGGATACAATGCCTTCAATGATTTCAAGAAGGCCTCTATCTCTACCGGATGATGCGCATAGTCATCAACAAATACTACTTTTTCAGACCTGATAATAAACTCAAACCTGCGCTTTACACCTTTGTAGCTCTCGATACCAACGCGTATCTCCTCTACAGAAAGGCCAAGCTCTAATGCTACGGCTATTGCCACAGTAGCATTTTCAACATTATGAAAACCGGGGACGCCTAGCTTAAGCTTATTAATGCTGTTGATCTCGTCAGTGTAGTTGAATTCAAAAAAACCATTTCCCATGGTTATATTGCTGGCAAAAAATTGCCCCCGGTTTAATCCATATGTATTCACAGATTTGGTAAAATCTGTGGACACTAAATCTTTTGTTATTTTCTCGTTGATAAAAAGCTTTCCTGTGCTCTTAATCTTATCTATAAATGCTTTGAAAGAATGCTCTAAATGTGCTTTATCTCCATAAATGTCAAGATGATCAGCATCCGCAGAAGTGATTACTGCCAAATCTGGATTAAGCGTTAAGAAAGAGCGGTCGAACTCATCAGCCTCCACCACAGCCACAGTATTTGGTGTGAAAGCTTCATTGGCAATAAAGTTCGAGTTGTAATTAGTAGCAATACCTCCTAAAAATGCCGCAATATCACGACCTGCATGTTTCAGCAAGTGTGCTATCATGGAAGAGGTGGTAGTCTTACCGTGAGTACCAGCTACCGCTACTAATTTGAAATTATCTGAAATGACACCTAGCACCTCTGAGCGCTTCAGCATCTTATAGTTGTTTTCCTTAAAGAAATTGAGCTGCTTATGTCCTTGCGGAATAGCAGGAGTCATGATGACTAAAGTTTTGTCGCAATCAGTACTCACCTCATCACTTACCAGACTTATATCATCTTCAAAGTGAATAGCAATACCTTCATTGATCAAAGTATCTGTCAAAACTGTAGGTGTGCGATCATAGCCTGAAACAGCAAAACCATTGAGGTTAAACCACCGCGCTAAGGCACTCATGCCTATCCCTCCGATGCCTAGAAAATGGACGTTATGGTAATGTTTCAAATTCATTTGATCATTTCCATTAGTTGGTTCACAATTTCTACAGCGGCATTAGGCTTCGCCAGTGTTTTTATATTCTTAGATAGCACCTTCTGACGATCTTCATCCTTCAGGAGCTCTATTACTTCTGCAACCAGATTATCCTTGGCTCTGTTATCTGTCACCATTATGGCGGCATCAATAGCAGTCAATGCAGCAGCATTCTTGGTTTGATGATCTTCAGCCACATTAGGTGAGGGCACCAGCACCACAGGCTTGCCTACAATGCATAATTCTGAAATAGACAATGCGCCTGCTCTGGAGATTACTACATCTGCAGCCGCATAAGCCAAATCCATTTCCTTTATGAACTGTACTATCCTAATATTGGTAAGGTCATAAACCTTGGCTCTTGTTTTAATGTCTTCGTAATAGAACCTTCCGGTCTGCCAGATCACCTGATAGCCATTCTTAACTACCTTATCCAGCTCACCAAGCACACTATTGTTAATTGTACGGGCACCAAGGCTTCCACCCAACACTAATATTGTTTTCTTCTTTGGATCTAGTTTGAAATGCTCAAGACCTTCACTTCTTTTAGCACTGATATCCAAAATATCCTTTCTTACCGGGTTGCCTGTCATGCTTATGCTTGATGCAGGGAAGTATTTATCCATACCCTCATAAGCCACACATATGCGCTTGGCCTTTCTACCAAACTTCTTATTGGTCAAACCAGCATAACTGTTTTGTTCCTGAATTAATGAAGGTATATTTAGTGAGTTAGCCGCAAACATCATTGGTCCGCTTGCATAACCACCAAAGCCCAGCACTGCATCCGGCTTATAGGTTTTAACAATACGCTTAGCCACAAGGAAACTATAGATCACCTTAATAGGGAACAGCACATTGTCAAGCGTTATCCTACGTTGCAGTCCACTAATCCAAAGCCCTACAATCTTAAAGCCTGCTTCAGGCACCTTAGTCATTTCCATTTTGCCTTTGGCACCTACAAAAATGATTCGAGCATCCTCATACCGAGCCCTTATCTCATTGGCCACTGCCAATGCAGGATAGATGTGGCCTCCGGTTCCTCCGCCACTAATTATGAATCGATATGGTTTTGTATTACTCAATTAAGCTGCTTTAGCAATATTTCTTATTTCTCCTCCGGAATTCTCCCAGCTAGTGTCCGTTTCTCCACGGCTCACACTGATGATAATACCTATTGATAATCCTGTAAATAATAATGATGTACCTCCCATACTGATCAATGGTAGGGGTAGTCCTGTTATTGGCCCAAGTCCAACAACTACGCCCATGTTTACCATGGCCTGCAGTACAATGGCAAAACTTAACCCGGCTGATAGCAAGCCACCAAAAGCTCGCTCACTATTAGTCACTGCCTTCATACCTCGTGATAATAAAATCAGATAAAGCAGGAGCACTACTACACCACCGACCATTCCATACTCTTCAATAATGATGGCAAACACGAAATCTGAATATGGGTGCGGAAGGATGTTTCTTTGCTGGCTTTGTCCCGGACCTTTACCAAACACACCACCGGTAGCCACAGCTATACGGGCATGTTTTGCCTGGAATGGTAGTTCATCACCATTAATAAAACTCTCGATCCTGCTCTTGGCTGTTTCACCTCTTACTCCAAAAGTAAGCGCGGTGCCTCCGGCCAATATTCCAACAAACACAAGCATAGCCAGGTATTTAATTGGCACTCTGCCGATAAACATAATCAGCATGCAGGTTAAGAATAGCAGTATCGCTGAAGATAAGTTGGTCAGTGCAATCAATCCACAGATAACTCCGCACCAGATTAGGATCGGAATCAACGATTCTTTGAAATCAGCAATGTTTTGCTGACGTTTTGATAGCATACTTGCCAAGCTGGTGATCAGTGCTAAACTCGCCAGGTCTGACGGCTGGAACGATGCATTAATTACTGGCAATTGTATCCAACGCGAAGCATCATTAAGACTCACACCATTTGTGAATGTGTATATGAGCAATGGTACGCTTAGCCATAAAGCAAAACGTGATAGTTTTGAATAATATCTATAGTCTACCTTATGGGCTACCCACATAGCCAAAACACCAAGCCCAACCAGCAAAGTGTGCTTGATTAAGTAAGACTCAGGGTTGACCATTCTTTTGAATGCCAGAGTACCTGTTGCACTGTAAACCACTAATATGCTTATTAGCGAAAGTGCAAATATCACTGCCCAGATTACTGGATCACCTTTTAAGTTTTCATCTACCCAAGCTTTTACTTTAATCATTGTTCTAAAGCTTTAGATTCAAATTCATTTTTCAATTCAAGCACCGCTTGTCTAAACTGCTCACCACGATCTTCATAATTATTGAATAGATCGAAACTTGCACATGCCGGTGAAAGCAACACCACATCATGCATAGCAGCATAATTCAATGCCTCACGCACTGCAGTTTTCATGTTATCTGTTTCCAGCATATTGATAATCTGTCCATGAAAAGCATCTCTTAGTTTAGAATTATCCTTACCAAGACATACAAGCGCTTTTACTTTTTCATTGACAGACTCCATGATCAAATCATATTGATTGCCCTTGTCTATGCCTCCTGCTATCCAAACCAATGGATCTGAAAAGCTTTCCAATGCGTACTGCACAGCATCAACATTAGTGGCCTTTGAGTCATTAATAAATCTCACATCATTAATGGTAGCGATGTACTCCATACGATGTGGCGCATTCTTGAAAGTCTGAAGTGATGATTTGATACTTTCAACACTGATGCCAACCTCTAATGCAGCACTAACTGCTGCCATCATGTTAATTGCATTATGTCTGCCTAAAAGCACAGTGTCTTTCTGATCGATATGCACTTTATCAAAAAGATGCATCATCTGATCATCAAAATATGCAGCTGCAGATTCGTCCGTCAAAGAGATAGGTACGAAATTGGTATTGTATGCTCTTTCTTTGATCGCCTCTTTGATGAGCACATTATCCTGATAATAGATGAAGTAATCATCCTTACCCAAGTTTTGAGCTATTCTGAATTTCGAATCAACATAATTATTGATATCATAATCATACCTATCCATATGATCAGGAGTGATATTGAGCAAAATAGAAATATATGGACTCAAGAGATAGCAACCATCTAATTGGAAGCTGCTCATCTCTACTACGTAGTAATCAAATTCATCTTTAATTACTTGTTTAGCCAGACTTTGACCAACATTACCGGCTAAACCAACTTTAACTCCAGCCTCTTTGAGAAGATGATAAGTTAATAAAGTGGTAGTGGTCTTTCCATTGGTACCGGTGATAGCAATTAAACGCGCCTTTGTATAGCTAAAAGCGAACTCTATTTCATCAATAATTTTTACGCCCGCTGTTCTAAGCTCTTTTACAATTGGAGCCTTTTCAGGAATACCAGGACTTTTAATAACGAGCTGTGATTCTAGTATTTTTGACTTAGAATGCTTCTCTTCTTCATAGGAAATACCTTCAGCTATAAGTTCCTGCTTATACTTATCAGCAATTTTTCCATTATCAGAAACGAACACGGCATAGCCCTTAGCTTTTGCTAATAAAGCCGCCCCTGTTCCGCTTTCGCCTGCTCCTAATATGGTAATTAAGTGTCCTATTTTATCTAAGTTTTAATGTTGCCAAAGTCATAATCGCCAATAAGATGCCTACCATCCAGAATCTGGTGACAATCTTTGACTCGTGTATTTCCATTTTTTGATAGTGATGGTGCAAGGGTGACATTTTAAAAACCCTTCGTCCTTCACCGTATTTTCTTTTTGTGTACTTGAAGTAGCCTACCTGTATCATTACAGAAAGACTTTCTATCAAGAATATGCCACATAACAATGGCAGTAAAAGCTCTTTGCGTACAATTAAAGCAAGTACTGCTATGATGCCTCCAATTGTTAGACTACCGGTATCACCCATAAAAATCTGAGCTGGATAAGCATTGTACCATAAAAATCCGATGCAGGCTCCTACAAAAGCCGCACAGAAGATTACCACCTCACTTAAATTAGGGATGTGCAGAATATTCAGATATTCACTAAAATCGACACGGCCAGACAGGTAAGCCAAAATGGCTATGGTTAAACCAATAATGGCCGAAGTACCAGCTGCCAAACCATCGATTCCATCAGTGAGATTGGCACCATTAGATACAGCTGTTAATATAAATATGACTACAAATACATAAATGATCCATGTAGAGTCATGTGTTAAGAAAGGTATTACCTTATCATAGTCCAGTTCGTTGTCTTTTAGAAAAGGAACAGTAGTTTTTGTAGATTTTACATCCTCATACTCTCTTACCACTTCATTCTGGGCATTGATGGTCTCGTCTCCATATTCTCTAACCACTACATTCTGATTAAAGTAAAGTGTAAGACCAACAATGATTCCTATTGAAACCTGGCCAACAATTTTAAACTTGCCTGCAAGACCTTCCTTATTCTTTTTAAATACCTTGATATAGTCATCCATGAACCCGATTAAACCAAGTGCCAACGTGACACCAACCAAAAGAATTACATATACATTTTCTAGACGAGCAAAGAGTAGAACTGGAATCAAGATGGCACTGATAATGATAAGTCCACCCATGGTTGGCGTTCCTTTCTTAGCCATTTGACCTTCTAGTCCTAAGTCACGAATGCTTTCTCCGACCTGCTTCTTCTGTAAGAAGTCAATAAGTCTTTTGCCGATCAGAATTGTAATAACCAATGATAAAACAGCCGCCATACCAGCTCTGAACGAGATGTACTGAAACACACTCGCCCCTATCAGACTATATTGTTTTTCTAAATAATCGAATAGGTAGTATAGCATAAATTAATTCGCAAATAGGTTTAACATTCTTCCTAATACTTCTTTGTCATCAAAGGCATGTTTTACACCGTTGATTTCCTGATACTTCTCATGTCCTTTACCAGCCACAAGAATGATATCCTTTTCTTTTGCCAAAAGGCAGGCTGTCTTAATGGCCTCTTCGCGATCCATCAAAACCACAGTCTTTTTATAATCTGAGGGGCTTACACCCTGCTTCATATCATTTATGATTTGCTCAGGATCTTCATTTCTTGGATTATCCATTGTGAAGACCACCTTGTCGCTCAGCTTGCAAGCTATAGAAGCCATCAATGGTCTTTTTGCGGCATCTCTATTACCTCCACATCCAACAACAGTGATCACTTGCTCATTACCCGTTCTGAATTCAGCAATAGTTTCCAGAACATTTTTCAATGCATCGGGAGTATGTGCGTAGTCTACAATAGCTGTGATGTCAGAGTTGTTATCGACCTGCTCAAATCGACCTAAGGCTCCGTTTAATGATGAAAGTGCTGTTAGTACAGTATCAGAATCTTCACCAAGCAGCATGGCAGCTGCATAAACTGATAGAAGGTTGTAGGCATTAAAGTCTCCAATAAGCTTAAACCAAACATTCTTGTTATCAATCTCCAACTCCAAACCCTTAAGAGTATTTGAGACCAGCTTAGCTTTGAAGTCAGTCATACTTTTAAGCGAATAGGTCTTCTTCTCAGCCTTTGTATTTTGAAGCATAATCTGACCACGCTTGTCATCTTTATTAACCAAGGCAAAAGCATCACTGGTCAATCCATCAAAAAGTTTCTTCTTCGCGGCTATATAAGCATCAAAAGTTTTATGATAGTCTAAATGATCATGAGAGATGTTAGAGAATATCGCTCCAGTAAAAGTTACCCCTGCAATTCTGTGCTGCTCAATGGCATGTGAGCTTACTTCCATAAAGCAATACTCACAACCCTTATCAACCATATTGGCCAAAAGCTCATTAAGTCTTAAAGCATCGGGCGTAGTATGCATTGAAGGCAAAACTTCGCCATCAATTCTATTATCAATAGTAGATAATAGCCCGGCAGCATAACCAAGTTTTTGAAACAGATTAAAAAGCAATGTGGCAACGGTGGTCTTACCGTTGGTTCCTGTAACACCTACAAGTTTTAGCTTGGCACTTGGGTTTCCATAAAAGTTAGAAGAAACAATACCCAATGCTTCCGCACTGTTTTTAACAGCTACATAAGTAACATCCTCATTGACTTGTTCAGGTAGGGTTTGGCAAACTATTGCTACAGCACCTGATTTAATAGCGCTAGCGATATATTCATGCCCATCAACCTGAGTGCCTTTAACCGCCACGAATAGCGATCCCTTTTTAACTTCTCTTGAATCAAAGCTAATCTGAGTAATTTGGCGCGTCATATCACCGCTGGCGGATACCAGTGAAACCTTGTATAGTATATCTCTTAACTCCGCCATCAGCTCAACTTGATTGATATTTGATTACCATTAGAAACCTTTGTTCCTGGAATTTTAGATTGCTCAACTACACGACCTTTACCAGAAACATTGACTTTTAAACCTGTGCTCTCTAATAAATAAAGCGCATCACGCAGGGTCATACCCTTTACATTCGGGACAAGGTTTTCAATTACTTTATTTTCTTTCCACTTTACAGAATTGCCATAGCGCTCTGTAACAACCCATTCTTTTTCTGTCGCACTGTGATTTGACACACCTAATTCATTGCATAAGAATTGCAGTTCGTCCTGCTTTCCTGATTGGATAAGGGGAAAAATTCCAGCCTCAGCAGTAAACTCTTTTGGAAGTGGGTCATGCATATCTATATCTCTTGAATAGATATTATCAGCAATCTCTTTGAACACTGGAGCAGCCACATTACTACCATATTGGCGCCATCCTTTAGGGTTTTTGATCAATACAATAGCGCTGTATTTTGGTTGCTCTGCTGGGAAATAGCCCGCAAATGAAGTGATATACTTTTTAGTATACCTTCCCTTTTCTAATATCTGAGCGGTACCGGTCTTACCCGCTATTTTGTAGTGGCTATTCTTGATGTTAGCTGCCGTACCACGTTCAACAACACCTTCAAGCATAATCCTCAGCTTAATCAAGGTTTCATCAGAGCAAATTTTATCATTAAGCACAGTGGGTTTGATATTCTCAACTACCTTGTCGGCCCTTCTTATTTTTTTAACAAATACTGGCCTGATCATTTTGCCATTATTAGCCACAGCATTATATAAAGCCAATGTCTGTAGAGGTGTTAACTCAAGACCATAACCATAAGCCATCCATGGCAAAGTAATACCACTCCAGTCTTTATCCGTTGGTCGTTTTATGATAGGAATACCCTCTCCCTTAATCTGAACACCAAGTGGCTGAGATAAACCTAGCTTATCAATCTGCTCTACAAATTTTGATGGCTGCTTCCCAAAATATTTATCTACCAATTTGGCCATGGCCACATTAGAAGATACTTCAAAAGCCTCCTTTACAGTGATAGTTCCATAACCACCTTCCTCATGATCACGAACTATACTTTTGTAGAATTTCTGAACACCGTTTCCAGTGTTGATGGTATCGCTTAGTTTAATGCCTGTATTTTCTAAAAGCGCTATCATAGTAGCCAACTTAAAAGTTGAGCCTGGCTCTCTTAATCCCCCAACTGCATAGTTATAGCGCTCATAGTAATTGCCTTTGCTGTTCCTGCTTAGATTTGAAATGGCCTTTATTTCACCAGTAGCTACCTCCATAACTGCTACCACACCATAATCAGCTTCATGATATTCTAATGCTCTTA
Organism: Fulvivirga lutimaris; assembly: GCF_009711525.1. Classification (GTDB taxonomy): domain Bacteria; phylum Bacteroidota; class Bacteroidia; order Cytophagales; family Cyclobacteriaceae; genus Fulvivirga; species Fulvivirga lutimaris. Next base: position 27,726 of record NZ_SMLV01000435.1, read on the forward strand.
ATAATGCAGTTTCGCTTACATCCTGAAGGTTGATATCTATTGTAGTTTCAATATCAAGACCCTGCTCCGTTTTAACCTCAGTACCATCAAAAACAGGCTTCCAGCTACCTCCGGCTATTCTTTGGTAAAGCGCTTCACCATCCTGACCGGCTAATTCATCATTAAAACTATATTCAAGACCTGCCCCACGCTCGTTTTCATTGATAAATCCGATGGTTCTTAAGCTCAGGTTGGAGAATGGTCTGAATCTTTTATCCACTTTCTCGAAAATGATTCCACCTCTTAACCTTCCTGCCCTGAAAATTGGCCAGTCCTCTAAATTCTTTTTATCCTGATACCCGATAGTTGTTGAACTCAAAGGTGTGTATTGGCGATTGGCCTCACGTGCATTTCTTAGCATCCTTTTGTAAGCTTCGGCACTTTGATCTTTAAAAAACCTTGAAAGTCTGTAGGCTAGAGAGTCTATACCACTATTAAAAAGCTCATCAGAAGCAATGGTTGCATCAAATGCTACTTTATAAAAAGGCAGTGATGTAGCCAATAGGCTGCCGTTATCGCTGTAGATATTACCACGCGTAGCTTTGACAGGTCTGTACTGAAAACTCATCTGATCAGACACCTCTTTCCACTTCTCCCCCTCAAAAAACTGAATGCGGCCCACTTTTATGGCAACCGCAGCAGCAAAGACGAAGACAAGCAAAAATGCTATCCGTACCCTGAGTAATATGGACTTCTTAATGTTCACTATTAATCACTATTTTTTCGGGTGGTCTTAGACTTTCTGTAATTCCCTTTCGGGCAATATTTTTAGCAACCTCAGATTGCTTTCCAGCAAACATGTAGTCGGCCTTGAGTGTGGTATAGTCTGCTCTTAGATCTTCAACTTCTTTCTCCAACGTGTCTATTTTGCGTACATTCTTTTCAGCATAATGACTGTTACCGATGTAAAACAATCCGACAAAAGCTACGAATAAGATATAAGGCACAAACCTGACCGGTATACCGCTTTTAAAAGCAGCATCCAGCTTTAGAAGGTTCTCTAACTTAGAAAATACACTCCTTCCTTTTTGTTCCTTCTTTATTCTAAATGTGTTTGTCGACATCTCTATATTTTCTCGGCTATTCTCAGCTTAGCGCTTCTAGCTCGGTTATTTATCTTCAATTCTTCTTCTGAAGCCTCTACTGGCTTTCTTGTTATAGCATTAAAAGGCTTAAGCACATTTCCATAAAAATCCTTTTCCAGCTCTCCTTGTACCTTCCCTTTAGCGATGTAATTTTTTACCATTCGGTCTTCAAGAGAGTGATAAGACATAACTACCAGTCTTCCTCCAACTTTCAAGACCTCTTCACTTTGAACCAGTACTTCTTCCAAAGCCTTTAGCTCTTCATTTACCTCAATCCTAATGGCTTGAAAAACCTGTGCGTAATACCTATTCTCTTTGCCTCTTTTGGCAAACCGGCTTAAAATCTTTTTAAGATCTTCAACCGTCTTAATTTCTTTATTTATCCTCTCTGCTGCTATGGCAGCAGCTAACGTCTTTGCGTTTCTCACTTCACCATACATTCCCAAAAGTTTGTGAAGTGCATCGGTGCTATAAGTATTTACAACTGTCTTTGCGGTCACATCAGCAGATTGATCCATTCTCATATCGAGCTCCGCATCAAATCGAGTAGAAAAACCTCGTTCACCATCATCAATCTGATGTGATGATATTCCCAAGTCACCTAAAATGCCATCTACCTGCTTCACCCCATAAGCTTTGAGGTATCGCTTCAAATACCTGAAGTTTCCCTCTATCAAAGTGAATTTGTTAGAGTCCAGACTCTCGGCATTCTTAACAGCATCCTGATCTTGATCAAAACCATACAAATGGCCGCCATCAAGGTGCTTAAGGATTTCCTTAGAATGACCCCCGCCACCGAATGTCAAGTCTACATATAGCCCGTTTGGCTTTATGTTTAGGCCTTCAATGCACTCTTGAAGCATAACCGGCTGATGATATTCATAGTCAGCCATTTCATTCATCTAAGTACTTCTGAGCCAATTTTGAGAATTCATCCGGATCTTCAATCAAATGATTATTGTATTGCTCCGGATTCCATATTTCCACTTTATTACCCATTCCAACGACTATGGCATCTTTCTCAAGATGAGCATAACCCATCATCAATTTTGGTATGAGTAAACGGCCTGCGTTATCCAGCTCTACTGTAGAACTACCTCTAAAGAAGTTCCTTTGCAGTTTTCTGTATTCTTCATTGAATTCGCTTAGGCCAGCAATTTTAGAATAGATTTTTTTATACTCAATCATTGGATAGAGTATTAGACATGGCTCGAAACCCCTGCGCACAACAAGCTCATTACCAGATGTTTCTGGTAAGCTCGCTTTGATTTTTGCTGGCAAGGCAAGCCTGCCTTTAGCATCAATCTTGCATTCGTACTCACTGGTGAAAAATGCCATTATCGCTTATATGCTACTGTTCTAATAAACAAACATATAAAAATATTTGACATTTTCCACCACTTTCCACCACTTTACTCCACTTTTTAACATTTTCTTACATAATTATTACACAAGAGCAAAAAACTAGTGTATGTCAGCCAAAGCGCTGAAATGATAAAAAATACAAAGTGTTAAGAGTGATTGTTACTTAGAGGTCCAAAATGCCATTTTTAGCCATTTTAGCTATATCAGCAGCGGAAATTCCCAAAGTATTCTCCAGAATTTCTGTGGTATGCTCCCCATATTTTGGTGGTGGGGGAATGTGGGAGGGTTTTGATCCCTTTTCGACATAAGTGCGAATACCTTCTAATTTCCCCCCTTTAAAGAGGCCTAAGTCCTTCGCATAGGCATCAATTGCATCCGACACCCCGTTAACCAAGCCCACCGGCACTTTTCGGATATTAAGCAAATCAATTAATTCCTGAGCATTATATTTTCCAATCTCTGTGGTCAAAAGACTGTTTAAAGATTTCCTATTTTCCACTCTACCTGAATTCTCTGAGTATTGAGGGTTGCTAGGAAGGTTAAGCACCTCGCATAGGGCCTTGAATTGTTTATTATTACCCACGGCAAGCATAATTCTCCTATCGTCAGCTGTAACATACGTCTCACCATACGGGGCGATGTTTGGATGGGCAGAGCCTTGCTTTTTGGGCTCATTCCCCACCTTTAGAAAATTAGAAGCCTGATTGGCAAGTGAAGCGATTCCCGCGTCAATCAGTGACACCTCAACCTTGCTCCCCTCACCAGTCTGTAGCATCTTTATATACGACAATAATATAGCCTCCTTTAACTGATGACCTGCTAGAATATCTATAAGTGCCACAGGCATTTTCAAAGGCTCAGAGTCAGGCTCACCATTAATCATCATAAAACCAGCTTCGGCCTGAATGATGGCATCATACCCCACCTTATCAACATCAGAACCGTAGCCTGTAATTTGGCCATAAATAATCTTGGAGTTATGCAGCTTCAATGATTTGTAATCAACACCAAACTTCACATCATCGCCAGGCTTATAACTAGTAATTACAATGTCAGCCTTTTCAACTAATGAATATAAAATGTTCAGCCCTTCCGGCTTAGAGATGTCAATGGCAATAGATTTTTTACCCCAATTTATACATGAAAAATAGGCTGAATTATCAACTTTATTTTCACCTTGAATCCGCCATGATCTGGTTACATCTCCTTTGGTAGTTGGGTTTTCTACTTTTACAACCTCCGCTCCTAGCTCAGCAAAAAATTGTCCAACACTTGGTCCAGCCAGTACAGATGCCAGCTCAAGCACCATTAAATCTTTAAATAACTGATTTAATTGACTCATATCACAAGGCCTATTTCATTAAAATCTGATGCAAATTTGTTATATTCAAGTATGAAAACGGCTAAAATACTATTCTTTATTCTTTTGTTTGGATGCGGCTCAGCAAATAAGCAGACTTCCTCTGTTCAAGTTCAGCAGGATGTAGTTTCTAATGAAGTTGCCCCGGGTGACAATAGTACTTCACTTGCTGATTATCTTAAAAGAATTCCAGGTGTTCAAATTCAAGGTCGTGGTCCGGACGTTCAAGTTTTAATTAGAGGAAACAATACCTTCTCTGAAAATCGCGAACCACTTTTCATCATTAATGGTCTTCGAGTAGGCACAACATATCAATCCGCATCACAACTTGTAGATGTCGCAGACATAGCCAACGTTAGAGTTTTAAAATCAGGATCTGAAACTGCACGTTATGGCATGCAGGGTAATAATGGAGTTATCATTATTACAACCAAAAAAAAATCTTGACATTCACACTTCCTGCTGGCACTTAGTTGGTTGCCCAAAATTTATTAGGCTTTATCGCATAATATAATTCAGCGAAACAACTTCAAAAATCTTCTTAACAAATGAACGATTTTGACCTTTAAAGCCTTTAAGCATTTATATCAAATAGTATTAACTTTGCGATAATGAAAAGAGTGGTGATAGGAATGTCAGGAGGAGTAGACTCCAGTGTAGCAGCATACTTGCTTAAAGAGCAGGGTTATGAAGTTATTGGTATGTTTATGAAGAACTGGCATGATGACTCAGTAACAATTAGCAAGGAATGTCCTTGGCTTGAGGATTCTAATGATGCCATGATAGTAGCCCAAAATCTGAGTATACCTTTTCAAGCTATAGATTTAAGCAAAGATTACAAGGAGCGCATTGTCGACTATATGTTCGATGAATACCAAAAGGGAAGAACTCCTAACCCTGATGTGCTTTGCAACAGGGAAATAAAGTTTGATATTTTTCTTAAAGCCGCTATTAAGCTCAAGGCCGATTATATTGCTACAGGACATTACTGCAGAAAATCTGAAGAAGTGATTGATGGTGAAACAACCTACAAGCTTCTAGCTGGCAAAGACAACAATAAAGATCAAAGCTACTTTCTGTGTCAATTAACGCAAGATCAACTGTCAAAGGCATTATTCCCTATTGGTGAATTAACCAAGCCTGAAGTACGCGAAATAGCTAAAGAAATTGGATTAATAACTGCTGATAAAAAGGATAGTCAAGGTCTGTGTTTTATCGGTAAGGTTCGCCTACCCGAGTTCTTGCAACAAAAGCTCGAGCCAAAAAGAGGCAAAGTGATCGAGGTGCCTGCAAATGCACCGTTATATCAGGAGCAAGTATTAGCTGGAGATAATGCTCAGCACGATCTTGCTGAAATGACTAAAAGCATTACTTACTCAGAAGACGATGGCACAGTGGTTGGAGAACATGCAGGGGCTCATTACTTTACTATTGGTCAGCGAAAAGGGCTGAATATTGGTGGTACTCCTGAACCATTATTTATAATAAATACAGATACTACTAACAATATTATATATACAGGACAGGGCGAAAATCATCCAGGTCTTTATAAGAAAGGTCTATTAATAAACACAGATGACATCCATTGGGTAAGACCTGATTTGGAAATGCCAATTGGCTCAAGTAAAGATTACTTAGTAAGAATCAGGTATAGACAACCATTAGAAAAAGCTACCCTATTTAGAGAGGCAAACGGGCTCTATATCATCTTTGATAATCCTCAAAAAGCCATTGCTCCTGGGCAATTTGCCGTATGGTATCAGGATGACGAGTTAATTGGATCTGGGGTTATTAGTTAATTAACCGCAGATCCAATCCTTACATAGACATGCTGTCGAGTTGGTAATTGATGGTTCTATTAAATCCAGAACTTTCTGAATAGTCCCTGACAATATCTACTATTTCTTTTTTTGCCTTCATTTCATTCACAAGTTCTCTATCGAGACCATAGTACACATCATAAAAGCCATCTTCAGCATCAAGTTTTTTCACTTTACCGTTGTAAGAAAAAGAGCTGTATGAAACAAAAAGACTGTCCTCAGTAACGTCAACAACCTTCCATAAATAGTATTTATACTCTGTAGGTTCAGTTTCGTCTTTCAATGTGTAAACATCACCTATGTTAGGATTTTCAAAAAAATCTGCAGTTTGCTTCTGCTTTACTCCACCAGCATAAGTTAAATAAGCCGCCAGAAGAGCTATTATCGCCAGTCCTGAAAACAAATATTTAGGCGTTGGCACAGATGACTTAAGCGCAGAAATGACATCCTTCTTATCCACAGGCATCTGCTTTTCTTCAGTAGCCTTTTGACAATGCGAGCAGTGCATTATCGCGCGTTTTTTATAAGGAAATAGTGGAATCCAAAAAATATGCGCGTAGCTTGAATAAATAAGTAATTCCGTTTGCCGCTCATTGCAATTATCGCAAACCTGATTTTCTAATGGCGCTTGTTTAAGCAGTTTACTGTTAGTTCCGTAAATAATCATATCTATTTTTCATCTAAACCTGAAACTCCTCCCGATACAACAAATTTCATTGCTGCGGTTGAGCTCATATTTAAAGGTGTTATAAATTTCTTATCTACCAAAAATTGGTTGCCGGACCACGCGTAAGAATGTGGCATATAAACAGAAATATAGCCATCTAAATCAATTGTTTTTAGTGATTCATTAGTAACGAACCCTAGCTTCAACAACCTTCTATTCTCATCCATTGCCACGAGAACAGGCTTGTTAAATTTTTTCTGATCACCTACAAAAGCCCCAATCAAATCCTTAAGCGAACTGTAAATGATATTAACAAGAGGGATTTTTATAAGATATTTTTCAAAGTACTCAAAAAACGGCCTAGTAATAAAAAATGACACTAAAAAGCCAAGGAAAGTAACTGCAGATACTATAAGTATAAATCCAAGGCCAGGAATATCTACAGGTATCAAACCATCTATCCAGTCAAGGCTCTGGAAAATAACATAAACGGTTAATGCTAAAGGCACTACAAACAAAAGGCCTCGTAAGAAGTAAGTTATTACTCTATTGAAAGTGAATTTTGACATAACTACAGAATATTATCCATAAAAAAAGGGCTTCAAATGAAGCCCTCTAAATTACTTTATAATCTCAATCAAATTGCGATACCAATAAATGATTTGAAGGCTATACCCATCAAGCCTGTAATAAGCATTGTTATTCCAAGTCCTTTCAAACCATCGGGTACATTTGAATATTTAAGTTTCTCACGGATAGCCGCCAGTGCAACAATTGCCAATAACCAACCAATTCCTGATCCAAATCCGAATACAGTAGCTTCTGCCAACGTGTAATCTCTTTGCACCATGAACAATGATCCTCCTAAGATTGAGCAGTTTACAGCTATAAGTGGCAAAAAGATACCTAATGACCCGTATAATGCAGGTGACATCTTCTCAACGATCATCTCAACCAATTGCACCATACCGGCAATGATAGCAATGAACATGATGAATTGAAGAAACTCTAAGTTAACATCTGCAAACCCAGCTCCTAACCATGTTAGAGCACCTTCTTTAAGCACGTACTCCTGAATTAACCAGTTGATAGGCACTGTTAAACTTAATACAAATATAACTGCTGCTCCAAGACCAATGGCCGTACTAACCTTTTTTGAAACTGCAAGAAAAGAACACATGCCCAAGAAATAGGCAAAAATCATGTTCTCAATAAATATCGATTTTATTCCTAAGCTTACTAACTCCATAATTCCTAATGTTCTACGTAACCAGTTTTAGATCTCTGAACCCAAATGATAATTCCTAATATCATAAATGCTCCAATAGAATCAACCATTAAACCATTTGTTACAAAACTATCTAAACCAATAGCTTCAAATACTTTAAAATCAAAGACAGACCCTGAACCGAACAACTCTCTAAAGAAAGCTACAGCTAATATGATCCATGCATAGCCAAAACCACTACCCAATCCATCCAATATAGAATCATAAGGCTTGTTTCCCATTGCAAATGCTTCCAATCGTCCCATCACAATACAGTTAGTGATGATCAAACCAACGAATGCTCCAAGCACCTTATACATGTCATAGCTATAAGCCTTTAGCACTTCACTAACTAGTGTTACCAAAGTCGCCACAACAGCAAGCTGAACAATAATTCTTACCCTACTTGGAATGATGTTTCTCATCAACGAAATGATAACGTTAGAGAAAACTATCACAAAAACCACGGCAATTGACATGATTAATGTAGGCTCCATTTTAACAGTAACAGCTAAAGCTGAACAAATTCCCAAAACCTGAATGGTAATAGGGTTATCCTCATTTAATGGATCTGTTACAAGTCTTTTACGTCTCTTAGAAAACAGCTCTTCCGTTGGGACTTTTACTGCTTCTTTTGGTTGTTCTAATGTTTCAGTACTCATTTTTACGCATTAAAGCTTAAAATATTTTTACAAACTGGCTACACCAGTTGATTTTACTTTTTTGAAATAAGATTGGTAAGAATTCAAATAGTTTTCAAGCATGTCATTCAAACCTCTTGCTGTAAGTGTCGCTCCAGACATTCCATCTACCTCATGAGAAGATAGTCCGTCATTTCCTTCTCCTTTCAGCATAGTAACTGAAACAAGGCTTCCAGACTCATCAAAAATCTTCTTACCCACAAACCTATTTTGAATCTCAGCAGTCGCAATTCTCTGCCCCAAACCTGGCGTTTCAGCTTTGTGATCAAAAGATGCTCCGGCTATTGTGTTCAAATCATCTTCCAACGCCACAAATCCCCATATTTTATCCCATAATCCAGCTCCATATAGAGGTAAGATGTAAGCATCAACACTCCCAGAAGATGCATCTTTGGAATATTTAAACACAGGATACATCCTTTCTGCTGGGTCCTTCTTGTAGTTCTTTAGGATATCTACTTCCTCAGCAACAATGGCTTTTCCTTTTTCATCCTTCTCTACAACATCACCATTGATATCAACTACAAGTGAAGTAATAGATTTGTCATAAACATCAAGAACCTCTTCCCTTGTCATAGTTGACAATTTCTCTCTATCCATAACAGAGGACAAAATTTGGCTTTTAGTATCTAGCTCTACAGATTTCTTCTGTGCGGGAGCTAGTCCCTGAGATGCCAATGACAACAACCCACCTACTACTACAGTAAGAGCTGCCGTAAATAATAAAACATAAGTATTAGACTGTCGCACGTTGTAACCTCCTTTTCTTGTTAGCGTTCACTACTGAATAATCTATAAGTGGTGCAAAGACATTCATTAAAAGAATGGCTAGCATAATTCCTTCTGGATAGGCTGGATTGAATACTCTAATAACAACTGTAAGTACCCCAATTAATATTCCATAAACCCATTTTCCTGTTTCTGTTTGGGCAGCCGTAACCGGATCAGATGCCATAAACACTGCTCCAAAAGCTAAACCTCCAATAACCAAGTGGTAATGAGCAGGCATCAGCATAAATTCATTCAATCCAATGGCATTCATTCCAAGCCCCATAAGGTAGGCCCCTGCAAAAACACCGGTTATTACTTTCCAGCTTCCTACTCCTGTCATAATAAGAATAGCCGCACCAATTAAACACATTAATGTTGAAGTCTCACCTATACAACCAGGAATAAAACCGAAGAACAAATTAGAGAACTCAAACATTCCGTCTGCCCATCCGGCTCCAAAAGAACCCAGCGAAGAAACAACATTTTCACCTGTTGTTAATGACTGTGCTCCAATTGCTAACGGTGTGGCACCAGAAAATCCTGATACAGCGGTACCATCTCCAAGATAAGTCCAAACATCACCAGAAATTTGACTTGGATAAGCAAAGTATAAAAATGCTCTAGCAGTTAATGCCACGTTTAATATATTCATCCCTGTTCCTCCAAAAGCCTCTTTTGCTATAACTACTGCAAAAATAGTAGCTAGGGCTACTTGCCATAATGGAATATCAGGAGGCATAACCAAAGGAATTAACATACCTGTCACCAAGTATCCTTCGTTTATTGGGTGTTGCCTTATAGTAGCAATGGCGAATTCAGTTCCCAGTCCTACAGCATATGAAACAACTACAACAGGTAGTACCTGAATAGCACCAATAAGAATGATATCCAACAAAGCTGCTTCCTGACCTAATGCCAGAAAATGCTGATACCCAACATTGTAGATACCGAACAACAAACATGGTATCATGGAAATGATGACGGTCATCATCATGCGCTTCATGTCGATAGCATCTTTGATCTGAGCACCTTTTGTTTTTGTTGTATGGTTGGGAACAAAAAGTAAGGTTTCGTGTGCCTCGTATATGTAATAGAATTTCTCCCACTTCCCACCTTTGTGGAAATGCGGCTTAACTTTATCTAATTGATCTCTTAAAAAACCCATGCTTTAAATAATTAACTATACTGAACTAAGTCCAAACCCTCTCTAACAATTGACTGAACGTCATGCTTAGAAACATCCACAAATTCACAAAGGGCCAAGTCTTCTTCTATTATTTCATATATTCCCAAAGCTTCCATTTCATCAAAATCTTCAGCTAAAATCGCCTTAAGAAGATAAGTAGGAAGAATATCCATTGGTGTCACTTTCTCAAATACCCCGGTTTGTACAAATGCACGAGGCTCGCCTCTTTCATTAGTATCCACCACATATTCTTTCTTAGGATTAAGGAAAGACAACAAACCAAATGCTCTTTGGAAGCTTAGTTTTTTAGTAGTTGGAAGAATCCATCCAAACATTTCATAATAATTACCTTCTGGTATTACTGAAACCAAATTGTCATTATAACCGATGTGGCCGTCAGCATCTATTCTCTCACCAGTCAGCACATTTCCAGAAACGTATCTAACATTATCAGATTTGATATTATCAGCAACCATCTTCTTGATAGACGCACCAGTGTATGTTTTATAATACTGCGGGTTATTAACTTCTGAACCGGCTAGGGCTACAACCTTAGAGGCATCATAAATACCTTCTAAGAATAACTTTCCGATCTGTATAACTCCAAAAGGATTAATAGTCCATGCTACATCACCTTTGTTAATTGGATCCAAATGATGAATCTGCACACCAACATTACCTGCTGGGTGTGGACCAGAAAATTTATTAACCTGAACATTCTTAGCATGAGAGAATATCTGCGATACCTCTGCATCAGAATTAAGATTTAAATGTATAACTCCGGGAGTCAACTTTTTCAACACATCAATACCCGCCTGAAAATACTGCTCTTCACCTTTGAACAATAAATCATAATCCGGAGCCAAAGGGTGTGAATCAAAAGCAGAAATGAATATTGCCTTTGGAGTCTCCTCAGGATCTGCAATGACACCGAAAGGTCTCTGAACCAAGTTTACCCAAGTACCAGATGCGAGCAGATGCTCAACAGCCTCTTCTCTTGTGGCATTATTTATATCTGAGACTGAATACTTTTTGTGCTCAACATGCTCGATTTTCTTATCTGCCAGAATAACGATCTCAAGAAGCTTTCTCTTTTCACCTCTTTTAATCTCAACAATTTCACCACTTACTGGCGCAACGTGTTTTACTCTGTCATTTTTCTTGTCGAACAAGATTGGAGTTCCTGCCTTGACATTATCGCCTTCATTGACCGTCAATTTCGGTCTTAATATTCCATGAAAACTAGAAGGTTTATAGGCGAAGGTTTCAGGTTGATCAACTTGGGCAATTTTCTTTTCAGCTTTGCCTGCTAAGTTAATATCAAACCCTTTTTTTAGCTTGATGAATTTAGACATGTTTTCCTTTAAGATTCTTATCTATCGTTGAAAAATCGAAGTCAAAATTAATAAATTTTGGTACAATAAAAATCGATTACCGCAATTTAAGTCAAATAAAAAACGTGCAATTCACGCTTCTATTCACTACCTACTTAAGTATCAATTATTTTACTCAAAGCAAGATTTATAACTTCTTCTACTTGTTCTTCTAATGTTCTAAAAGTGGTATCAACCACAACAGCATCTTCAGCCTGTTTTAAGGGGCTTTCTTCCCTTGTTGTGTCCAAATGATCCCTTGTTTTTAAGTTCTCTAATATCTCTTCCAAATCTACCAACTGCTTCTTTTCTAGATATTCTGCCTGGCGTCTTGCTCCACGAATATAAATGTCAGCAACCATAAAAACTTTTAGCTCCGCATCCTTAAAAACCACTGTGCCGATATCGCGGCCATCCATTACCACGCCTTTCTTCTTGCCGAGCTTACGCTGCTGTGCTACCATAGCATCCCGAACGGCCTTAATACTGCTCACCTGGCTTACTTTGTTTGAGATATACATCTTCCTGATTTCCTCCTCCACATTCAGCCCATTTAAGTAGGTCTCGTTTAGACCACTTTTGGCATTAACAAGAAAGGTAATATCAATGTTTTCAAGAGCCTTTGCTATTTCACTCTCATTAGTCAGGCTGATGTGGTTTTGCTCAAAGTATAAGGTTACAGCGCGATACATTGCTCCAGAGTCAATGTAAGTGTAGCCTAATATTGAAGCAACCTGCTTAGCTGTAGAGCTTTTCCCACAAGCTGAGTATCCATCTATTGCAACAACTATCTTCTTCATGTATTAGCAGTCTTTTTGTGGACAAGGGATAGGCTTACCTTTTTTTAACTTACCATTTCGTTTATTACCAGATGCACAAGCGCCTAGCAAAAACACTAGTAAAAGTCCGAAAACAATCGTTTTTGATTTATTGATAAGCATATCATTACAAATATAGTGATATATGCTGCCGAACAAGAATGAGAACATTTAGAATTTTTCAGCTATTCCAACTTTTGTGTGTAGCTCATCTGAAAGCCAATCTTATAACCAGGACCCAATGCCTGAGTTTTTTCCATCTTTTGATTAAGCGAAATCACTCTTATGTTGGGAAATGGTGATGTAATTAAGTCATTATCAATGGATTGGCTAATAACAAGCTGAATGATTACATTAAGATCAAAATTAGAAATAGGCTTTTCAGATACATTCTCAAACATAAAATTCAGCTGCCTTTCACCTTCCACCAAAAACCTTCCTTCATGATTAATGAACAACCTGGCCAAAAGATATCCAGGATCATTGAGACGGTTAAACTTCAATGAGTCGGCCATAAAATTATAGACATTGATTTGGCCCAGATATTTATTATGAGCATTCTCTTGAACATAAGGAGATTTATTAAAGCCATGCGCTTCATCAAGCACTATGATATTTGTGTGCATAATGAAGATTAATAAATCACCAGCCGCTCGAATATGAAACTCCTGATCACTGATGTATTCGACTTCCAATATAATGTCCTTGTCCTTCTTTGAGATTTTTTCATTGATCTGCTTTACAACCATCTTTGCTTCCTTTTCCAAAAGTTTGAAGTTGTTGCAAAGCTTTCTATATGCTTCTTGTTTCACAGCTGATTTAGATTCAATCAGGCTTGCAATATGTTCTATTGGATTTTGATTATCAGACATGATATTAATTTAAACTTTTCTCCATTATTACGTATAAATTCACATACAAACTTCAAAATATATGGGACGAAGACCTGAAGGTAAGGCCGAAAATCTATTCAAAAATCTCGGCAAACGAATAGATGAACTTCTAAAGGAAATCAAAGATGCTGGCGAAAAAGCGAAAAACTCTGAGAGATTTGAAGAGTTGAAAAGAAATGGTGAAACGCTGAAAAAGGATTTTGAGAATTTCAAAGACAATAATAAAGGAATGATTGACGACCTTGAAAAAGGTATTGATCGGGTAGGTAAAGATCTAAAAGAGGCCTTTGATAAAGCTTTTAAAACAAAAAAGGAGGACTAAGCCTCCTTTTTGTTTTATATATCTTCGATTAATTAACCGATAGAAACTCTTTTGAATTCTGTAACAGTAAGTCCTGAAGTTACAGTGTTAAGATAAGCTGCAACAGTTAAAGAGCTATCTTTAACAAACTGCTGGTTCAACAAAGTGTTGTCTTTGTAAAATTTCTGAAGTTTACCCTGAGCAATTTTCTCAACGATATTTTCAGGCTTGCCCTCAGCTAATGCTTGCTCTTTACCTATTTCAAGTTCTTTTTCAACGATAGTAGCATCTACTCCGTCCTTGTCTACTGCTACTGGGTTCATAGCTGCAATTTGCATACCTACATCTTTACCAGCATCCTGTACGTCAGCACCGTTAACACCTTTAAGAGATACAAGAACTCCTAATTTGTTACCAGCGTGGATATAAGGAACAACAGCTTCGCCAGAAACTCTTACATACTGACTGATTTCGATTTTCTCACCAATTTTACCAACAAGCTCAGTGATTTTCTCAGCTACTGTAAGGCTACCAATTGATTGATTCATCAATTCTTCAGTGCTAGCAGCATTAGAAGTAAATGCCACATCTAGTATAGCGTTTCCTAAAGCAATAAATTCTTCATTTTTACCAACAAAGTCAGTTTCGCAGTTAAGAGCGATCAAAACACCTTCTGAATTATCATCATTTGTTTTAACGAAAACAGAACCTTCAGTAACTTCTCTGTCAGCTCTAGAAGCAGAAACTTTCTGTCCCTTTTTTCTTAAAATGTCAATTGCTTGATCAAAATCACCTTCAGCTTCAGTCAATGCTTTTTTGCAGTCCATCATTCCTGCACCTGTCATTTGTCTTAGCTTATTTACGTCTTGCGCTGTGATAGCCATAGTCTTGTAATTATATTTTTAAAAATGGTTTAGTCCTTAAAGAAAAATTGAACACCAGCACTTGACCAATGTTCAATTTTAAATGAGTTAAATCAAGTGATTTATTTTGCTGGCGCTTCTTCAGTAGAATCTACAGCTTTTTTAGCTTCCTCTTCTTTTTGAAGATTGGCTTCGTCTTTATCTTTTTTCCTTTCAGCAAGGCCTTCCTCGATAACGGCACCAATATATTTCGTGATTAATGAAATAGATTTGAATGCATCATCATTAGCAGGAACTACATAATCAACACCTCTAGGGTCTGAGTTTGTATCTACCATTGCGAAAACAGGGATATTCAATTTTTGAGCTTCTTTAACCGCGATGTGCTCTCTTTTTACGTCAATTACGAAAAGTGCAGCTGGCAGTCTGTTAAGATCAGCGATACCACCTAGTACTCTTTCTAATTTCTCTTTCTCACGAGAAATCATTAATCTTTCTCTCTTCGCTAAGTTCAGGTAAGCCTCATCCTTCATCAACTTATCAATAGAAGTCATTTTTTTCAATGATTTTCTGATAGTTGCGAAGTTTGTTAACATACCACCTAACCATCTGTCGGTTACGAAAGGCATGTTAAGTCTTTTTGCTTCTTCAGTAACAATGTCTTGCGCTTGTTTCTTTGTAGCTACAAAAAGAACTTTTCTTCCTGATCTAACGATGTTCTTAAGTGCATAAGATGCTTTGTCGAGGCACTCAATGGTTTTGTGTAGATCGATAATGTGGATACCGTTCTTCTCCATAAATATATATGGAGCCATTTTGGGATCCCACTTTCTCGTTAAGTGTCCAAAGTGAACACCAGCATCTAGTAAGTCGTTGTACTCTAATTTATTTGCCATTAATATTAATTGTTTTCTCTTCTAGCAGATCAGTTGCGAAAATATTAACGCTTACTGAACTGGAATCTTCTTCTTGCTTTTCTACGACCGTATTTCTTACGCTCGACCATTCTTGGATCTCTAGTTAAGAATCCTTCTTTTTTCAAAGCACCTCTGTGTTCAGGATCGATATCTACCAATGCACGAGAGATGGCAAGACGAATAGCCTCTGCCTGACCAGCAGGACCTCCACCATCAACATTTACCTTAATGTCGAAGTTACCGTCTTGTTCTACGGTATTTAATGGTTGACGAACGATAGTCTGTAAGATACCTGCAGGAAAGTAATCTTGAACATTTCTATTGTTCACAGTAATATCACCTTTTCCGGCAGTTACATAAATTCTAGCTACCGAAGTCTTTCTTCTTCCTATTGAACTTATTACTTCCATTATTATAATTTAATTTCTTTGGGTTGTTGAGCCTCATGTGGGTGCTCGGCACCTTCATAAACATATAGATTGCCAAATAATGCGCTGCCTAATCTGTTTTTTGGTAGCATACCTCTCACAGCACGCTCAACTAGTAAAGCAGATGATTTAGCTTTCAACTCATTAGGAGTTGTTTTCTTCTGACCACCTGGATATCCAGTGTGAGAAACGTAAACTTTGTCAGTCCACTTTTTCCCAGTCATTTTTACTTTGTCTGCATTAACAACAATTACGTTGTCACCACAATCAACATTAGGAGTAAAAGAAGGCTTATTCTTACCTCTTATGATCATTGCGACTTCACTCGCAAGTCTTCCTAATATTTTTGAATCTGCATCTACTACCACCCAACTTTTCTCAACAGTTGCTTTGTTGGCAGAAATGGTTTTATAACTTAAAGTATCCACGCTTTTGAAGCTTTATTTTTTGACAATATATAGTTCTCCCTTAAAAAGGGACTGCAAAGATATATTGATATATTCTTAATTCCAACATACACCAGCAAATATTTACTTATTCTTCTCTAGTTGATGCACCAATACCTTAAAATCTTTTGGGTAGGCCGCATTAACCACTTCTCTTTTTCCTTTTAATGTGTCAAAAGATAATAAATAGGCATGTAAAGCCAGTCTTTTAATAAGAGGCTGCTCTTCTACTTCTTTCTTAAGATTAAACTTCTTTTTTACACTTGACAAGTAGAATAGTTTACCACCATAGGTAGTATCGCCAGTAATAGATGCACTAGTATGTGCTAAATGTATTCTTATCTGGTGCATTCTTCCCGTTAAAGGTTTGCATTCCACCAGTGTGTGAAACTTATAGGCCTGTAGAGTATTCAAGGTAGTAGTCGCCTCCTTACCTGCCCTATCAATCTTCACCGTCCCGTTTGACAATTTCAGAATCTTATCCTGCTTTACCTCATCATTAAAGTCATGAATACCATCTGCCACCGCATGATACACCTTTTCTACCTTGCGAGCTTCAAACTGCATAGACATATGACGGTATGCCTCTGGATTCTTAGCGATAATCAGTGCTCCGGAAGTTTCCTTGTCTAATCTATGACAAACCTGAGCAGCAGGATTCTCTTCCCTTGCAAGACTTAGTATGTTTATAGATAGCGCCCTATCTTCTAACGTGGAAATAAATGGCGGCTTATTGATTACCCAATAGTCCTCATCTTCCCATATCACTAAATCTCTAAACTTGATTTTTTGAGCCATTAGGCAAAGGTAAATAATTGTCGCTTTTGAAAGGACTAATTTGCAAAGAGAGGTTCTTCTTTTCCTTTAGTCAATTTAAAACTAAACTCAGAGCCTTTACCAAATGTGCTTTTCACTTCAATTTTCGATTTATGCTCTTCCAGAATATGTTTAACAATGGCCAAACCCAAACCGGTGCCTCCTTTTTCTCTTGATCTACTCTTATCTACTCTATAAAATCTCTCGAAGATCCTTTTCACATCATCAGAAGGAATGCCCTCACCCGTATCTTTAACATAAGTGGTGACATCATTCTTTGTAATTCTAAAACCAACCTCAACATCACCAGCTTCATTGGTATATTTAATGGCATTACTAATCAGGTTGTTCATCACCTGATTGATTCGCTGCCAGTCACCATAAACAGTAACCAAATCGGGAGTATCAGGTGCAAAGGAAATCTTGATCTCTTTCTTTTCCGCTTTATTTTCAAACTGATCAATGATATCAGTAACAAGACCTTTGATATCAAAATATTCAAAGTGCATTTTAATCTCGCCTGTCTCAATATGAGATAATGTTAACAGGTCTTGCACCAACATATCTAAACCGTCAAGACTCTTGGCCGCTCTTTTAAGGAAACGGGTTCTTACCGTCTTATCCTTTACCGCCCCATCTAATAAAGTATGAACAAATCCCTGTGCTGCAAAAATTGGTGTTTTAAGCTCATGACTAACATCAGCAATAAACTCTCTTCTAAATGCTTCAATCTTTTTAAGCTCATCTATCTCCTTCTGCTTGAGAGCAGCATAGCTAAAGATTTCATCATTGATCTTTTTAAGCGGATTTAGTGGGTTGGACTTGAATGTATCAATAGTCTTCAGTTCCTTTTTACGAAGCTTATCAAACAAGTTATAGATCTTATCAATCTCTCTAAAAATCAGAAACTCAAGAATTATAAATCCTAAAAGGTAGCTAACAGAAAAACTGATGAGTCCGGTTACAACCAATGCAGTCGCACCCACTTCATTAAATAAAGAAAGAAATGCAGAAGTAACGGCTGCTATACAGGTAGCCAAAAGCAAGGCAATAACCCTGGAACTGTAAACCATGTTCTAATTTAAGCTAAACTTATAACCTACACCTTTAACTGTGGTTATAAATTCTTCTCCTATTTTCTCGCGTACTTTTCTAATATGTACATCTACTGTTCTGGCAAGAACATAAACATCGGACCCCCAAATGTTTTGAAGTAGCTCATCACGGCCAAATACTTTATTTGGGTTCTGAGCAAGGAAATAAAGTAACTCAAATTCCTTTTTAGGCAGTGTAATCTCTTTCCCTTTAAGGTTGATGGTATAGCTGCTTCTATCAATTAAAAGCTCGCCAATAGAAATTTGATCAGTTACAGATTTCTTTTGCACATCCCTTCTAAAATAAGCACTTATCCTGCTCATTAAAGCCCGGGGCTTTATGGGCTTAGTTATATAGTCGTCAGCACCAACATCAAATGCGGCTACTTCTGAATACTCTTCAGAACGTGCCGTTAAGAATATAATGAATGCATTAGCCATTTCAGGTATTTCGCGCAGCTGGCGGCAGGTTTCCACACCGTCCTGCTTAGGCATCATGATGTCCAATAAAACAACATCAGGAAGAAACTTTTTGGCAATTTCAACGCCTTTTACTCCGTCTGGAGCTGTCTTAACAGTATAACCCTGTTTTTCAAGGTTATATTTCAGCAATTCTAATATTGCCTCCTCATCGTCAACAACAAGCACCTTGTGTTCTTGCTTGTTTCCCATAGCTCAAATATTTAGTGAGGTGTACTCAGTCAAATCGGATTTAAAAGTATGCAGAAAAAGCATTATTAAAAAAACAGAAGCTATTTCTTAACAATTACTTAATCTTTCCTTGACTATAGTTTTGGACGTCAATTTCGACTGAGCCGACAAACATTTGGGCCTTCACCTTTAATGGTACCTTATTTCTATCATCTGATATCCAAACTCTAATGGAGTTCTCTCCATCAAACAGGCTGTTTTCTGGCATGATCGGAGAAATTACAATTGAGCGAATTACACCCAGTTTAGTTTTAACCTCTTCGCGCCCTAAAAACTTTATTTTAAAGTCGTAAACCTCATCATCAAAAAAGGCCTTCATTTTTATAATCTCATTTTCCTTAAGCGTTTTGAAATCTACAGTTCTCAGATAGTAGTATCCGCTCACCATGTCCTGAGCGTACTTAGGTATATCAAACTTCTCAATGGGCTTCCATTCCTTTTTCTTAAAATGATAAGTATGAACTCTTACTTGTTCATTATCATGATCAAAATCTACAATCTCGTGCTTACGGTACTTTCCTTCTTCAATTTTTCGATATGCCTTTTGCGGAATGATAGAAGCGGTATCTAAATAGGTACCCCAATTGTCTCTTATTCTGAGAAATAGGTCAAACATACCTATTGACTTTCCATGCACATCGATCTTGTAGCACTTACGGCCATTGATATCATGCAGATCATCATGGATAACCATCTGAGCTTCTGCGGCATTTACAAAGCCATAGTGCACTTTGTAATCAATCACCTCACCTCTAAAAAAACTCGTATTAGGTATTACTCTGTAATCCCCAACTTTAGACGCAACATCCTCCTCACGAGCCATAGATATAAGAATAACTAGAGCTCCTAATTTCAAAAACCAATTGCTTATTGATTTGAAGGTTTTCATAGGTATGGATGCTTATTTTTTAAATATTCGATAAAATTAACGAGTTCCTGATCAAATTCCTTATTGAAAAGGCTATCTAATTTACCTTGTTTCGACTGATACCTTTTAAAAGACATGAAATAAGTGTTATTGGGGACAAACCCTTTGAAGTTACTCAGCCGATTATCATTATACAGTTTAAGTGTATCCAAGTTATTGATGATAGATTTAATGGCTTCCTCCTTTTTGCTCAATTTCTGTTCATCAGGAACTCCATCAAAACTCAAATACAAGCTATTAAGAATATCATAACCCGTTAACATATGCTTGATGAACTTTTTATTATCATTTTCCTCGTTGATATAACTTTTCATTTCATCAGAATCCGTACCATACTTTTCACTCATATATATAAGTGTTCCTTTATCAGCAATGAAGGATGCAAGATTTTCATTAAACTCAACGCTGTCTTTCACAAAAATTGTTGAATGAACAAGTTCATGAATTATCAGATTAGCCAGATCACCATTACTGCGATTCAGCATTTCGCTAAGAATAGGATCGTTAAACCATCCAAGCGTTGACCAGCCCCCAACAGTACGCATGCCAGCATCAAGCCCTTTACTCTTTATTACTTCAAGTTCCTGATCAGCCAAATGCTTTTTGAAAAACCCCTTGTAAGGAACTGAGCCCAGAACAGGAAATGTCCATTGATACGGTTGAAAACTAAAAGGCTCACAACCGGTAACCACCCATAAGACAGGCTTACCCTGCTGATCATACATCTCTGTATAATTATCTGTCTCTGCCAGGTGCAATCGCTCGTGAGCAAAAGCTTTAACGTCATCAACAAGCCTGAGCTTGTCTTTCACCTCTTGCGATACCGTAGAATCGTTTAAATACTGCTCAACTGGCCTTGCATTATAGATTATGTGTATTTGACCCGATGCCTGACGAATACCATACCTGATCAAGTCGAAATTAAAGATGACCAGAATGGCAATAATGATTAATACAATTAAGCCGATTCGCTTTTTCATATTAACTATTTACGGGCGTTCTTAAGTAGTTTAAAGTCGGTGTTATAATTTAAGTATAACGCATGCGAGAATTCGAAGCGATTATTCAATAAATCAAAGTAGGGCTCAAATCTGCCAGAAAGTACCAGTCCATCTGCCAGCTTCAGATTGTGCATCAATCTTAAAATCAACAGCTCCCTTTGCTCCTCTATATGGAAAGGGTTTTTAAAGGTGCTTGACTCTGACGGATAAAGCTTCCCACCCTGAATGGTCAAGAATTCATTACCCTTCCAGTAACTGGCCATTATATCCAAATGCATTTTTGTGAAAATTGTAGCATTCAACATTACTCCACTCCCATCTTTAAACGGCCTCAACTGATCTGTAGAAAAATCTTTGTAGCCTGTATAGTAACCATCGACTCTGGCTCCTGTAACAAACCCATCACGTCCATTATGAAAGTCAAGCATTAAACCCAAAGCACTATTAACATAAGTCTGCAGTGGCATCGGGCTACTATCAATTTGCCCCCCGACATGCGTCACAACCATCTGTACTGGTATGGATATCTTAAAGTCCTTATCCATCAATATATAATTCATCGAAAGCCCCCCTGTTACCTCCTCCTGATCGTCTTCTCCAACATACAGCATATTCTGCCAGTCGATCCAGGTATCAAGAAATATCCAGTTGTTGTTGACAGTAAACTGCAACCCATTTTCAAGCCGATTGACCATAACTCTTTCAAAGTCATATAAAGGTTCTATCAATCTGTGTGAAAGGCTCCCTTCTAACGTGCCAATTACCAATTTGGAATCACCAAAAGTATGGGAGAAGGTGAAAGTTGGTTGTATTTCTGAATAGTCATCATTACCAAAGTCCTTTTGGAGATATACCCCAATATCAAACCTTGTATTCCTGGTAGGCTGATAGTAAAGTGATGGATTTATTTGATAGCCAAATAGTGTATAACCATCTGCTATCTTGCTGAAATATTCATTGTTTTTATTGAAAGCTAACGTGCGCAGCGTCAGGCCAAGTGTATTGGAATCACTTTCTACCACTGCATTACGCTGCTCAAACATGGTGTTATTTAGCTGAGCCTGAAGACTGCCAGTGCCAATAAGTATCAAAAAAAGGAGTCTGAAACGCATTGTTTTTAATTTGTCGCAATATATAAAGAGCCGGGCACTTCTTCTTGCCAATTGAGATAAGATTTTTTACTAGCTGCTGGCGTTATTATGGCCATATCTTATTAACTTCACCGCTCATAATTCACAATAATTCAAGAGAACAATGAGCGAGAAAGAACAGAAATTAAAAGCCCTTCAACTAACCATCGACAAACTAGAAAAAACATACGGTAAAGGTGCCGTTATGAAGTTGAGTGATGAAAAGGTTCTTGATGTTCCTGCCATTTCAACTGGTTCATTAGGTCTTGATATTGCCTTAGGCATAGGTGGAATACCAAGAGGAAGAGTTGTTGAAATCTATGGTCCTGAATCTTCAGGTAAGACTACTCTTTCAATGCATTGTATTGCAGAAGCTCAAAAAGCAGGTGGATTAGCAGCGTTTATTGATGCTGAACATGCCTTTGATAAGAGTTATGCTGAGAAGTTGGGTATTGACACAGAGAACTTACTGATCTCTCAGCCAGACAGTGGAGAGCAGGCACTTGAGATAGCAGAGCATTTAATTCGCTCTGGCGCCATTGACATTATTGTTATTGACTCTGTTGCTGCATTGGTACCTAAAGGTGAATTAGAAGGTGAGATGGGTGATAGCAAAATGGGCCTACAGGCTCGTTTGATGTCACAGGCATTAAGAAAATTAACTGGTACTATCAATAAAACCGGCTGCTCTTGTATTTTCATCAATCAGCTTCGTGAGAAGATCGGTGTGATGTTTGGCAACCCAGAAACAACTACTGGTGGTAATGCACTTAAATTCTACGCTTCTGTACGTTTAGATATTAGAAGAATAGGTCAGATTAAAGAAGGCGCTGGAGATATGATAGGTAATAGAACCAGAGTTAAGGTAGTTAAGAACAAGGTTGCACCTCCTTTCAAGGTTGTGGAGTTTGATATAATGTTCGGAAAAGGAATTTCTAAAGCAGGAGAGATCATTGACCTTGCTGTTGAGCTTGACATTATAAACAAGGCAGGATCGTGGTTCTCTTATGGAGGCAACAAACTTGGTCAGGGTAGAGATACAGTAAAAGGGCTTATTGAGGACAACCCCGAACTAATGGAAGAACTGGAGAAAAAAATTAAGGAAAAGATAACTGGCGATGTGCTAGACAAACCAATCGCTGCTAAAGAATAGCATAAAAAAAGCCCTTTCAATATTGAAAGGGCTTTTTTGTAATAACGATTTTTCTATCATCCATTATTGAATGTCACGATAAAATCAGCTGTGATAGTTCCTGTAAATGTAGTGCCATCATCCATTAGCAAGTCCATCTCAACTGTGTAATTGTCTCCGTTATTTTTTGTGACTGTTACAGTGCCTTCACTAAGGTTTGTGCCATCATAAGATGAGCCTACAAATACCGAATAGTTAGTTAAAAAATCATCGAGGTATAAGTTATCACCCTGTGGAAAACTATAGGTGCCACCAAGTTTTGAGGTGCCATCATACTCTACATCAATAGTCAATGTCTTGCTATCTCCAGAAGTAGTAACACTGCTAAATGAAATGCCTGCATGCCCTTCACCATCTTGTGCTACCCCTGTTATTGAATTGAAATTAGTCTCAAAAGCATCACCATTGATTAATATCTTATTTGGCGTACCGCCATCATCATCAGAGCCACAGCTCATGAGTCCTATTAAAAAGACAACCAATAAATATTGTAATTTTCTCATTCTTCAATTTTTAAATTAATAGAAGTCAAATCTATTTAAATTAGAATCTACAAAATGATCAACACCTTGCCATAAATAAGGCGTGTAAGGAAATCTGTAATATTAAAGGAAGAAAGTTAGCTTCTGATCGCTATCACCGGATCGAGCCTTGCTGCTAGAGCTGCAGGTACAATTCCGGAAACTGTACCTATAATGGCTGACACACCCAAGCCAAGAACGATATTCTTAAGCGTAAGCGTAACTTCCAAAGAACCCATAGGAATAAAGGTGATGAGCATTACAAGGAATAATCCTCCCAAACCTCCAATCACACTTAAGAATACTGATTCGAATAAGAATTGGAAAAGAATGAAGTAATTCTGTGCGCCCAATGATTTCTGCACACCTATAATAGAGGTTCTTTCTTTTACAGAAACGAACATGATATTGGCTATACCAAACCCACCCACGAGGATAGAGAATCCTCCAATGATCCAACCAGCAATGCCAAACACATCAAATACACCTGATAAAACATTGGCAATTGCCTCAGGTCGGTTAAGCGCAAAATTGTCATCCTCCTTTGGCTTTAGCCCTCTTCTCGTACGCAAAAATCCCGTCACTTCACCTTCAAGCTCTATCAATCCAATATCCTGATCATGACCTTTAATGGCTATGGTAGAACCTCTTTCATTATAGCTACCCGTACCTGTAGTATACATTGTTCGAAAGGCATCATATGGGACTATGCAATTGGTGTCCTTACTCTCAAAACCCAAAAAGCTTTCACCCTCCTTTTTCAGAGTCCCGATAATAAAAAACTTCTTATTTCTAATCTTGATCTCTTTGCCAACAGGGTTTTGTCCATTAGGAAATAGTGCCTCAGCGATATCAGCTCCTATTATGGTCACGTTTCTTGCTCCAGCTACTTCACTTGGAGAAAAGTAGCGGCCATCAGCAATGTCCAATTCAACTATATCTTTATAGCCATAGCTTCCACCAATGAATTTCGTTTCATAGAAACTGTTGTTGCCTCGCTTGAGCACCACATTATTGGCATCGGCAAAGATTGAAATGGCTGATTTGTTCTTAAGGTTAGCCTCTAACACCTTAAACTCATTGTAACTTGGGTTTGGTCTTCTCCAGAAATCCCACCATTTGTACTCCCCGTTAGAGTCGGCAGTGAAGGGCCATTTATCAACATAAATCACCCCAGAACCAAGAAAATCAAAGCTTTGCTTTACATTCTTCTCGAGTGAATCAACGATAGTAAAAACAGCTATAATAGCAAAAATACCTACGGTAACACCAAGCAATGAAAGTACTGTTCTCAAGATATTCATCTTAAGCGCATTCCATGCGAACCTGAAACTTTCTAATATGAGTCTGAATACTAACACGTTGCTATCTGATGCTATAAAAGTATTTTACAATAGTATCCTAAAAGTCACGGATATCTTTATCTTTGCGTCCTAATTTTAAAAACTCTTTTAAAATTATTTAATACCGTAATATTAAATATGAAATTATCAGAATTCAAGTTCGACTTACCGACTGGTCATGTAGCCTTATATCCGGCAGAAAACAGAGATGAATCTCGTTTAATGGTTTTACACAAAAAAACGGGAGAAATTGAGCATAAAGTCTTTAAAGATGTAGTTAACTATTTTGAAGATGGTGATGTAATGGTCAACAATGACACCATGGTATTTCCAGCTCGCCTTTATGGCAACAAAGAAAAAACAGGTGCTAAAATTGAAGTTTTCCTTTTGAGAGAACTTAACCCAGAAATGCACCTTTGGGACGTTTTGGTTGACCCAGCCAGAAAAATCAGGGTAGGAAACAAATTATATTTTGGAGAAGGTGATCTTGTAGCTGAGGTTATTGATAACACCACTTCAAGAGGCAGAACCATCAGATTCTTATTTGATGGAACAGATGAAGAATTTTACAATACAATTGATAGCTTAGGAGAAACACCACTTCCAAAATACATCAAAAGAGAAGCTGAGCCAGATGATAAAGAGCGTTTTCAAACGATCTATGCTAAGGCAAAAGGTGCGGTTGCAGCTCCTACCGCAGGTCTTCACTTCACACCACAATTACTAAAAAGATTAGAAATTCTTGGTGTTAAAATGCCTAGCATTACGCTTCACATCGGATTAGGTACTTTCAGACCTGTTGATGTAGAAGATTTAACAAAACATAAAATGGACTCAGAGAACTTCGAAGTTGCTCAGCCGACTGTTGACATCGTCAACAACGCTTTGGACAACAAGAAGAAAGTATGTGCTATCGGTACTACAACAATGCGTTCATTAGAATCAGCAGTTTCTGCAAGCGACAGATTGAAGCCTAAGTCAGGATGGACCGATAAGTTTATCTTCCCTCCTTACGAGTTCAAAATTTGTAACGCTATGATCACAAACTTCCACATGCCTGAATCTACATTATTAATGATGGCTTGTGCTTTTGGAGGTTATGATTTAGTAAGAGAAGCTTACGAAGTTGCTAAGAAAGAGAAATACAGATTCTTGACTTATGGTGATGCGATGTTGATCGTATAGTAGCCAAAGATTCATTAAATTAGACGTCATTTCGAGTACTAACGAGAAATCCCCTACATCTAAGGGAGATCTCTCATGGAGTTCGAGATGACGTTTTTTTTATACCCTATATACAATGAAAGAATACGCAATAATAGTGGCCGGTGGTAAAGGCACAAGAATGAATAATGTCACTTCAAAACAATTTATTGAAGTAGCAGGCTTGCCCATCTTGATGCATACCATCAATGCATTTGTTACTTATTCTTCAGAGGTGCAGATCATTTTAGTGCTACCTCCAGATGAGGTGGAGATTTGGAAGTCCCTGTGTTCTAAATTCAGCTATCAAGTGCCGGTGACAATAGCTACTGGTGGTGACTCCAGATTTCAGTCGGTTAAAAATGGTCTTGCTAAAATTAACGACACAGAAGGCCTTGTAGCCATTCATGATGGCGTTAGACCATTGGTTGGTAAAGATATTATTGGCGCCTCCTATCACCTTGCAGCAGTGCATAAGAGCGCTGTGGCTGCTGTGCGATTAAAAGAGTCGATACGCATAACAAATCAGGATACAACCAAAGCCGTAGACCGCTCTGACTACAGGCTAATTCAAACCCCACAGACCTTTGATCTTGCTATGATAAAGGCCGCTTATGATATTAAAGAAGAAGCAAGTTTAACAGACGATGCCAGTGTGGCTGAGCGAGCAGGTTTTAAAATTTCGTTATTCGAAGGCAGCTATGCCAATATTAAAATAACTACACCTGAAGATTTGATAATCGCGGAAGCGCTAATGAAGGAATAAAAAAGCCATCGCGATGAGTCGGGATGGCCTTAAATCTCTTTAGTATTTAATACTCATCTTCATTAAAGAAGAAGTCTTCTTTGGTCGGATAGTCCGGCCAAATTTCTTCGATATTTTCGAAAGGCTGCCCATCGTCTTCCAGTTCCTGAAGGTTTTCTACAACCTCAAGAGGCGCTCCGGTACGGATAGAGAAATCTATCAATTCGTCTTTACTTGCGGGCCAAGGTGCATCTTCAAGATATGATGCTAATTCTAGTGTCCAGTACATAGTATAATCCTCCTATGATTTTGCCTTTTAAATTTTTTGCAAAAGTAAAATTTTAAAGCACAAATCAAACTTTTTATCTATTTATTTCAACTTCTGATTTTATCACTTATTGTCTGCAACGTGATGATATTTTCAAAAGTTTAAAAAATTTTCGATTTTTTAATAGAATAATATTTCATCTACATTGAAGCAATCTCTATCAAAAGAATAAATTTGTTTGACAATTACAAGTATATCGACTGAATTATGAGTGACGAGAAAATAATCTTTTCAATGGCTGGGGTCAACAAGACCTACCCACCAAGTAAACAAGTATTAAAAAATATCTACCTATCCTTCTTTTATGGCGCTAAGATTGGCGTTTTAGGACTCAACGGTTCTGGTAAGTCTTCTCTTTTGAGAATAATAGCAGGGATTGACAATAACTATCAGGGAGAGGTTGTTTTCGATGGTAGTTACTCTATCGGGCTTTTAGAGCAAGAACCACAGCTAGATAAAAGCAAAACTGTAAAAGAAGTGGTAGAAGAAGGTGCTGCCGAAACAGTAGCGCTTTTAAGGGAGTTTGAAGAAATCAATGAAAAATTCGCTGATCCGGATGTTTTGGAGAACCCGGATAAAATGGAGAAGCTGATAGAAAAGCAGGGCGAGGTTCAGGAGCGATTAGATCAACTGAATGCCTGGGAGCTGGATAGCAAGCTTGAAAGAGCTATGGATGCTCTAAGAACACCTCCCGGAGACGCTAAGATCGAGCACCTGTCTGGTGGTGAGAAAAGAAGAGTGGCCCTATGCCGATTATTACTTCAGGAGCCAGATGTGCTTTTATTAGATGAGCCTACCAACCATTTAGATGCTGAATCGGTGCATTGGTTAGAACAACATTTAAGACAATATGCAGGTACGGTAATAGCCGTAACTCACGATAGATATTTCCTTGACAATGTAGCAGGCTGGATTCTTGAGCTTGATCGTGGTGAAGGTATTCCATGGAAAGGCAACTACTCTTCTTGGTTAGATCAGAAGCAAAACAGACTGGCTAAAGAAGAAAAGACAGAGTCTAAAAGACAGAAGACTTTACAACGGGAGTTGGAGTGGGCTAAAATGTCTCCTAAAGGTAGACATGCCAAAGCCAAAGCTCGTTTGAGCGCCTATGATAAACTCCTTTCTCAAGAGACTAAGGAAAGAGAAGAAAAGCTGGAGCTATACATACCAGCAGGACCAAGATTGGGTGATAAAGTAATCGAGGCTCATGGAGTATCTAAGGCCTTTGGTGATAAATTATTATATGAAAATCTGGAATTTAATCTGCCAAAAGCAGGAATAGTAGGTATTATCGGGCCTAATGGTGCTGGTAAAACCACACTCTTCAAAATGATCACCGGACAACTGAAACCTGATGCCGGTACTTTTGAGGTAGGTTCTACTGTTGAGATCGCTTATGTAGATCAGGAGCATGATAACTTAAACCCTAACCATAGTGTTTGGGAAGCCATTTCTGGTGGTAATGAGATCATAGAAATGGGCGGCAAGCAGATGAATAGCCGTGCTTATGTGAGTAAGTTCAACTTCAACGGCTCTGAGCAGCAGAAAAAAGTGAGCGAGCTTTCTGGAGGTATGCGCGGCAGACTGCATTTGGCCATGGCCCTGAAGCAAGGTGCCAACCTCCTACTTTTAGATGAACCTACCAATGACCTTGATGTTAACACATTAAGAGCACTTGAAGAAGGCCTTGAGAATTTTGGTGGTTGCGCGGTAATCATCAGTCACGACAGATGGTTTTTGGATAGAGTTTGTACGCACATCCTTGCATTTGAAGGCGACTCACAGGTAGTTTGGTATGATGGTAACTTCACTGAATATGAAGAGAACCGCAAGCAACGTCTTGGTGATGAAGCTCCAAAGAGAATCAAATACAAAAAATTAGCTTAACCGTAGCCTATGTGTGGCATAACGGGGGTATATGCATTTAATATGGTCGGTCGGGTTAGCATGGTTA
Source organism: Fulvivirga lutimaris (assembly GCF_009711525.1). Classification (GTDB taxonomy): domain Bacteria; phylum Bacteroidota; class Bacteroidia; order Cytophagales; family Cyclobacteriaceae; genus Fulvivirga; species Fulvivirga lutimaris. The sequence goes on from NZ_SMLV01000435.1 coordinate 56,992, forward strand.
ACGCTGCTAACGCGACCGCTGCCTTATCCAGCCGTGGCCCAGACTTTCAGGACATTTATAATGATAATACTGTTGCCCTCGGGCACCGCAGGCTTAGCATTATCGACCCGAGTCCTGAAGGACACCAGCCCATGTGGGATTTGGGAAGCAGGTATTGCATTATCTTCAATGGTGAGATTTATAACTATAAAGCGCTAAGAAAGGAGCTTGTAGATCAGGGTGTCAAATTTCAGTCCGAGACCGACACTGAAGTGCTGCTGAACCTTTACATGAGGGAAGGCAAAGCATGTCTGCAAAAGGTCAATGGCTTCTTTGCTTTTGCCATTTATGATTACAAAGACAAAAGTCTATTTATAGCTAGAGACCGACTGGGCATTAAGCCGCTGTATTTTATGATAGATGATGACCGATTGCTCTTCGCATCGGAAATGAAGTCTATTATTCAATATGGTATCAATAAAGAAATAGACTACACTGGGCTTTATACTTATCTGCAGCTCAATTACATCCCCGCTCCTGCTACTATCTTTAAATCTGTAAAGAAGCTACTTCCGGGGTATTACCTGCACCTTACACCGCAGGAGTTTCTCAATGAGCCCTATTATGAGATTCCGCATAACAAAGCCAACTATACAAAGCTTGATTACAACCAGCAAAAACAAAAGCTTGCCGAGCTGATGGAAGCCTCGGTGCAAAAGCGATTGGTGGCTGATGTGCCGTTAGGCTCATTTTTGAGTGGCGGTGTTGACTCTTCAGTGATTGCCACCCTGGCCAAAAAGCACAAAGATGACCTTCATACTTTCTCTATAGGTTTTAAAGATGAGAAGTTCTTTGACGAAACAGAATATGCGCAAGCCGTAGCCAAAAAGATAGGTAGCGAACATACCGTTTTCTCTTTAACGAATTCAGACCTGTACAAGCATGTTGGCGACATCCTCGATTATATCGATGAGCCTTTTGCTGATTCTTCTGCCATTGCGGTTTACATACTGTCGCAAGAGACCCGGAAGCATGCTACTGTCGCCTTGAGTGGTGATGGTGCTGACGAGCTTTTTGCGGGTTATAATAAGCACACTGCCTTTTTGAAGATCATCAATGATGGTGGTGCGGCTAGTGCCGTTAAAGCATTGCAGCCACTGTGGTATTTGCTGCCCAAGTCAAGAAATAACAGCTTAACCAATAAATTCAGGCAGCTGCACCGCTTTAGCAAAGGCATGAGCATGAGCAGCAAGGAGCGTTATTGGAGCTGGGCAGGCTTTGCTTCTGAGCAGGCAGCTGCTAACCTATTGAGTCAGTCCAGTAGGGAGAACCTGGACAAGGAGCAGTATTCAAAATTTAAGTCCGGGATATTGAAAGACATTCCCGACAAGGAAGCCATTAACGACCTGCTGCTGACAGATGCCAAGCTGGTATTACCGGATGATATGCTCACCAAAGTAGACCGCATGAGCATGGCCAACGCACTGGAAGTACGGGTGCCGTTTTTAGATCATGAGGTGGTAGAGTTTGCCTTCCAGCTGCCAACAGACTCGAAGATCAATGGCGATATAAGAAAGCGTATCGTTCAGGATACTTTTAAAGATATACTGCCGGATGAGCTGTATAACCGACCCAAAAAAGGTTTTGAAGTGCCTTTATTGAAATGGTTCAGAAACGAAATGCAGCATACTATCAAAAACGATTTGCTGGCCGATGCATTTATTGAAGAACAAGGCATTTTTGATGTTAAAGAAATCAGGAAGTTGAAAAAGAAACTGTTCTCCTCCAACCCTGGCGATGTGCATGCCCGTATCTGGGGACTGATTGTATTTCAGCATTGGTGGAAGAAGTATGGGCAGTAGTCTTTGGTCATTTCGAATCCCTTTAGGGTGAGAAATCCCCTCTTAGGAAACGTCACCTCGATGCCTTTTGGCGAGAGGTCTCCCTATTTGTAACAACTTCTCGACTTAGCGTTTAGGGGACTTCTCACTTCACTGCGTTAAGTATCGAAGTGACGATACTTTTTAGTTTGCCTTCACCTTGAATCTCTTCAGTGTGCGAAATCCCCTCTTAGGAAACGTCACCTCGATGCCTTTTGGCGAGAGGTCTCCCTATTTGTAACAACTTCTCGACTTATCGTTTAGGAGACTTCTCACTTCACTGCGCTACATTTCGAAGTGACGATACTTTTTAGTTTGCCTT
>NZ_SMLV01000435.1:59182-83486 GCF_009711525.1 Fulvivirga lutimaris
GATCTCCTTAGCCCAACGTCACCTCGAATCCGCCAGTTGGCGGAGAGAGGTCTCCCCATTAGAACTAGGAGACTTCTCAGTAGTACCTCCTTCGAAGTGACGATAAATATTTATATTCAAGAATGGAAAGAGGAGGTGCAGTATACATCATGACCAACCAACATCATACGGTATTCTATACAGGTGTTACCTCTAACCTTATTGCTCGAGTCCAGGAGCATAAAATGAAGGTTTACCCGAAAAGCTTTACTTCAAAATACAACATCAATAAGCTAGTTTATTGGGAATCGTTTCATTCAATTGAGGAAGCCATTATGAGAGAGAAACAAATAAAAGTATATAGAAGAGAAAAGAAGCTAGCCCTTATTAATGCATTGAACCCACAAGGTGTCGATCTGTTTGATTCTTTGGAATAAGTCACCTCGAATCTCTTTAGGTTGGAATCCCCTCTTTAGTAACGTCATTTCGAACCGCAGGGAGAAATCCCCTTATCACGATTAGGAGACTTCTTTTCCGATGGCTATCGGATTCGCTGCGCTATATTTCGAAGTGACGATACTTTTTAGTTTATCGTCACCTTGAGTCCCTTTAGGGTGAGAGGTCTCCTTATTGATAACAATGAAGAATCAGGTCTCTTTCAACAATTAGGAGACTTCTCAGTCGTACCTCCTTCGAAGTGACGATACTTATTTATTACCGTCACCTCGAACCCCTTTAGGGTGAGAGGTCTCCCCATTGGCAACAATTTTTTCCCTTAGCGAATAGGAGACTTCTCAGTCGTGCCTCCTTCGAAGTGACGATGCTTTTTAGTTTTTCATCATTCGGGATATTTTCAATACATTAGGCTAATTCATTAAATTCAACTAATTAAACACTACAACCCTACTCAATTTTTAAACCAATGCTTTTTTATCTTCGGAATATCAGGAAAAAACTTTTAGGTGAAAACAAGGCCTCCCGATATGTTCTGTATGCCATTGGCGAGATTTTACTAGTTGTTATAGGCATTTTAATAGCGGTACAAATCGATGATTTTCAGGAGGATAAAAAGAAAAAAGAACTGAAGCAGTCTTATCAAAACTCTTTAATAAAGAACCTTGTGCAAGATTCTACTGATTTGCAACAACAACTCACCTACTATCAGGAAAGGCTCAATGAGCTTGAAGCCATTGAAGTAAGACTCAAGAAACCCAGCACCTCACTGGACACTATCATAAAAATAGCACGCTATGAGTATCACCCCAGCTTCATACAAATGAACAACATGAGCACCGACATTATAGATATACTCATGTCTACAGGCAATATCAACCTTTTTGATCAGGACATAATTCAGGGGTTTTTGGTGCTAAAAACAGCAAAAAGTAAGTCCTTTGAAGTTATTGATAACCAGATGGAGGCTTATGCCGATTTGTTCAATACTTATGCTTCAAAATACTCTAGTGGTTCTACATGGAGTGTGATTGAAGGTAATCTGGACAAAGTGACCTGGCAGGATGTAAACAAAAATGAAATGGCCAAAGCCTTTAGAGGAATTTTCACTTTTCAGAAAGCGCTATTACGATCCTTCCTTAGAGAAAAGCAAAATGTACTAGACCAAACCACCGAGCTACTCACCTACCTCAAACAACAGCAATAAACATAATAGAGCCGATTAGGTGTTTCTACTCAATGTGTTAGGTGAAATGACCTAGTTCCAAAAGCCATATATTGCCCTCAGTGTATTTGGGAAGGCAAATGTTTATTTAATTCAGAATTTACAGAATGGTAATAATAGAGTATTTACTACCTTACCTCTTAATGCTTCACCTTATCACCCACCACAGATCCGTTTGTCTAAAAACTTTTAAAAACTTAATTAAATGGAAACTAGAAAAATATTCAAGTGTTTTATATCCTCTCCGGGTGATTGTAAAGCTGAACGGGATACATGTGTTAAGGTAATTGAAGACATAAGTTCAAGCTTTGCAAAACACTTTGGAATAGGATTTGAAACATTCATGTGGGAATATGATGTCCTACCTGATATGGGTAAGAATGGGCAAGAAATTATTGATGAATACATCAATAAGTCAAACTATGATGTATTTATAGGAATAATGAAAAACCGTTACGGCCAACCAACAAAGAAGGCTGGCAGCGGAACAGAACATGAATTCCTAGACGCAATTTATAAAAAGGAAAAATCGGATGACTTAATTCCAAAAATTTTATTCTTCTTCGGAAAGGAAAAAGTTGACCCCGAACAATTTGATTTCGAGCAATATCAAAAAGTTAAAGCTTTTAAAGATAAGGTTTCAAAACTCGGTCTTTACAAAGAATTTAGTGGCACTGAACACTTCTCGGAGCTTTTGACTGGAGTTCTTGAACTTTTTACTAAAGAGAATACAGAAATAGAGGATGCCGATAAAAAAATCAAAGAAATTGACATCATACTAAAACATTTAGAAGATGATTTATCAGAATCCCTAAAGACATATAACGAAAAAACACCAGTTTGGATCGATCCAATAATAAGTTCTAAAAAAGAGGTTCCCAGCGACCCTACTAGAAATTTTGATAATAAGATTGAATTGCAATCAATTGTCGATGAACCTAAGAATATTATTATTAAAGCCCCGTCTGAATTTGGTCTAACTTCTTTAGCTCATTACCTAAAACTAGAAGCTTGGAAATCAGGTAAAAAATTCATTTATCTTGATTCTAAAAAGACAAAAAAACACAAAGTTGTTAAAGATATTAAGCGCGCTATTGAGAATTATTATTTTTCGAAAGTTGATCAAATGAATTGCATCTTACTCGATTCTGTTTGCTTTGATGAACTTGGTGTTATGCAAATGGTCAAAAATGTTTGCGATGAGTTTCCTGAAATACCAATCATAATATTCAACACACTTGACAATAATTTCTTCCTTAAGTCAGAAGAAGATGATAAAGTTGAGATTACCCGTAAATTTATTTCATACTACCTACTACCATTACGACAAACAGAACTTCGGAAAATTGTAACATCATACACTAAGAGCAAAGAAATTGCAGAAGATCATAATATAATGCTAGACAAGGTCTCGAAAGACCTTGAAATATTGAATATGCATAGGACACCTAAGAATTGTATCTCAATATTAAGAGCATCTTATAAAATCGGATCAGAATATAACCCAATAAATAGAACAAAACTGTTGGAGACAATCTTGAATACAATTTTTGAAGAGTATGAAATACCTACTTTTCACGATAAAAAACCTGACGTTAAAGACTGTTCTTTTGTACTAGGGTATCTATGTGAACTATTAATTATTAATAATGACTTCTACTTTTCTGAGGAATACATCAAATCAAAGCTTAAAGACTTCTGTAAAGCCAACTTAATTGATTTGGACCTCGACTACTTGTTGCGTGTCCTTTTGGATAATTCAATATTAGGACTTACATCTTCCAAATACCTATATTTTAAAAATACTTATTGGGTTTTCTTCTTTATCGCACAAAGAATGAATTTGAGCAAAACATTCATTCAGGATGTTTATGACAATAAAAGATATGTTGACTTCCCTGAGATTATTGAGTTTTATACAGGAATTGATAGAAACAAAGACGATGCATTGATAGTGCTAAATAAGGATCTGGATAAAACCCTGTTAACAGTTCGTAGCAAAGTGAATATTCCCGACAATATTAACCCTTTTAAATCCATCACATGGAACCCTGATATTCCTGCAATGGAAAAAGAACATGAGAAAATTAAAGATAATGTAATAACCTCAGGGCTTCCTGACGAGGTAAAAGATCAATATGCTGATAAGCAATACGATCAAATCAGACCGTATAATCAAGTAATTAATTCAGTGCTGCGAGATTATTCCTTTTTAGTATTAATGAGACAAATATCCGCCACAGCTCGGGCATTACGAAATAGTGATTTTGTTTCTATTGATTTAAAGAAAGAAGTTCTAGATAAAATCATTCAGTCTTGGAGTGAGTTAAACAAACTTTTGATTGTACTTCATCCTCTGCTTGCCGACAGAGGAAATGTTGCTTTTGAGGGTGCAAAATTTGAACTTGATGAAGACGATTTTAATATATCAGATTCTACAGAAAAAAGAAAAGCGGTATTACTCGCAATTCCTACAAACGTTGTGAGATTCTTTAAAGATGATCTTTTTTCTAGCAAAATGGGGCCCTTGCTTATAGATAGAGCAGTGAATGAATCCAATAGCCTCATCAAGCATGAATTAATGCTTCTAATAATTGCTGAAAGGCCAAATATGTGGCAAAAAACAATTGATGATTACATTGTTAGCCTAGACAAAAATTCATTTTACCTGTCAGATGTTTTAATAACTCTAAACTTTAACAAAGATTACAGAGCCACAGAAAATAACGAAAGACGAACAATTGAGATTTTAGCACAAAAATGCAGAGCCAAACATATTTTTAAAAAAAACAATCCAGATATGGGTTTAATAAATCGAGCTAGAAAACTATGACCATTTTTTAGAGGTAGATTTTCTTAGTAGGTTGTATTTTTTCCTCACACCCACCACTCCTCCCCTATTTAACAACCTTTAACATGCTTCTGCCAACCTCACAATAAGAGTGGCCGTACGAGGGAGCATGAAGCAACTCTACACCGTACTTATTTTAGCTTGCAGCATATTAGGCTGTCAGGCCCAAAAACCCCAGCATGAAGCTCTGGTCACTGAGCTGGCCCGGGACCTGAAGCAAAACTATGTTTTCGAGAAGGAAGCCAATGCCATGCACGACATGCTGCTGGCCAAACTGGAAGAAGGAAAATATAATAACCTTGAAAAGGAAGATCTTGCCGAGGCTTTGCATGAAGACCTGCGGGCTGTGGCCAATGACAAACACCTGCGCATACGATATGGTAACAGGCGGACGGCACCCAGTAAGTTTGCGGGCCGGGAAATCAAGAGCCTGCCCAATGGTGTTGGAGAGGTGGAAATACTGGAGGGCAACATCGGCTATCTGGAGTTAACGGGGTTTAGCAACCCCAATGGCAGCTATAGAGATATGCTGGCAGAAAAAATGGAAAAGCTGGCCTCCACCAAAGCGGTAATCTTCGATCTGAGAAATAACGGAGGCGGCTCACCAGAGGCGGTGAGGTTGTTGTCAAGCTATCTTTTCCCTGAAGATGAAGCGGTGCACCTCAATTCCCTCTACTACCGCAATAGAGATGTGAAAACGGACTATTATACTTTAAAGGAGGTAGAAGGGTCAAGAATTGACCAGCTGCCGGTCTATATTTTAACCAGTGATTTCACCTTTTCTGCAGGAGAAGAGTTTTGCTATAATCTCCTTAATCTAAAGCGTGCTACGCTGGTAGGCGAAACTACGGGTGGCGGTGCTCACCCGGTCAACTTTTATAATCTCCCGGAAGGTGTTGTCGCTATCATTCCTGAAGGTCGGGCCATTAATCCCATTACCCAAACCAACTGGGAGGGTGTAGGTGTTGTGCCACATTATAAAGTAGATGAAGCCGAGGCTTTGGATAAGACTTTGAGTTTGATTGGGGAGGATATTTAATATCATTTCGGTACCTTTTTAGCTTAACGTCATTTCGACCGGAGGGAGAAATCCCCTCATCGCGATGGGGAGACTTCTCATTGCGCTACGCTCCATTTCGAAGTGACGTGCAATTTAAGAACACCCCTATAATCCCCTCAAGTGGATATTATCTCGCGAAGAATTCCTCCCTTGAGGGAGGTAAGGAGGGTGTATTGTTTGTCATTCAAAACACGATTTGGAATCTTAATAAGAGCAGTAGAGATTCTGAATCAAGTTCAGAATGACAGTTAATTACAATTGACAGTAGGCTACGCTAACTATTCAAAACCGCCAGTACCTTATCAGGTGTAAAAGGCATATCATATAAATGTTTACCCGTCAATGCTGCAAAGGCCGAAGCAATGGCACCACCTACAGCAGGCAAGCCTGCTTCACCAATGCCTTCTGGGGACTCATCAGAATCTATCAAAGCCACTTCAATAGACTCAGGCGCTTCTGACATCCGTAAGATCGGGTAATCATGAAAATTAGATTGTACCACCTTGCCGTCTTTAACATCAATTTGCTCCTTAAGCGTGCTGGATATGCCCATATTCACAGCACCTTCCACCTGCGCCACAGCATTATCAGGCTGAACAATCACACCGGCATCTACAGCGCACCAATATTTATGTACTCTGATAACACCAGTATCACGATTGAGCGAAATCTCGGCCACTCCGCATGAAAATGAATCCCTGTCGGCAAAAGCAATACCCATGGCCCTACCATCTTTTGGTGTTGGGTCCCAATTGGACATTTCAGCAGCACGCTCCAGCACCTTTCTGACACGTTCATTACTCTGCATCATTTCCAATCGGTACAGGTAAGGGTCTTTATTATTAGCTCTCGCCAGCTGATCGATAAAGGTTTCAACGGCATATTTATGTGGTCCATGACCAACTGCACGCCAGTGTTTGGTACGGATGCCATGATCTACATCTTTTCTCATAAACCGCACATTCGGAATATCATAATGCGCAACGCTGGCGCCACCATTGGAGAGACCTCCACCCGGCCCCACAGCAGTATGATCCCACGAAATAATTTTTCCATCTTTATCCAGTCCGGCCTTAAAGAAGTGCTTTACCTGAGGCCTGAAGGCGCCATAGCTCACATCATCTTCGCGCTTCCAAATCAACTTCACTGGCTTGTCAACACTTTTAGCTAAAGCAGCACACTCAGCAGCATAGCCGGGTAGCGTTCTACGGCCAAAGCCTCCCCCCAAAAAGAGCTGATTGACAGTTATTTTATTTTCGTCAATGCCCAGGGTCTGAGCTACAGCACTTTTTGCACCATCCGGTGCCTGCGAGCCAATCCATACCTCTGCACTTTGTTTGTCTGCAGCAACCGATACTACCGCATTGAGCGGTTCCATCTGCGCATGATAGACATACTTATTGGTGAATATAGCTTCATGCACTTTGGCTACATTTTTTAAAGCACCTGCTACATCTCCTTCATGCTTAGTTTCACTAGCACCGTCTGTGGTGTAGGCATTCATATCTTCCTCACTGTTGTGAGATTGCATCAGACTTTCACCCCAGTTGATCTTCATTTGTCGTTTGGCTTTGAGTCCAGCTTCTACAGATTGGCAAACCACCCCAACACCATGATCTAATGTTACAATGGAAACCACACCGTCCATATTTTTGATTTCTTCCTCATTGGTGAGCTCAGGTTTAGCACCGTGAACAGGCGATCGGCTGATGAAGCCATAGAGCATTCCAGGCAAATGAACATCCATACCATAGGTAGCAGACCCGTTAGTTTTTGAAGGGATGTCATAGCGAGGCAGCACCTTACCTACAAGTTTAAAATCTTTGGGATCTTTCAACTTAACACCAGCCATATCGGGCAGAGACTCAAAATTTCCAAATTCAGCAATTTCACCAAAACTCATGCTGCTGTCTGAGGCTTCATGAATAACAAAGCCTGGTTTGGTAGTTAATTCCTCAACACTCACCTGCCATTTTTCAGCAGCATTTTGTAAGAGGCTTGCCCTTATTTGTGCCCCTGTTTCACGCATCAACTGGTAATAGCTTCTGATTGTGCGGCTACCAGCAGTAGTCATATTTTTATTTCCTCCGGGATACCAGCCCACACCATAAGTCTCCGCTTCTACAGGACTGCTCAATATTTTTACTTTGCTCCAGTCGGCATCCATTTCTTCTGCTAAAATCAAAGGTACTGAAGTCATAGACCCCTGACCCATCTCCGCAGCAGGCGTATAAATGATCACCTGATTATCAGAAGCCAGCTTCACCCAAACATTCACTTCCTTTTTAAGCACTTCCTTTGCCTCTGCCCCACTATCAGTTGTGCAGCCAGGCAATAGACAGTAGCCACCAATAAAAAAGGTAGCACCTCCTGTTGTGGCCAGAAACTGGCGCCTTGACATTCCTCTTTGTTTATTCTTCATCATGACTGACCCTCCTCTGCTGCTTTAGTTATTGCCTTAATGATCCTGTTATAGGTACCGCACCGGCACAAGTTGCCATTCATGTGACTTACAATTTCTTCTCTTGATGGGCTTGAATTGGATGTCAGTAATGTTGCTGCCTGCATGATCTGCCCTGACTGGCAGTAGCCGCACTGGGGCACCTGCTCATCTTGAAAAGCCACCTGCAAAGGATGATCATTATTTTCACTCAGGCCTTCAATGGTTGTAACTTGTTTACCCGCTACTGCAGCCATAGGCATAGAACAAGATCGCACCGCAGTACCATCCAAATGCACCGTGCAGGCTCCACAAGCAGCTATACCGCATCCAAACTTGGTACCTGTAAGCTTTAGCCGTTCTCTTAATGTCCAAAGTAATGTGGCATCTTCTGGTGTATCAACAGATACATTTTTACCATTGAGTTCAAAACTGGTTTTCATAAGCAGCAATATTTTTTATAAGTTATGAAAATCTGGCTGACATTAAAAGTTGGTAGTGGGATTTTGAGGACTCATTACTACAACAACGCACAATCATAATAGGCTGATTAAGGCCTCAATATAATCTTAGTGTCAATCATGAAAATTTCCTATCTTGACCACATAAACTGTTCAGTAAAAATTGCTCTGTCTGTATGAAGATTTTAGGCATCTTATTTTCCTTTATTCTATCCTTTTCATCTTATGTTAGTCATTCACAAAGTAACCCCTTATATAGTCTTGAGCAACGTGTCCTTAATACTACAGGAAAAGAAAAAATAGATGCCATCAATGCATTAGCCTTCCGTCAAACTCTAGGTGATTTTGAGCTGTCAAAACCATCTTTAGAAGAGGCCATATCGCTGTCTGAAAAAGAAAACTATATCAAAGGTCTGGCTGAAGCATATACCTATAAAGGGGTGTATGAAAACCTTAACGGTAACAAAGAAGCTGGTATTAAGCTGTTATTAAAAGGCGCTGAACTTGGTCATGAAATTCAGGAATATGGAGTAGAAGGCTATGCGCTATTACAGGCAGGAACTATTTATCTGAATTTAGGTCTTAATGACTCAGCGAAATATTGGTATGATAAATCTTATACGGCTTTAAAAGACAGTACAAGCTCAATACAGTTTTCAATTCTGTATCTACAGATGAGTCAATATTATGGTCTAATTTCAAAACCAAAACTGGAGTTATCTTATCTACTGCTAACTTTACATATTCGGGAGGAATTGGAAGATAAGTTTTTGCTCGCAGATGTATATGTTCAGCTGTCGAAGTGGTATATCAAAAGGTCTAACGCAAACACTGCACATGAGTATTTAAAAAAGGCCGAAGCACTAAACATTTCTGAGAACTTCACAACACTTTGGAAGGACATAAAATATCATAAAGCTATTATCCTTCTAAACCAATCAAGCTTTAATGAGGCCCTTGTATTCATAGAGGATGTCAAGCAGTATCATTTGAATAATGATGATATCCAGCAATACGTGAAATTTCTGCTGGATTTTTCTGAGACATTGGAGACGCTTGATTATTATGATCTTAGCCTGAAAAATGGTCTTGAAGCCTTGCAGATTGCTGTAGAAAATGAATATGCCAGAGAGAAAGTAAGAGCACAACTTATCATTAGCAGAAATTATTACCGAATACTCCAATCTTCCCTGGCCCATGAATTTACTGATCAAGCCTTATTGGAAGCAAAAAACAACAATTTCACAGAAGAAGAGGGAAATGCCTACAATTTAAAGGGGCTTCTTTTGCAGGCTGAGAATAAGCAAAAAGAAGCTTTGATCAATTTTGAGAATGCTCTTGCTATTCGAACAACACTGGGAAATAAACAAGATATAAGCTCCACATTAAGTAATATGGGAGAGATATACGAGGATTTTGGACAGATACAAAAGGCATTGGAATTGCAAGAAGAAAGCCTGATCATGTCAGAGGAAGTGCTTGATTACTATGGTGTTTGCTGGTCAAGCAAAGGGGTTGGAAGTCTTTATATGAAATTGAAAGATTATAAAAACGCCAAGTATTATCTTGATAAAGCTGAAGAGACTGCCAAATCAATAAAGGCCGGAAACATATTAATCTATATCTATCAAAAACAAAGAGACTTACTCATTGAACAAAGGCAGTTGAATGAAGCACTTCAGTACACATTGCTATATGATGAGTTAAAGGATTCTGTCAATTCAGCAGCCATTACCAACCGCATTCTAAGCCTGAGGAATATTTATGAGATTGAAATGAAAAATCAGGAAATTGAATTATTAAATAAGGATAAACAGGTAAAGGAAGACCAGCTATTTATTCAAAACAGTTTAATTCAAAAGCAACGGTTTTTAATTGCTGCCACCGTCATTGGATTGTTATTATTAAGCATTCTCGCTTTTACATTATTTACCTATTTCCGCAAGAAGGCTGCGCTGAGCAAAGAATTGCAAGAACGTAACGAAGAAATACAAACACAGGCTGAAGAATTATCAGAATCAAACTCATCACTTCAAGAGTTAAATAAAGTTCTTTCTGAGAAGCAGCAAGAGATACATGCTCAATCCGAGGAGCTTATTAGGAGTAATCAGATCGTATCAAATCAAAATGAAAAATTAAAATTGATGCATGATGAAGTGGTGACACAAAATGAAGAGTTGCAGCAGAGTCAGGATGAAATTGTGCAGCAGCGTGATAAGCTAACTGAACAGAATAAACAACTCGAAAAAGCAAAAAGAATTATTGAGAAGCAGCATAAGGAAATCAAATTACAAAATGAAAATCTTGAAAAGGACGTTGAAAAACGAACCGAAGAATTGGTGAAATACAATCAACAACTGGAGCAATTTGCCTTTATATCATCACATAACCTGAGGGCTCCTGTGGCAAGAATACTGGGTTTGGGTCAGCTATTAGAATTTGATAATGAAAGCGCTGAAAACAGGTCATATATTCATGAAAATTTGATTTCTTCAACGCGTGAATTAGATCGTGTGGTCAAAGATTTGAATACCATTTTAGAAATTAATAAGAACAATTCATCGGTTATTACTCCGATTGATTTAGAAGAGGAATTAAAACTAATACTGGTTAACCTTGAAAATGAATTAAAGGAAACAGAGACTAAAATCAATGTGGATTTTAGTAATGCCAAAATTGTCAATGCCATACGCCCCTATTTCGACAGCATATTAATTAATTTAATAGGCAACGCCATAAAATATCGTCACCCAAATCGAACTCCAAAAATTCAAATCACTACGAAAAAAGCTGATGGCTTTATTAGGCTAATGGTTAAAGACAATGGGTTGGGTATTGACCTGGACTTATTCAGAGAGAAATTATTCACCTTGTACAGTCGATTTCATTCACATGTTGAAGGTAAGGGCTTGGGTCTATATTTAGTAAAGACACAAGTAGTTGCTATGGGTGGGATGATAGAGGTCGAAAGTGAAGTAGATAAGGGTACTACATTTTACGTCTATTTTAAAGCGTAGCTATTTTCTTAATTCAATCAGGTTTAAAGATTAATAATGGGGTAGAAAAAGATCAAGTCAGCACGAGTATCCATCGGCAAACGCCATTTCTTCGGCTCCGTTCTGACAGGCCGAAAAGAATGCACTTATAACTACCAACAAGCCAAATGTTAGCATTCTGTTAATATTCTGATTAATTAAATTTGGTTAATAAGATTGAATTTGTCAATTAAAAGAATAGTCTTGAAATCCATCACCAAAAAATCTGAACTCACGCCTTTACTTGAAAGATGTATATCAACCTATAATGCTGAAGGTTTAGATGCATGCGTTGCGCTGTTCAATGATCTTATTCTCACTAATAAAATTAAATTCCCGCTTTTAGAATACTGTGCAGCATTTCTCTTTGACCATCTACCTACGGAAGATCTCATCTCTTTTTGTGATAAAGTGGAGCCACTGAAAACCATAGGTGGTAATGTTATTTTAGGCATCATCCTACAAAAGCGACTGCCTGATCATTTCAGGGAATCTATAGATAAGGCTACCGAATATATTGCCAAAGCACATATTTGGTATATCTGCGATATTATTGGCGAACGGGTTTATGGATATTCTCTCAGACATCAGCCGGAAATTACCATTCCGGAAATAAAGCGGTTATCTAAACATGAAGCCAACTGGGTGGTAAGGTCTTTAGGCGCTGGTGCTCATTATGCCATCAAAAAAGGCCTTGAAAAGGCTCATGTGGCTATAGTATTTAAGTTATTACTCTCCATGGCTAACACCAAAGACAAAGAAATAAAGCAGGGTGTTGGTTGGGCGGCCAAAACCACGGCAAAGTTTCACCCCGACTTAATTGAACAATACAAATCAGAAATAGAGAACACCGATAAAGTAGAGGGTTGGTTTAGAACCAAAATAAAAATTGGCTTAGACAGAAACAGGTATGCCAAGGGAAATTGAGGTTAAATCGGTACTGAACAAAACCAGGAAAAGAGACAGTTGGTTTCTGGATGACTACACCATTAATATGTATAGTAGCTGCTCTTTCAACTGCCTTTACTGCTATATCAGAGGCAGCAAGTATGGTGAAAATTTGGAAGACAGCCTATCCGTAAAAACCAATGCCATTGAAATACTAGATCGGCAGCTTTTTAATAGAGCTAAAAAAGAGCAGTATGGCATTATAGTATTATCATCTGCCACTGACCCTTACCTCCAGATCGAAGAAAAATATCAGCTGACCAGACAAGCGCTGGAGGTTATTGCCAAACATAAGTTTCCTGTTCATATCATCACCAAGTCTGACTTAATCACCAGAGATTATGACTTGTTGCATCAGATCAATAAAACGGCCATCCTGCCTTCTGATTTAAAACCCCGGCTCAAGAATGGAGTCATTGTTTCTTTCTCCTTCTCCACGCTGGACGAAGCAGTAGCTAGCATCTTTGAAAAAGGGGCTACCTGTCCTGCAAATAGACTTAAGGCACTTAACAAGACTGTAAAAGAAGGTTTTTTGACAGGTGTGAGTCTTATGCCCTTGCTCCCATTTATCTCAGACACCACCGAATCGCTGCACCGATTTTTCTCAACCTTCAAGGAAAGTAACGTTGACTATGTGCTTCCTGCTACCATCACTTTGCATGGCAATGAAAAAGCTGATAGCAAGACTTTGGTGATGAATGCTATTAGGAAGCATTACTCTGAACTGGAAAGTAAATATCAGGGCTATTTCAAAAATGGCTTTCAAATGCCGGCTTTTTACCAAAAGGCATTCTCAAAAAAGATGCAGGAACTTAGTGAGGAATATGGTCTTCAGAATTTCATTCGTAGCAAATAGTCAAAGTTGAATCTCTTATTTAGTGGCCTGACAAAGATTTTGCATACTCTTCCATGATGGCGACTGTTGAAGGTGCTTTGAACGGTTTTTTAAATTCATTCAGCCAATAAATCAATTGGTCTGGTTTTTCGCTATCAATGAAGTGTGTTGTGCCCGGCATGATACATAAATTGGCTTTTGGCAGCGCCTTGAAAATTTCCACTGTATGCTCAAGTTTTACTGCATCTCTATCACCCACCATTAACAATACAGGCACATTAATTTCTTTAATTTTAGAAATAGGGATGTTTGGATGCTTTACCATTAACTCGATGTGCTTGCTCATCATTGGGTCTGGAATCTGAGGATATATACCCATAAGCTCAACCAAACGATTTTGCAGGGCCGTGGTATCAGGTCTAATGTTCGCTCCAGTTACCAGCATACGGTCAATCTGGGCAGGATATTTATAACCAAGAATCAAGCTCACTATACCTCCGTCACTATGTCCCCAGATGTAATACTTTTCATGACCCAGGTGTTGCATCAAAGCATTTGTATCATCAGCCATTTTCAAATAGGTTAATTCACCTTCAGGGCAGCCACTCTGTCCATGGCACCTGTTGTCCATTAATATTACCTGATATTTATCGGTAAGTTTTGATAGTAACCTGTGTTTGCCCTTGGTGCTACCACCATTACCGTGAAGAATGAGAAGTGGATCGCCCTGACCAAACACTTCGTAATAGACCTTATGATCTTTTAAAGTCAAAAAATTAGAAGTGCCATTAATTTCACCTACTGAAATATTATCCTGAGCATAACTCATCGTTAGCGCAGTACACAACACCGCCAAAACTGTAAAAAACTTCTTCATAATTCTCTTTTTAGCAAAAAAGCACAATCGCAAAAGGTAAAAATTGTAAATTTTCGACATTGTGAAATTAATACAGTCCCCATCTGACCGTTTAGAGCTATCATCTTATGTTGATCACTATCAATATTTCAAAACAGACAAACCAACCTATTTTAAAACGGTGCCTAATGGCAGGTTAGATTTTTATTTGATCAAAAAAGGGACATTTAGCTACTGGGACTATGACGCAAAAAAACTGATTGAGTCTGAGTCTTTCGGTTATTTCCCCATTCTTAATTCCACAGCGTTATATATCATTCCTGGAAATCTGGAAATCTTTAATATAAAATTTAGGCTGCCCGTATTGTGCTGTTCAACATTCAACCAGTTGCTCCAACAACAACCTTTATCGAGATTTAAAATTGATTTTTTAAATGAATTTATCGCTACACTTGACTCTAAATTTCTGACCGTAGCCTCTGAAATAAATACGCCTTTTTTAGATGAATCTATTTCAGCATTGATAGAGACTGCCGAAAAAGACGAAAGGTTGAGTGCCCTGTTTCAACTGTTCGAACATTATGATAATAGTCTGATTAGAACAAGTCAGGTAGCCAGCAGATTGCATATTACAGTAAAAACTTTGGAGCGGTTAATATCAAAAAACTTAAATATGACACCAAAAAAACTCTGGTCTATAATACGCTTTCAATCCGTGTCAGAAGAAATTCATGGAAATGAAAAAATGAATTTCAAAAGTGCGTATGACTATGGGTATCACGATCAATCTCATTTTATTAAAGAATGCAAAAAAATAACTGGCCTAGCCCCACGCGAGTTCTTCAAACAACTCAATATGCCAGCAAAAGATGTTTTATTTAACCCTAAGGATTAGCTATCATTTTTTTGACTTAATATTAATGGCATTAAATATTTAAATGAGTAATTACTACCTCACTATTTTAGAGCTCCAGCCGGGAGCAACCAAAAATGATATAAAAAAAGCGTACAGAAGGCTTTCAAAAGTATATCACCCTGACCTTAACAAGAGCCCTGAGGCTCACCAGAAGTTTATAGAACTAACGGAGGCTTACACTTTTCTTAGTCAGGTGGGTCCAAGACCGCATCAGGAGACGGTGGCTTATGACTATAATCCGGAAGTCAATGAATATGACCTGTGGCGGGAAAAAGCGAAGGCCAGGGCGAGACAAAGAGCCAGGCAAGAGGCTCAACTGCAGCGTGTGCTGATCAAAAAAATATTTAACCTGTTCAGAAAATATGCCATTGGCCTTATTGCTTTTAACTTGCTGCTGATTGTAGATATTTCACTGCCCTATCACGATTCTGACCAAACAGTAACTTATAAGTCGCCAACCTTCGATATGAAAACTGGCAAGGTCAGAAGAGCGTCCCCCACATACGATATAATAGGTTTTGATGATTACATGCTGACAGTCGATAAAGGAACGTCAGAAAATATAATGGTAGGCCAAAAGGCTAAAGTTCGATCTACACTAATGTTTGATAAGCCATTAAAAGCTGGTTTTGTGGTAAATGGCAGGCACTATCAAGTCAGACAGGTTTATAATGTTTATATCGTTTTTTGGGTATTGATACCACTTACATTTCTCATTCTCTTCTTATTTCAATATCGATTTAAAACGCTTGATACAAAACTCACTTTGGTCATTTTCATGGGCTTTATTAGCTGCTATCAGCTTTATTTGTTTTTCTATGTCTAGTAGAATATAGTACAAATTCCCCTTTAAAAAAGGAGGAATTGTAAGCTACTATCAGATTTACTTGCTTTTCTATATCTAGCTAGAGAGAGTGATTGCACCTTAAAGGACCCCAATACAAACCATTAAAGTATTTCAAATAATTGGTTGTATATTGAAAGAAATCAAACCCGAAACTATGAAAATCAGAAGCCTCCTCAACTGGAGCTTAGTGGCTCTACTCTTCTCGTGTTCTACCCAAACAAATGAAGATACTGCTACCAAGGTAGAACTAGATCCAATCCTTGACCAATATGCAGCTGAATTATATGAGCTGAATCCATTATTGGCCACAAGCAACGGTGTACATGATTATAATGACAGGCTTGCAATTAACATATCCTCTGAATATATCGAACGGCAGCTTTCATTAAATAAAAAATATCTGGACACACTGGCTACCATAAATACAGAACCACTTACCGATACTGAAAAGCTGAGCATTGAGTTACTGTCATATAAACTCAGTATGGAAAATGAGCAATTGAGTAATGGCCATGGCCTCAACCGCCCGGTTGATCAATTCGTGTTCAGCTTCCCTCAAAACTTTGCTACTGTAGCTGTTGGAGCATCGTATGTGCCTTTTAAAACAGAGCAAGACTATAGAAACTTCATGAGCCGCATGGAGTATTTCAGCCAATGGGTAGATCAGTCTATTAATAACATGACCACCGGACTGGAACTAAACGACAAAGTGCCTAAAGCCTCTATGGTAAAAGTGCCAGCGCAGCTAAAACCTTTATTTGAAACTGCTCCGGAAGAAAGCATTTTCTATCGGCCATTAGAAACTTTGCCTGAAGATTTAGATAGTGCTACAGTTATAAAACTAAAGCAGGATTATACTGCTGCCATTGCAACTGTACTTCAGCCTGCCTATAAAAAACTGAATGACTTTATTGAGAACCAGTACATTCCCAATGCCAGAGAAACTACAGGTCTACTCGATAATAGCAACGGCAAAGAAGAGTATCAGTATTGGTTAAACTTCTATACCACATTAGATATGACACCCGATCAAATCTTTGATCTGGGTATTAGAGAAGTAGCTAGAATACGAAACGAAATGGATTCTCTTAAGGAATCGACAGGTTTTGAAGGCGACCTAAAGGCCTTCTTTAATTATGTAAAAACTGATCCTAAATTTTTTCCTTTTGATACTGAAGAAGAGGTATTAGACCGCTATCGCTCATTTGAGAGTAAAATGGAGCCGGAATTAAAGAAAATGTTCAACCTGGTTCCTGAAGCTGGTTTTGAAGTTCGTGCGACAGAAAAGTTTAGAGAAGCTGGTGCTAATGCTCAGTATAACCCTCCATCACGCGATGGAAAGCGCCCCGGGATTTTCTATGAAACGGTGAGAGACCCTAAAGCCTACAATTACATTGATATGGAAACTCTATTTATTCATGAGGCGATACCAGGCCATCATTATCAGATAGCACTACAGCAGGAAGCTGATATACCTGAATTTAGGAAGTCATATTGGATGAGTGCCTATGGTGAGGGCTGGGCACTGTACGCTGAAACCCTGGGATTGCAGTTGGGGATGTTTACTGACCCCTATCAATACCTGGGAAGACTTAGCAACGACATGGAGCGTGCAGTACGTTGTGTGGTTGATGCCGGTATGCATCACAAAGGATGGACAAGAGAACAGGCTATCCAATACATCTTAGACAATCAGCCAGTAACTGCGTTTGTAGCTGAGCAGCGCATTGAGCGCTACATGGTTACTCCAGGTCAGGCGGTGAGCTACAAAGTAGGTGAGCAAACCATTATCAGGTTGCGCGAAGAAGCCAGAGCTAAATTGGGTGATAAGTTTGATATTAGAGAATACCATGATGAGGTACTTAGATATGGTGCTTTACCACTTAAGATATTAGAAAAGCAGATTAACAGATGGGTGGAAAGCCAGCTTTCAGAAGCATGATCTTCATTATTTTAAAATAATTTTAAAAAGTTGTCCCCAAACAGTAAACCGGTATCGTCATAGGGTCAAATAATGTAAAACCCTAAATACCAAAATCATGAAAAATGCGGTTAACTGGTTCGAAATTCCAGCCAAAGATTTCAACAGAGCAAAATCATTTTACGAAGACGTGCTTGACGCCAAATTTGAAACCCAAACTATGGAAGAGATGGGAATGACAATGGCGTTCTTTCCAGCCGATTGGGAAAATGGCATCGGAGGTGGCATAGCTTTCGGCCCAGGATATGAGCCATCTGATAAAGGTGCAGTCATTTACCTTAATGGTGGTGATGATCTTACCACTCCCCTTTCAAAAGTTGAAAAAGCAGGTGGCAAGGTGATCGTACCTAAAACCTCTCTAGGTCCGAACGGATTTATGGCTCATTTTATAGACAGCGAAGGAAATAGAGTTGCCTTTCACTCTAGAAACTAGTTAGCTCGGATACCAAATAACCGCAGCATTTCTTTTACTATATTTAAATTTAGATATGGCTTACAGTGAACATCAGGCAGACCGAATAAGACAGCGCCTCAAAAAGGCGAATCTTACGGATGAAAAGAAGATGATGGGTGGTTTGATATTCATGGTCAATCACAAAATGTGTGTTGGTCTCGATATTGACAAGAAAACCAACCTTGACCGACTTATGGTGAGAGTTGGGAAAACAGCCCATGACAAACTAATTTTCAAAAACGGAAGTAAAGCCATGGACTTCACAGGCAAAGTAATGCGCGGTTTCCTTTTTATTGCTCCAGAGGGATTTGATAGCGAATCAGATCTCGATTTCTGGATTGATAAAGCTTTAGAATTCAATAGTTTAGAAAACTCTTAATACAAAATACAATGAAAGAATTTATGATGATTTTTATAGGTCCCAGCTATGAAGAATTGGGTCTGTCACCGCAAGAACTACAAGAGCGCATGGGCAAATGGTTTGCATGGGGCGACAAGATGAAAGAGCAAGGTATATTGCGTGGTGGTGAAGCGCTGCATGCCACTGGAAAAACTATTTCAGGACCGGATAGAATTGAATCTGATGGGCCTTTTGCAGAAAGTAAAGAGCTTGTTGGTGGCTACTATACTGTGGCTGTTGATAGTTATGAAGAAGCAGCCAAAGTAGCGCAAGACTACCCTGATTTCGATTTGAACGGAACAGTTGAAATTAGAGAAATAGTAAAGTTTGACCAGCAGTAGTCAAAATAGTAATGTCGACCATCTTTTCAGACATCAGTATGGAAAGATGGTCGCTATTTTGTCTAAAATCTTTGGCCTAACTAACCTGTCGTTGATAGAAGATGCCATTCAAGACACCTTTTTGCAAGCAGCATTAAAATGGAGAAATAACCAGCCGGACAATCCAGAAGCGTGGCTCACTCAGGCAGCCAAAAACCGTACAGTAGATTTATTAAGGCAAATTAATGCCCAAAAAGAAAGGCATGACAATATCATTAATGGTGCTGTTGCACTGGAAATTAACGATTACTTCTTAGCTCATGAAGTAGAAGACAGCCAGCTGCGAATGATCTTTGTAGCATGCCACCCCATTTTCTCCACCGATGAGCAGATAGCATTTGCACTTAAGACCATATCGGGGTTTTCTTTAAAGGAAATAGCTGCGGCACTATTACAGAAAGAAGAAACCATAAAAAAGCGTCTGGCAAGAGCGCGCAAAAAAATCCAGGAGTCCAACATCACTCTCGCCTACCCGCACCCTAATGAAATTCAATCGCGAATCTCGTCAGTTCTACAGATCATCTATTTAATTTTCAATGAAGGTTTTCAGTCCACAAAGAAAGATCAATTGATCAACAAAGACCTATGTGGTGAGGCCTTACGGTTATGCAAGCTATTGCTGATAAAGGAAAACTTTAGAACAGGAAGTTTATATGCCCTCTTTGCGCTGCTTTGTTTTCATGCTTCACGCCTGGAGGCCAAAATTGAGTCCAATGAGATAATAGATCTTAAAAATCAGGATCGCTCCAAATGGCATTTACCATTAATCATCTTGGGGAATGATGCGCTAAATAAAGCCAATGAGTATGATGACTATTCTTTATACCACCTGGAGGCAGCTATTGCTGCAGAACATGTCAGAGCCATCAAGTTTGAAAATACAAATTGGACTAGAATAATCGATTTGTATGATGAAATGTACAAGTTGATGCCCTCTACAAATTTTATCCTTTCTAAGGCGATAGCGCTTATGCAAGTTGATAAGCTAAAAGAAGCAAAGTCTCTATTAGATAAAGTTGATATTGAGAAAATGCCTCATCGTAAACATCTCATTCACGGTGCCTTTGCAGAGTATTATACTAAGAAAGGAGAACTTGATTCGGCTGCTACCGCTCTTGATCAGGCTATCGAGCATTGCTCCAATGAGATGGAAAAAAACTACCTGATCAAAAAGAAAAATAACCTGAGGAGTTAATTCCTTGTAGAGCATCCTTTCTCGCTCGAAACTATCGGACCATAAAAAACTTCATCCTGTTTGTGACAAAAGAGTTAAAATTGATACTAATGAAATAAAGACAAAAACCTGGTGTCAATTTCAAAGCAAGATTTTATACATTTAGCCAATAGTAATCAGGGCATTATTAAAAGTGTTTGCAAGGCCTTTTATCCTGATGATGAAGATCAAAAAGACGCATTTCAGGATGTAATCCTTCAGCTTTGGAAATCCTATGATACCTTCCGGGGTGAGTCTAAAATTACAACCTGGGTTTACAAAGTGAGCCTCAATACGCTACTCACTAAAGCTAGAAGTGACAAAAGAAAAGTCTTTACTGAACCTATAAGCGAACACACTAATTTCACTTACCTTGCAGATGACGATTTAGAGCTTCTCAAAGCTATCATCCAGACACTTAAGGAGGTAGACAAAGCAGTTGTCATTCTATATCTGGAAGGTTATAAGAATAAAGAAATTGCTACAATGCTAAGTATAACAACAACTAATGTCAGCACCCGATTAAACAGGGTAAAGGCCGAACTAAAGTTGAAATTTAAAAGAGCGCATCATGAATTTAAATAATCTAAAATCGACCTGGAAGAGGTTTGTTTTTTCAAACACCCTGGACAGCCTAAACGATCGAGTTATTCTTGAAATCATAGAACAGCATGAGCGTTGTAGCAACCGAAGGCTGCCCAGACTGGTCTTGAATGCTTCTATGTTTATTATCTTAACCACTTGCTGTCAGGGCGGATGATGGCCTTTATACATTGGGATATTGACCCTCAGATATTTTCTGATTTCGAATATTTTAGATGGTACGGACTGTTTTGGGCAATAGGTATTCTAGTTGCCATTCAGGTGATGCAACATATCTACAAAAAAGAGGGACTTGCCATTGCCGACCTTGATAAACTGGTTCTTTATTTGATCCTGGGCATTATCATTGGGGCACGATTTGGGCACATACTTTTTTACGATCCAGTTTACTATTGGCACAACCCGATTGAGATATTGCCTATAAGTTTAAAACCTAGTTTTCACTTCACCGGACTGGCCGGACTGGCTAGTCATGGTGGAGTATTAGGTGGTTTGTGCGCGCTGTATATCTATACTAGAAAATACAAAAAAGACTTTCTTTGGATCCTTGACAGGTTAGTCATTGTAGGACCTTTACTAGGTGGTTTCATACGCTTAGGCAACTTGATGAATTCAGAAATATTAGGAACTCCTACTCAACTGCCATGGGCATTTGTGTTTAGCAGAATAGATTTGGTGCCTAGGCATCCCGCCCAGCTATATGAGGCCATTTTCTATCTATTGATTTCACTCATTTTATACAAGATGTGGAAATCCAAGAAATGGCAAGAACGCAAAGGCTTCCTTTTCGCACTTGGTTTCACACTCATTTTTGTTCAACGGTTCTTCATTGAGTTTATTAAAGAGGATCAGATGGCCTTTGAAGGAAGCTTATGGTTGAATATGGGGCAGACATTAAGCCTGTTTATGATTGCTTTTGGTATTGGGTTGATGTTTTGGAGTAAAAGAATTGGAGTTGAAAAGGTATAATACAGGCTTTTAATCATTCGGAGAATCACAACCATCTGTCATTCCGGAAAATATTGGCCTAAGTTCTAAAAGGCCAATATTTATCCAGAATCCCATAGCTCAGAAAAGGAGATTGTGGATAATTTTATTCAGATTAGAATAAGCTCTGAATAAAATTTCCGCAATGACGTTCGTTTTGCATTTCAGGACATTTTTAGACCATCTGCGCTTTAAACCGCCATTAATTCAATACATTAGTCTAAACGCGAACTATTAGGTAATAAATGAATCATGGAAGATAAAAAGGACTTGAAGCTGGCTGTAGTTATTGATGCTGATAATGTGCCATATGCCAATGTAAAGGGCATGATGGAAGAAATAGCCAAATATGGTATACCTACTTTCAAGAGGATTTATGGTGACTGGACGAAGCCGAATTTAGCGGGCTGGAAAAATGTGCTGCTCGAAAATGCAATAACGCCTATTCAGCAGTATGGCTACACACAAGGTAAAAACTCTACTGATGCCGCACTCATCATTGATGCCATGGACATTTTGTATACCGGTAAGGTAGATGGTTTTTGTATTGTATCCAGTGATAGTGATTTCACACGCCTGGCGGTAAGGTTACGCGAATCTGGCATGAAAGTGTTTGGCTTTGGAGAGCGTAAAACACCTAATCCGTTCATTGTGGCTTGCGACAAGTTTATCTATCTGGAAATACTAAAGAGTAAGAATGGAGCTAAAACTGAAGAATCAGCTTCATCTAAAAATAAGACTACTGAAAAGGCGACACCTACTCAGGTTGATAAACAGACCATCTCTTTAATCTCCTCGACAGTTAATGACATAGCAGAAGATGATGGCTGGGCATTTTTAGGTGATGTGGGCAATCTGATTAACAAGAAAAAGCCAGATTTTGACCCTCGAAATTTCGGTTTTGATAAACTGACTCCCTTTATCAAATCACTGAATAAATATTTTGAGATAGATGAGCGTATCACCGACAAGGCTAAAATCAAGCTGGTTTATATTAAAACTAAGAAGTGAGCTTGAGCCAACTAGTTTAAAATTACTATAACACTTTTTTAAATTCATTTTCCAGCTCTTCAATAAAAATGCTGGATACCGCGTGCAGAACATTTTCCCACGCCAATTTTAGTCTTGTACTCTCAAACTCACCATCATATTGCATTTCAACTGTTTTAAGCAACCCATCCATAAAAGGCTTAACGTTATTTGGCTTTATACCCAATCTCACATGCATTGCTGCAAGGTCTTTAATCTGAGTTTTAATAATATCGAGCCTATCGGCATTATTTACAATTAGTGACATTATAGTGACCAACTTACCGGGCAGTGTATTCATATCCACCCGGGAGAATATTACCTTAAGTTCTGGGTCTGAATTAACAAGAACTGTATAAAAATCCTGGCCTAGTTTTTTAGGATTGTTTGCCACTGAGTTCCATGTATTTTGAACAATAAATATGTCAGAGGTACTTAACTCAGCCCCTCTCAATTTTAAAACTATTTTTTTCGATAATAACCCAACATACACTATTAATAAAGCAATAAGGCAGCCCAGTGCAATTGGATATAAAAGTGACACCTCAATATTTTTATTGATTGTTAATGTGGCCTTTACCTTCAAATCATTAACACCTGCATAGTCCATCATAACACTGTCAAGAAGCAGTTCGCCTTCGCCTTCAACAGGTGTGATATATTTTGGTTCTGAATGAATCATTTTTCCTGAAAATATCTGTAAGTCATCCTTTACCAGCCCACTTTTCGGACCTAATACCTCAACGAGTTTACTCAGAGGGACTTGAATTATCAAAACCCCTTTTAATTCATTGAAAGTGTTCTTACTATGAATGGGAACCCCTATGAATGAGGCATGCTGATTGTCACTAGGTGCATATTGCTCAAAAGAACTGAAACAAACTATCTTGTTTTTATCTTTAATATCTCTAAAAACTTCTCCAATACCAGATTTAGCAAATGGACCACGAATGAGATTAGTTCCAAAATCCTCTTCCTCCATTACAGTGAATATGATATCCCCAGCAGTATTAACAAGAAAAACATCGTAAAACCCAAATTCCAGAACCGATTCACACCATTCTGCAAAAGACTCCTTTATATGCATGTAATCCTCATAGCCAGTGGGTATAGTGTCAAGTGAGCTAAATGTTCTTACCAAATCATAATCTACCGATCCCAGCTTCTGATATAACTCCAGCTGTCTAATTAGTTCATCACTAGTAGCAAGAAGGTCAAGGTCTATTGCAACTGTTTCGGTGAAATGATTTAATCTTCGCTTGCGCAGCTCCAGCTCTAGCCTTACTTTATTTTTTAATTTCTGAGTATCTTCTGAAACTGACTCATAATAACTTGACACCCCAATGGCAAA
>NZ_SMLV01000023.1 GCF_009711525.1 Fulvivirga lutimaris
GCTCCGGTTATGATCGCTCCGCTTCCAACACTGGTAATGTCTGTAATGTCCGCTGTTGTTATTGTATTTTGTGTCGCCAATCCTCCCAAGCCTAGATTAGTTCTTGCTGTGGTAGTATTCGATACATCACTTAAATTGTTGGTACTTAGCAAATCTCCACCGCCATCCGCTGCTATGGCTGCGGTATTGGCAGATATGTCAGTTGTATTGGTTGCAATATCAGTAGCATTGGTAGCTATGTTACTAGTATTAGTGGCAATGTTGGTAGTGTTTGTTCCAATCTGAGTTCGCTCAGCTCCCGTGATGATTGCTCCACTGCCAACACTTGTAATGTCTGTAAT
>NZ_SMLV01000152.1 GCF_009711525.1 Fulvivirga lutimaris
ATATATAACTACAAGCATTATACTAGTTGGTTGTAAACAAAAGGAATCAAAAATATCAGCAGCAAAAGACAAAATAGCCACAGATACTTTAGTTTATGATACCGCCCCAAGGTGGTCTAATGCAGGCGATAAGATACTCTTCTACACCTACAGACATGATTCTGAAGGAGCTGAATTATACACAGTGAATCCGGATAAAACTCAATTAACCAGATTAACAGAAACCTATCATAATGAATGGTGGAGTGATTTCTCTCCTGAAGATGACATCATTTATGTAAGTTCAGATTATGGCAAATCAGAACGATTTGGAGGGTCAGAAATTTTCGAGCTCAAAGCTGATGGAACTTTTACCAGAATTACCTTTAGCGCAGATTCAAATTCATTTAACATACACCCGCGTGTATCGCTAGATGGTAGTCAATTATTATACTGCTCTGATTGCCTTGGAACAGATGTAAACAGTGAAATAATTTTGATAAATGCAGATGGAACTAACCCAGTAAATCTTACCAATCATCCTTCTGCTGATAAATATGGAAACTGGTCACCTGATGGCAAAAGCATACTATTCGCAAGTAACAGAACCGGAAATTTTGAAATATACGTAATGAATTTAGAAACCAAGGAATTAACTCAGCTTACAAACAACGAATATGATGATATTCAGGGGGACTGGTCAATTAATGATGAAATAGTATTTACCTCAAACCGGGATGGTGATTTCGAAGTATTCACTATGAAATCCGATGGCTCTGATCAAAAGCAGATCACCTTTAATAATGACAAAGATGTTTTACCTAGTTGGTCTCCTGAAGGTGATAGAATTGCTTTTTCATCTTACCGACTTGGTAAAAAAGACAAAGGGGATATTTTCCTAATTAATAGAAATGGAGAGAATGAGATGATGTTAACAAAGAAATAAGACTCAGAAATATTGAGCATCCATTAAAATGATTAACTTATAATGTTAGTCATAAGAAAATGGTTGCTCACAATTTTATTATACATCAACAAGCACGGCAATACCAATGGTCGGGAGAGTGTTTTCTTTCTATTAAGTCCTTTTACAATGGCAGTGCCAGATACAATATAAAGCAGCGTGAATACAGGGTAACGGAACATAATTACCTTATTCTAAATGATTGCACTAAGTATAACCTTACCATAGATCATAGTTCTTCCGTGGAGTCATTCTGTGTGTTTTTCAGTCCGGAGTTTGTTAACCAATTAGCCTCAGAGTGGAAATCTACTGAAGAGCAGCTGCTTGACTTTACAAGTAAAAAAGAGCACGGCCTTAGGCTTTTAGAACGGAACTATATTCATGGTGGACAAGTATCCAATCTTCTACAAGCTGGCAGAAATATGACAAAGCACACCTCAAAACTGGCGAGAGAAGAATATTACTACGCACTGTTAAATGCCATTGTTCTTCAAAACAGTAGCGCACTAGCAGCAGCTAATAATCTACCGTCCAAGAAGAAAGCAACCAGAGAAGAGATATACCGCAGGGTATTATATGCTAAGGACTTTATTGATGCGCATTATTCCGAAAATCTAACCCTAAAAGAAATTGCTCGGGTAGCCATGCTTTCTGAAAACCACCTTTTGAGAAACTTTAACCGAATTTTCCTAATCTCTCCATTCCAATACATTACTCGATTGAAAGTAAATGCTGCGAAGCAACAAATAACTGAAACAGATCAAAGCATTTCAGACATAGCTATGGGGCTTGGGTATTCAAGTCTTGGCAATTTCAGTAATTACTTCAAAAGTATTGTAGGCCAGTCACCGTTGGCTCTTCGTAAAAAAGGTGATATATAGTAAATTGTTGATCTGCACCACTGCTTTCTTTGTTGAAAAGTAAAAGCATGAAATATATTATCCTTCTTATTTTCATATTGATTGCAAGTCATGATATAAAAGCCAATGAAATGATCGATTCTCTAAAAACACATATTGCTAATAAGGATCTGGACAAGGTCATCAGTCTCATAGAGACACATCCAGAGGTACTAGATGCAACCGATGAAAACAACACATCTGGGTTGTTGATCATTGCCTATAGTGGTATGGAGGCAGCGCTCGACAAAGCTGCTAAAGTAAAGACATCATTCACGTTCCACGAGGCCATAGTATGTGGTAAAATTGATGAAGTAAAAAATGCACTATCTAAGAAAAAGAACCTAGCTAATAAATACTCCAATGATGGTTTCTCTCCACTATCACTAGCTGCATTTTTTAATCAAAATGAAGTGGCTAGTGTGCTATTAGAATATGAGGCTGATCCAAATTTACAGGCCACTAACCCTTCAAAAGTAAATGCTTTACACTCAGCTGTGGCACGCGAAAATTATGAATTGTGTAAGCAGCTGATTGCTCATGGAGCAGATGCCAATTTAGCGCAAATGCAGAATGTAACACCATTGCATTCTGCGGCTCACAGAGGCAACCTGAAACTTGTGCAACTGCTAGTAAACAATGGTGCTGATATTCATAGTAAAATGGACAATGGCGATACAGCTTTAAGTATTGCTGAAAGAGATGGTCATTCTGAGGTCAAAGATTATTTAGAGAGCCTTTAAGGGAACCAGAAAAGCATTGTCATCTCCCTGAACTTTTCAATATATTTTCATGGAAAATCACAGAGTATTCAAAAATGTCATTTGCTGGTGTCTATCCACATTACGTAGACAAAGCAGAAAAAAAAGCCGTACTAAAGCAGAAGTCGATGAAATTACCCTCTGTCTTACAGATTATGATCATAAAGCTTTGTAGCAATCCTAGAGGTTAAAACTGAGTTTGAGGAAGTAATACTATATACTCCCCGGATTAATTCCGAGGTCTTCTTGTAATAGAGCGCATCACCTTGAATTTAGAGATGCCGGAATAAATCCGGCAAGAGATTAATTACGAAACGTCATTTCTTATCCCATTAAGGCGAAAATTTCTCATAGTAAGCTCTTTACCTCGATGCCCTATTGGCGAGAGCCCCCCTTTGCGATTAGGAGACTTAGCAATGCGCTGCATTGCGAAGTGACGTTACTATTTTAGTTCGTCATTGCGAGGGTGACAAAAACTATCACTCCAAATAAGATTTATTCAGTATTTTTTCACATATTATAAATAGTAGGACTTTACTATATGCGAAATAGCAGGCATGCCCGCTATCCTGTT
>NZ_SMLV01000230.1 GCF_009711525.1 Fulvivirga lutimaris
TTCATACTCATGATCCTTGTAAGACCTCATAAAACCTGAGTCATGATAGAGCGCAGCAGCCTGTAATAGCTTTAATTCCTGCCAGCTTAATTCAGCCTCATGGTCAGCAATTTCCTCACAGCTCTGCAGTACATATAATGTGTGCTTTGGATTATGATAGGTTAACAAAGGTGAAAGTTCACTTTCGAGTTCCTGCAAAATGTGTTGCTTTAATAATGTTATAGGTACACTATTAGTCAAGTTATAGGTGTCTGGTGGAAAATCTATTCATTATTAACCAAATATAAATACCTAGATCCAATCAGATTAAGCTTCTTTTTGGTTCACTAATAAATCATTACTATATGAATCATTTTCTAATGCGAATTTATCCATATATTCAGCTTCATTGGCATTAGCATCATTGAGAAAATACATTTTGAGCATTCCTCTGTTTTTAGCCTCTATCTCACCCCTATATTCACAGTCAAAATTATCCTTGATTAAAGCGTAGGTACTTTCAGAAATATTAATTCTTCCAGCTTCAGAATTAGATTCCATGCGCGAAGCAATGTTTACTGTATCACCCCAGATGTCATAAGCAAATTTCTTGATTCCTACTACTCCTGCTACTACAGGACCAGTATGAATACCTATCCTAATTTCAAAAAATGGCCTATTTTCAGCTTCTCTTTTCCTTCTAAGCACCTGCATATATTCTCTGATTTCCAATGCGGCCCTTGCCACGTCCATATGATGCGTTTCATTGGTTTTTGGAAGCCCTCCTGCTGCCATATAAGCATCACCAATGGTTTTAATCTTTTCAATACCATGTCGTGTCATAATGATGTCAAACATCTTAAAACACTCATGTATTTCCTTCACTAATTCACGAGGACTCATTGTAGCTGAAATACTGGTAAAACCTTTAAAATCAGTAAAAAGAATGGTTACGGAATCATAATACTTAGCTTCAGTTTCTCCTTTTTCTTTGAGCTCCTCTGCAGTTTCTGAGGGAAGGATATTTAACAAAAGATTTTCAGATCTGTCTTTTTCCTTTTCTATAATCGACTTAATCTTCTTGATAAACCTGTAACGGTGCAAAAGACCTCCAGCCATAATAAACAATAGCACTCCAACAATACCTGTACCCCAGCTAATTGCTTTTTGTCTTTTAACATTGAGTTGTTCAATCTCATTGGTCTTTTCAAGCAAGTCTATCTCATCTTGTTTCTTCTCTATCTGATAGGTAAACTGAAGCCCCTTTATCTTATCATCAGTTTCCTCATTAAAAATGGTGTCTTTCATCTGCGAAAACAGCCTATTATACTCAAAAGCATTTTCAAATTCTTTAAGATTAGCATATGTTTCAGCTATCCCCTCATAGCCATTCTTTAATTCGACTTTTGATCCTAATGTAGCCGCCACATCAATGGCTTCCTTATATGCTTTCAATGCAGCATAGGGATTGCCTGACACCAAATAGGCTTCACCCAAATAATTGAGCGACTGACTTAATTCTAACTTTTGATCGAACGAGCGAGCCTTGTCAACTGCTTCATTTTGTAATTTAATGGCCATAGCATAATCCCCCTGCTCTAAAAAAACACGCCCTTTTATAGATAAGGGAACGGCATAAAACCCAGTTCCATAAAGCGCTGCCAATGCCATATCAGCATAATAAATTGATGAGTCATATTTATGTTGGTTGAGATAGATATCTGATATGTTAGAAGTAACTGTTCCTACTGCTGTATTATCATTCAATTTTTCTGCAATAGGCAATGCCCTTCTTAGGTAAGAAAGCGCCTGATCTCGAGTCGCTTCTTTATTCATATAAACAAGGGCTATATTTTGTAATGCGGTAGCTATTCTAGTAGCATCTCCAATTTCTTCAGAAACCTTTAAGGACTTTAAATAATAATCTAATGCTACAGCATCATCACCCTGGTTTGAATAAACAGCGCCAAGATTGTTTAACAAGTTTGCTACTCCTTCCTGATCCTTCAGTACTTCAAAAGCCTTTAATGAAGCTTCCCAGTATACTAGCAAATCGATATAATTGCCCAACACATAATAACCTAAACCAATGTTTTTATTGGCCTGAGCTATACCTCTTTGATAACCAATTGATGTAGCTAATTCAAGAGCCTGTTGACCATAATCAAGCGTACTTTCGGGTTCTACGCGAAACAACTGATAACTGATAGTATTGAGCGCATCCACCTTAAGACTATCATTGGTAGCTTCATTAAGTACTGATTGTAAACTATCTACGCGCTCATTTTGAGCAAATGAAGTTGAAATTAATCCCGTAAAAATTAAACAGATTAAAAAATGTGCTTTAGTCATGTTACTCTTTATAAACTCTCAAAGTTTCTGATTTTCCGTTAACTGTAAGCATCACATAATAAACACCTGCTGGATAGCTCTCCAGGTTAATGGTTATTGTATTATCAGTTGTGCTTTTAACAATCATTGGATTTTTCACAAAACCAAGATCGTCAAATACCACTATTCCTGTATTCTCAACATCGCTGGAGCCCGAAATTACTATGTAATCTTGTGTTGGATTAGGTGAAACCTGATAGCTTACATCTCCGAGAACATTTAATGCTAAACTGCAACCTTCTGAGTTAACGCTTTCAGAAGAAGATAATGATGACTTGTCTGTACCATTAGATGTTAGCTGCCATGATATTTTATCACCATCAAATTCTATATCAAATACGTGCTGTCCAGGCAAAAACACCTCTGGAATAGCTCCTGCATAATTTGGTGTACCCACTAACTGATTATCCGATCCCTGAGGAATATACCAAGGCGTATCATTCTTATTTTCATAGCTAAAGAATACTCTATATTGATAGCCTGAAGGGTCATTAGTAGCCATTTCTGTACACTCCATCCAAACTTTAATTCTGCTACCCTTTAACGGGTTTACATACAATGCTCCCGGCTCTACACTTAAATTATAGTTTGACGGCTCTGTGACTACTGGCTGAATTTCATAAATACCTCCCTGACCAGCATATGCAGGACTCAATGTATAGGTAATCTCAGCATCGCCAAACACATTCTCTACAGTTTCTCCGGCAGCAAAGCCACTGAAGTTTGAAGTGACAACTGGCAAATCATCTCCTTCTACGATGACATAATCATCAACAACTAGTGTTAAATCAGTCTTATTGATCGTAAGTTCTCCTACTCCATATTCTATAACAAAGTTCTTTGAATAAAATGCACCAGGAATAATATATTGAGGTTCACCCCCGTCTGTTGCATCCAGTCCGGTGATAAAATTAATTGAATTAAAATCATCAATAGACTCATCGTCCTCTGAAACAACTACTATAACTTTGCTATTTGAAGTTCCACTTACCTCTTCATTCACAAGTGCCAAGCCACGATTAACCAATGCTAATCCTCTATTTCCGATAACATTACCTTCATCATCAACTAAAGTAATAGTAGCGCTACCATCAGCTAGTATATCACTATTTACAAGTGCCAACCCCCTATTTACCATCGTGCCAGATGGGGACTCTGAATACTCTTCCAGTAACGATGCATCCACAAGGACCACATTATCTCCATTGACCAGAGCAAGTCCTCTATTTAAAGAATTTTGGCTTATAGTCCATGAAGATTCATTTACCAATGCAAGTCCTCTATTTACCAAAGCAAGCCCTCTGTCCAAAAGTGCTACAGTATCCTGCACCAATTGATCATCATGTAATGAAGTTAAGCTAGCAAGTATTTGATCTCTATTCGGAATATTTAGATCTGTACCAAAATCATATGTAAATTCAATAGGAGGCAACTGATCTCCATAAGTCATGTTGATGTTATTAGGAGTGATTTTCAATGACAATGGATCAATAAATAAAGCTCCATTCTCAAATGTAAAATCATACATTTCTTTTAATTGGATAGGTGCCTGGATAGAATCACCTGTTTGAGCATCAATACCCAAAGATGGAGAAACGAAATAAACACCAACATCACTTAAACTGGTAGCTTGGGTTTCAAATACTATTTGTGGCAATAATTCTAATTCTTCTGTTGATAAAGCAGGAACGGTTGAATAGCCAAAAGCAGGCATTTCTTCACCATATTTTTTAGTTGCATTATTCACCTTGATGACTACATTAGTAATTGATTTAGTAAAGAAATAAGCAGGCTCAGAAGTACCACCGTCTGATCCATTAGTATCCTCTTTAGGTGGAGTACTAAGCACAATATCCGGATTGCCAATAAAAGGATCTATAGTAGTTTCCAATTGAGTAGTATTTTCATCAATATCAGTGGTATTCGTAATTACCAATGGATTACCTCTAAATAGTATCTCGGTTTCATCTGTCAAATATTTTCCTTCGACAGTCAAAGTAAACGTATCCTCTCCAGGAGTAACACCTTCAGGAATAATCAATTTCAGTTCCTGTGGTGATGGATTGGCCAATGCACCTAAAATTGAATTACTTTTAATTAACCCTCTACCTGATGCATTATCAAATCCTTCTGGACCTAAATCTATAGCATTAATTGCTACCAACTCCCTTAACCCGGTAGTAGTAATTTCTTCTTTTATTGGACCAGAAGTATTATCATAGAATTTGTCTAACGATTCCAAAACAAGCGCCAAAACACCAGCCGCATGTGGGGCTGCTGCAGATGTACCAAAGAAATTAGGAAACTTATCAGCATCAAACTCTACATCTGTACCGAAATTAGATGTATTACCACCATCAGGAGCAATAAAATCAGGCTTAGCTAAGCTAGTACCTAACAAATTTCCACCTCTGGAAGAGGTTGGGTTTGCCTCCCACAATGAAGCGTCATCTGTATATGCTGGTGTATAGCCATAGAAAATGGCGCCAACACTACTTAATGATGATGAACTTGCATGCCCTACAACCGTAGACGCTGGATTATAATATTCATTAAATGTCCAGTTATTTCCTCTAAGTACTACGTACTGAAAGTTTAGCCCTTCAGGAATATTATCTCCCGTTATGAGAACATTCACGACTGTTGGCTCATTGATTTTAAAGGCGATAATCTCTATAGGATCCTCACCTCTATTCAATCTATTACCACTATACAGCAAATTTCCTGTCTGACTCATTATCCAGATGTCCAGATCATGAGCTGCACCAGAGGCATCTCCCTGAGAGTAAAATAGGTCCTCCCATTGCATCTCAATAACATAGATTCCAGGCATTAAAGATATTTGCTGTAAATAGTCTCCAGATGAAAACTCGTGAGCGACTGCATTATCAGCAAGGAATGGGTATGGCAAATCAGCTGCTGAAGTACTAAACGAATAACCCACACTTCTATCACCAAAGTTACCTGCTGATGTCAAATAGTGTACCCCATTAGCTGCTGCATAATCAACAGCTTGCGATATCTGTCCAGTGGGAGCAAATGGCTCTGATAAATAGGTGATATCATCAACAATTACATCATAGTCATCATTTACCATCTCAACAATGCCTCGGGCCATATCATTCGAACTCAAAAACCCTGTTCTAAAACCTAATTGAGCTTTTGGTGCTACATCATGAATTATTTCTAACATTCCCAGTCCTTCATTAGAACCTCTCACATTATCTTTTAAA
This sequence comes from Fulvivirga lutimaris, assembly GCF_009711525.1. Lineage (GTDB taxonomy): Bacteria > Bacteroidota > Bacteroidia > Cytophagales > Cyclobacteriaceae > Fulvivirga > Fulvivirga lutimaris. Next base: position 5,604 of record NZ_SMLV01000230.1, read on the forward strand.
ACATCAACAGGTATTAAACTACCTGACTGCTCACTACCAGGTAGATCACCATTAGCAACTACTGTAGCAGCAAGGTTACCCTGAGCATCATAGCTATCGGAAATTACACCAACCTTTACACCTTCTCCACCAACACCAAAACCATTTCTTACAGCATATGACAGCAAAGCTGAATCCCCCTGACTTTCAACCAGGCCTGTGTTGGTTATCGGAGGATAGCCGGGTCTTACAAAATTGATCAATTCATCATAGTTATTTAGTTCTTTCAACTGGTCAATTGGGAAATAACCAGTAAGGATTAATGGTAAAGAATTGGGAGTTTCATCATAGAATCCATAAGTAACCAATATGTTTCGGAGCTGATCCATATCAGCTCCTACATTAGCTATTACTTCAACAAGTACATTTCCATTTTCTATTTGAAAAACGTCATTAGACTCGACCACTTCACCATTTTCAAGCAAATCTGCCAAGTAATATAACTCAGGCCACAGATCATCACCTTCTACATTAGAAGCAAATACTGGCTCTAGCAGCGATGGATCAATATCAAGTGTAACATCAAGTAGGGATTGATAACCTATTGACTCCTCTTTATCAAAATAGCCATAAAGAGAAAATACTAAAACGTCTTCTCCATCAGCACCTCGAATATCATACAACCCATCATACCCGGTCACCGATTGTATGCCTTTGCCCTGCACTGTAACCGTAACACCTACCAAAGGGATACCAGTTCTCGCATCTCTTACCACGCCTGTCACATATCCACATTGTGAAATGTCACTACTAGCAGTAGCTTCACTAGGTTTTAAATTAACATTTTCAATATGCCAGGTAAGATTTTTACCATTAAAGTCTGCCTCAAAAACATTACTATAGCTACCTGGTTTAAAAATTGTAGGCTGACCCCTGTCTTGTGAAGATGGTGTTAATTTGTTGTCCTTTCCTATCGGAATAGTCACCTCAAAATCATTTGAGTTTATGTAGCCGAAATGGGCAACATAAGTATCCCGGCTATCATCATATTCCACACAATTTACGACCGGCTTGATGGGTTGCTGAGCACTTGCCGAAAATGCTATCATGCATAAGAAGATCACTATACATGATTGGAGATTAAAAGTTTTCATTTATAAAGCCATTTGATTGATTTCGAATTCGTTAAATGTAAGTAAGTTAACTATAATTAACATAATCTACCATCAATGAGCAGAATAAATTTAATACCCTCTATAAATATTTATAT
>NZ_SMLV01000089.1 GCF_009711525.1 Fulvivirga lutimaris
ACCAGCCGTATGGTTTAAAATATACCTGGTCTGGCCTGAAGATGGAAGATGTTGATATAATAGGAATATTCCTGTCTTTGAGTGTTTTTATGAAGAAATGCCAGTATTCATATTTCACAAAAAGAGCAATACCTGGCTTTACAACATCAATGAATTTCCTGGCATTACTTTTTGAGTCCCAAGGGAGGTAAAAAATATAATCAGCGTGTTCATAATTTTTCCTGACCTCGTAGCCCGATGGCGAGAAAAAGGTCAGTAATATTTTGTGATTGGTGAACTGACTTTTAAACTTTTCTATAATGGGCCTTCCTTGTTCAAACTCACCTAGGGAGGCGCAATGAAACCACACTATTGGGGCGTCATTATTGGCTAACTCTTTTCTTATTTTATCAATAAGTCCACGTCTGCCTTTAACAAACAGTCGAGCCTTTGGGCTGAAGAGCGCTAGAACAGTAGCACCGAAACGATATATGAGCAGACTAAACCGATAAAAAAAAAGCGCCATGGGCGCAAAAATAAAAACCCTCTGATTATCAGAGGGTTTTTATAGAAATTTATTTGTCTTGACTAGTGTGAAGCAAGGTAAGAAGCTACACCATCGCGAGTGGCTTGCATAGCATCTTTTCCATCTTCCCAGTTAGCAGGGCAAACTTCACCATGCTTTTGAACATACTGCCAAGCGTCAACAACTCTGATCATTTCAGAAATATTTCTTCCTAACGGCAAGTCATTGATTGTCTCATGTCTAACAATACCTTCTTTGTCAATAAAGAAAGTTCCTCTGAAAGCAACAGGAGCACCTTCGAAAGTAAGTTCACCTTCTTCAGTATATCCCCAGTCTCCAGCTAGCACACCGTAGTTAGAAGCTACAGTCTTTGTAGAATCAGCAACTAATGGATAGGTAACACCTTCGATACCACCATTAGCTTTTGGAGTCATTAACCATGCAAGGTGTGTTTCTTCAGTGTCACAAGAGCAACCAACAACAGCTACATCTCTTTTCTCAAACTCAGCTAGTTGTTCTTGGAATGCAAGAATCTCAGTTGGACAAACGAAAGTGAAATCTTTTGGGTAAAAGAAGAACATCACTTCTTTTTTGCCAATATAATCAGCTAATGAAAATGATTCTACAATTTCTTCACCGTTGATTACGGCTGGAGCATTAAATACAGGAGCTTTTTTTCCTACTAATGACATAAAAACCTAATTTTTAATTTTATAAAACTTATTCAATTCTATCGAATAGCACCTTTTGCTATTGCGGTTGCAAACTTAGGAATTGCCGCTTCATAAGCCTAGTTCATGGTTACTATAGTAGTATAAAAAATATCTATCGAATAATAATATTTACCTATAAACTGATTTTGAGTAACTTAGAGGC
>NZ_SMLV01000422.1:0-29312 GCF_009711525.1 Fulvivirga lutimaris
CAAGGATAATAATATCGAATCATTAGAACCAGATTAATCTTTATTTTTCATCCATTGTAACAATCTCAGTCTTTTTGGATCAAAGGGGAAATTTAAAACAGTAAGACAATGAGACAATCGATATTATTATTCACTACGCTACTCCTTTCAGGACTTGATTACAGCCAATCAGCCATCCAAATAGAAAAACACGGTAAAGGAGATCCCATCTTATTCTTACCTGGATTTACCAGTCCCGGATCAGTTTGGAATGAAACGATAGAAAACCTACCCTCCTCCTATCAAACGCACACTGTTTCATATGCAGGGTTTAACGGGGTAGAACCTATTGGAACTCCCTGGTACGCACCTATCAAGCAGCAGCTAATAGATTACATTAAAAAAGAAAAGCTGTCAAACCTAACGATCATTGGTCATAGCATGGGTGGGAATCTGGCCGTTGAGCTTGCCGCTGAACTCAAACCAGAAGTCACCGGATTGATTTTGGTAGATGCCTTGCCATGTATGCGTGATTTGATGATGCCCAATGTGCCTGCCAGTGCTTTGCAATATGACAGCCCCTATAATAATCAGATGCTTAATATGTCTGATGATAAGTTCAAAGAAGTGGCCTTTAACATGGCAAAAAACATGACCAATACGGAGAGCAAAATAGAAGAACTGGCCAACTGGTCAGTGATTGCTGATCGTAAGACTTATGTGTATGGCTATACAGATTTGCTTAAATTAGATTTACGGCCAACGCTTGCTGATATTGAAGTAAAGACTTTAATTCTTGGGGCTACTTTCCCAACAGCAGATATGGCGAAACAGACTTTTGAAAATCAATATGCTAACTTGAATAACAAAACCATAAACCTTGCAGAAAATAGCAGGCACTTTATCATGTTTGATCAGCCAGAGTGGCTTTATTCACAAATCAACAATTATTTAAAAAAGAATGTCCAATAACAATGTGCTCTTTGAGCGGCTTTATGCTGAATTCTACCCGATGGTTCATCACGTTTGTGTTGGCTTTATGAAAGGGAATAGAGAATTGGCTGAAGATCTTGCTCAAGAAACATTCATCAACACCTGGAGGTCTCTGGATAACTTTAAGGGTACCTCCAGTTATAAAACATGGATTTACAGAATTACGATGAACACCTGTCTAAAGTACATCAGGGATAGTAAAACTAAAAATCAGGTTCCTCTCGATCAAAATAGCAAGCTACTAAGTCAGGATAGTTCACATCAAGATCATGGTGATGCACATCAAGAACTATATCAGGCCATTGGCCAATTAAACGAAATTGACAGGTTAATAATAATGATGGTGCTGGACGAACTGGAATATAAGGAAATAGCTGATGTAGTAGGAATAAGTGAAAGTAACCTCAGAGTAAAGATCCATCGAATCAAAAAAAGCTTAAAAGAGAAGTTAAAAAATGAGTGATATATTAGACGATTTTAAGGGGCAATGGGATGCTGCTAAAAAGGACAGCGCCAAACAAACTGTTAGTGCTAAAGATCTTGTTGCTGCGGCCCAACAAAAGATGAGAAGTGCCGTGCTCATGCACGTTGGTAATACAGCAGTATTGGTGGTCACCCTGGTGGGCATCTGCCTGTTCTTTATATATGTTGCCCCACTTCAGGAAGTGCTAAGTCATATAGGTATGGCATTAATGATTGGCGGGTTGATGTTAAGAATTCTGATTGAATTCCACAGTATTTATCGCTCCACTAAAATAGATTTGAGTGATACTGCTTTTGCCGTTAATAAAAGCTACATGAGCTTCTATACTTACCGAAAGAAAATACACGGGTCTGTAACAATAGGCATATTAATAGCCTATACAGTCGGTTTCTATATCCTTCTGCCTGAATTTGGAAACTATTTTACCCAGACGCAGATTATTTTATTAGCGCTTTCATATTTATTAGCAGCTGCCATATTTGGCTATTCTATTAAAATGGCCATTCGTAAAGAAGTGAAGCTTTTGAATTCACTTATGGATATTCAGCAGGAAATGACTGATGGTGAAGGGTTGAAGGGTTGAGGTATCTCCATGATTAGATTCCTGACTCGCTGCGCTCTCAGGAATGACGGTTCTAATGAATATGGTGATATGCGCATTGTAATTGTTCAGTGCTCAGGAATATCGGTATTTATAAATATTGCTAGTACTTAACGCTCAGTATTGAAAGGTGGAAATGGAGTGACCAATCTAAGTTTCATCGTCATTCCTGTGCAGGCAGGAATCTCTGTTAAATTTATTACTTTCATTAGATGGCAAAAGGTGGGTATGTCTATATTATGACTAACAAAACCAGAACAGTGCTTTATATTGGAGTCACTTCAAATCTAAATGCAAGAACCTATCAGCATAAAAACCAGGAAGGAAGCCACTTTACCATAAAATACAAATGTTATGATCTCATCTATTACGAATTTTTTGAACGCATAGAATCTGCAATTCTTAGAGAAAAACAAATGAAGAAATGGAAAAGAGAATGGAAAGAAAATCTTATAGTTTCATTCAATCCTTCAAAAAGGGATCTATTTGACGAAATTCAAGATTTTTAATGATAATCACAGATTCCTGACTCGCTGCGCTCTCAGGAATGACGGTTAAAGTCTACCTCCCACAAATACCAATATACGGACAATAGGTGCAAACCTTTTCATCCTCTACCTGATCAAACACCACCTCTGGGTTATAGATTTCCGTGAGCATTTCTTCTAAAAATGATTCGTACTCTTTTGCTAGAGGTCTAAAGTCCAAAAGCTCTGATTTGCCCTTTTTGTTGATCACCCGCCAGCTAAAATCTTCTTTAAATAAATCTTTGCTATTGAATATCCCAGGTTCTATCATATGCTCATCTCCAAACTTTTTCCAGTACAGGTAGCTATAATAAAACACCTGTAGAATGGTCTTATTTTTATTGATATCCTTTCTTTCTTTTAAGGCTTCAATGCTATCATACTCCTTTTCATCCTTACCTGTTTTGTAATCGATAACCCGCACTTTGCCATCTTTAAAATCTATCCTGTCAATAATTCCTTTGATTTTGACCTTTATCGCCTTATCTCCTGACTTAACAGGAAATTCGAGGTGATAACCTTCTCTGGTACTGGCCTCCAGTCCAAGCACCTTAAAGGGCGCATATTGTTTATCATGTTTCAATATCTGATGAGCAAATTTCTTAAGCACCTCTGCAGCTATGATCGTACGGCCTTCCAGTTTGAACTTATCCTTTTTATCAACATGATAATGCTTCATAAAAGCTTTCTCCAGTGCACCATCAACACCTGCCTCAAGCAGGAAAAAGTCTTGTTTATGAATAACATCCCGTTTCTCTCTTTTGGTAAACTCACCATAAAGAATCTCCATGGCATTGTGCAGGATGTTGCCAAATACAGCAGCGTCCATATCTTCCTGCACCTCATCAGCCTCATAAAGCTTAGCCACATATTTAAAATAGAACTTCAACCTGCAATTGAGATAAGCAATAAGCGCTGATGGTGTCAGCTTCGATTGATCAATGCCCTCATAACCTGATGTAAATCGAGCCATTCGTTTAAATACCTCCGGTGTTTTTTGAATGACGATAGGATTAATGGTCTGAGTTTTCACGGGATTTGAAAGCAAGCTCCTTTCAATCTTATGGTTAGACTCCACCTCTAACTGACGAACAAACCGGCTGATCTCACCATTGACATTGAACTCAGAAACTGTATTGTAATAAAAATGAACCTCACTAGCCCGCTGCAGCAGCCTGTAGAACAAGTAGGCATACATGGCATCATTGTTCTCATAAACAGGCAAATCAAACGCCCTTCGAATATTATAAGGCACAAATGAACCTCTTCGAGGCTGAGCAGGCCAGCTGCCTTCATTCATATTGAGGATATAAACTTTATCGAAATCCAGATTACGAGTCTCCAGGATCCCCATGATCTGAAGTCCATCAAGTGGCTCACCAGTAAAGGGTACTTTAAAACTGCGTGCCAGTCGTTTGAACAGTGCTGTAAAAAACTCAAAGGTCAGTGCTTCTGATTTGTCACCAATCATTCGCTCGAGTTGTTGCATTTGCTCATAAAAGCGGCTGATAAATTCTACTTCAAGTTCTTTATCCTTGTCCTGCCAGTAGTCATATAACGAGCGCAGTAAACGTAACACATAATCCATTGGCTGCTCTGACTTTTTAAACAGCTGCTTTAGCAGTTCATGTTCAAAGTCAAATTCACTTGCAGGAATGACTATTCTGTTCCGCTTTTTAATCTCCTCTATCCATTTGATTGATTTCTCCTCCTCTACTACATTGAGCAACGGATGAAGTAAAAGCTCCTGAACAGGACGGTGATAGAAGCTAACGCCTTTAATCTCACTCTCCTTTCTAAGCCTCTGCAGGTCAAGGGCACTTTCGAGCAAGCTATATATGGAAGTATCCTTCAGCGGATAACCCATAGTAATATTTACCTTTTCAACCTCATCAGGAATACTGTGTAATACTGGAAACAGCATATGCTCCTGAGGCAGCACCACCACTGTTTTCTTAGGTTCAAAATCAGGTGATTGTGCTATTTGTGCCAATACCTCTCCAAGTGCCTTAGCCTGACCAACTTCAAGTGAAACTCCCGTTGCGGTCATCCTTTTTTCAGAATCAATCAGTGCCGGAGCATCTTTAGGGAAGGTCTTGCCCAACAATGTGTCTTTTGAATACTCACGTAAAAAAGTGCCTGCCTCCTGCTGCGGGTCGTTGAAATAATAAGCATCCAAATCCCAGACTATTTCAGCAGCGCATTCTCTAACAAAGTATTTAAAAATTGCTTCTTCACTTTTTGTCAGTGCATTGAAACCCGCGAAATATAGTTTCTTATCAGTTTTAATTTTATCTTTTTCTAATTGCTCAGCTAAAGTTCGGTAGATCATCCCTCCATAGCCCCTGCCCTGTTGCCTAAGCCTCTCTTTAAACCCGTCATACAGAGGCAGCAATATTCTCCAAGTCTCCAAAAATAGCTTCTGAGTTTGTGTGGTATCGGGCAGAAAGCTACTCCAAAACGACTGGATAATTTCCTTATCCTCATCATCAAGGAAATAGAAAGCCTCATCTAACTCCTTCTGAGACTTAATACCTGTAAACAGATGTTTGGTATCTACCAGATAATGATCTATCTCTTCAAAATCCCTGAGGATCATTTCACCCCAAAAGAAAAACTTGTCAAAAGTCTCATTACGATTTGGGAAGGTTTTGTAAACCTCATATAACTCAAAAATAGCTTCGAGTGTATCGATCTTCTCGAGGTGGGTAAACTGCATAAGGTAGTCTTCCAGACTAAATACCTCCGGCATAAAAACTGGCTGATCTATGAGTTTAGAAAGCTCATCTCTAAAAAACAGTCCCGCTCTTCTATTTGGAAAAATAACCACAGCATTATCCAATTGGCTATTTTCATTTTTGATCCGAATTGCCAGCTCCTCAATAAAAGTTTTATGCTTCATGCTGACCTCCTTCCACTTTCAATATTTCCTGACTCTCCAGGTAAAAAAGCAATCCTTCAACAGGCTTTTTAATCATCTGGCTTACAAGCCGCATATATTCCTGCATCTGCGATTTATCCTTATCACGCTCACTACCTGTTTTGTAATCAATAAGTACCACCTTGTTGTCTCTCTGATTCAGTCTGTCAATTCTTCGCATATCGCCATTAGGGAGCAATACTGGCACCTCAGTTCTTATCTCCCACGACTTATCAAAATACTCTGACAGTGCTAATACAGTTTTGTTCAAATCAGAAAATAAGGGATGTTCTTTAAACTGATCAATCTGATCAGCATTGCGTATCTTGCTTAATGCATCATGCAGCTTAATTCCATATGCAGCGGCCTCGTTAAAATGCTCCTTGTTTTGGTTTGCTGAGTCACGCATTTGCAGGCGGACTTTACTTCTCCAGCTGTGAGAGCTGTAGTCTTTCAGGGTCACTTCATTACTCTTCCGGCCAGACTTAATAGGATCAGGAAGTCTTCCTAAAGTATATTTTTGAGTTTCAACGTCCCATTGCTCCTGCCCCTTCACAAGTGAGTACAACAGCTCATTTACCCGACCTAGGCTACCTTCTTTTCCTTTGGGTGCCGTTATATACAACGCTGATTCCGGTCTGGTAACAGCTACGTACAACACATTCAGGTTATCAAGTAGGTTCTTTAATTTCTCATGATGATATTCATCGGCCCAATACGTGTTTTGAAGTGCTGTTGCATACTTCAGGGGCACCATTGGCATTAAATTGAATGGTGGCTTATCGATGGTTTCGCACCACATAATACTATCAACTGCATTATTCTGTTTATCCAATGACCAGCTTAAAAATGGAATGATGACCACGGGAAATTCAAGACCTTTGGATTTATGTATGGTCAATACTTTAACCGCATTGTTTTCATCCGAAACGATTATTGATCTATTCTTCCTTACATCTTCCCACCAAATTAAAAAAGCCGCAATGTCACCACGTTCATTTTTCGAATACTCTAAAACTGCATCTTGAAAGCCCTGAAGGTAGGTGTATTCTTCTTTGACTTTTGAAAGCTCAAAAATTCTGCAAAGCTCCTCTACCAGCTCATACAGCGGCAATGATTTTAATTGATGTCTTAATTTAACGAAATCAGTGGGCACATTTTCAGCCCAATTATTAAGCTGAAAGTACAGTTCACTCTCGTCATCAACTGATTTTTTTAAATATTTCAAATAGGTGCTAAACCAATGCGCCAGCTCTATTTTGTTCTTTTCATCGTGCAGCCATTTGATAACCGAAATTATAAACTGAACCACATGGCTGGTTGTTAAGTAAAGTGCTTCTTTACTCACCACATCATACCTGAGGCCAGCAATGGCCTTCTCTGAGGTACTATGCTCTATAAAAGCCCTGGCAATGTTTTTTCCCTCTTGTGTTGTTCTTGTAAGTATGGCTATATCCCTAAGCTCATAGCCAGCTTGCTGCAGCTCTTCAACCTTTTGAATGGTATATTCAATAGATAAATCCTTAAAACCCTCTTCAGCTCCTCTTTCAACCTCAATAAACTTCAGTTCAACTAATCCCTGATCTTTGGCTTTGTGTTCAGGAAGTTTTTGAAATGACTCATTAAAACTGCCAAGCACCTCCTCCATTTTTGCGGCTATTAGTTCTGAAGGATTATCTATATAAGTGTGCTGAATAAGCGGTTTTAGCCTTTCGAAAATATCATTGTTAAAGTCAATGACATTTGCACTGCTCCTCCAGTTGGTATCTAAATTATTCTCTATGGTTAGCACCTCCCCTATGTCGTGTTTAACCTGATGCTGAAGTAATTTCCAGTCGCCTCCGCGGAAACGATATATTGATTGCTTGGCATCACCCACCACCATGCAGAACTGTCCCTGGTCAGTGGCATTTTTAACCAACGGCTTGAAATTGTTCCACTGGTATGAGGAGGTATCCTGAAACTCATCAATCAAATAGTTGTCAAAGCGGGATCCTACTTTTTCATAGATATAAGGTGTGTCACTGTCTGATATAATTTTATTCAAAAAATCAGGTAAATCAGAAATGAGCATTACATCATTTTCATCTCTATAGACTTGAAGGTATTTATTGATATAGCTGAGAATACCAAAAGTGTAGAAGTAGCGTTTGACTTCTAGTGCAGACTGATAATGAATAAAATTATTGTCAAAAAAATCAATCAGCTCATTGTACTTTGGAAGTATAAAGTCTCCAAGAACCTGTTCTAGGAAATCTCTTTGCGTATTCGTTTTTGTTATCCATGCATCAAAGTTATCGGCCGCTGCTCTTCTTGGGTCAGTTATCTCCCATTCAAATTTCAGTAACTTACTAAAGAGTCCTGCCGGTCCTCCTGTTCCCCTACTAAAACTTTTTATTTCAAGCCCCTTGTTTTCAATATATTGTATGGCTTCAAGGCAAATTGATTTTATACTATTTTCAAAATCAAACTGAATAACGTCAAGCTGTTTTTTAATATCTAAAAGCTGCTTTGGATTGTCAGCCAAACCTACAATCCTATCAGAGAATTGTTTGAAGTTATCTTTCAAAACCTCTTTAGCCAGCTTACCAATATCTTTCCTAAAATCCCAGGACTCACCTTCTTCTACATTTTCTTCTGCATATTGAGTGAGCCAGCTTTTAATTTCTTTATGCTCATCATCACCAATTTCAGAGAGCATTCTGTCTATGACCTGCTGCATGACACTATCGGTATCCAAATCAATAGAAAAAGTGCCTTGCAGGCCCATCTCTCTGGCAAATGATCTTATCACCTGATGGAAGAAGCTGTCGATGGTTACAACAGAAAAGCGGCTATAATTATGAAGTATTTCCGAAAGCACTTCACTAGACCTCCTTTTCAGTGTAGACTCATTAATATCCAGTTCTGCACATAGCTCCTGAGTCAGGCCCTTCTCTTCATCAGCTTTAAGAAGGGTCAGGAATTTTATAATCCTTTGCTTCATTTCCTCAGTGGCTTTATTGGTAAAGGTTACACCGAGTATTCGCCTGAACTTGCCCTTACCCATAAGAGCAAGTTTAAGATAAGATTTGGCTAGCGTATAGGTCTTACCTGAACCTGCCGAAGACCGATAAATGGAAAAGGGTTTTTGCAACATAAGTAGTATAGTAAAATTACCACATCTACTTTGTTGTCAAAGCATCGGTTACTATTTAACTTGAATCAGTATCTTTGTCTATAATCATTGTCTATAAACATTAATTTCAACAGCTATGAAAACCAATTTACTTCTAATAATATTCGCTCTATTTGTCTTTGCATCATGTAGCAGCGATGATGTAAAAGAGTTATTAACAACCACCCAAGAATTTACGGCATCTGAATCATTCACAGTAAGCGTACCAGAAGGTGAAGTGCTTACCTTCTCAGATTCTAAAGATATAGACGCATCCTTAACCGGTGTTGACGTTACAGAGGTTGAAATTTTGAGCATTACCGGAAGCATAAGTGATGTTATAGCGCCAAACGGAGATGTTAACCTTACTAGTGCAACACTAACTTTAGTGGGAACTGGAGTTTCACTTGAACTAAATGATGTTGCTTTAACAACTGGAACAGCATTTAACTTTACTTTTAATAATATTCCGGCAGCTCAAATTGATATTATAGAGAGCTACATTTTATTAAACAGTGAGTTGACAATTGAGGCAAGTGCCACTGTAGATAATACACCAGTTGATTTTAAATTGAATATAGAATTTAAGATTGATGCAACAGGAACGGTTATCTAATTTAACATATTCTTAATAAAAAAGGGAACCAAATTGGTTCCCTTTTTTATTTGCTATAGTTGGCTGTCTTAAACGTAATTATTAAGCATTACAGGCATTACCAACATTAAGATATCTTCATTATCATCTTTCTCTATCGGAGTTAACAGACCCGCCTTATTAGGCTCTGATAGATGAAGCTCAATTTTCTTTGCATGAAGATTTGATAACATCTCGATTAAGAACTTAGCATTGAAACCAATTTCTATATCTCCACCATCATGCTCGCATGATAGACGCTCATTAGCCTCATTAGCAAAATCCAAATCCTCCGCTGAAATCTGAAGCTCGCTACCGGTAATCTTTAATCTTACCTGATGTGTAGTTTTATTAGCATAAATGGCAATACGTTTCAATGAGCTCAAAAACTCACCTTTATCGATTGTCATTTTATTGTCATTCTGTTGTGGGATTACATTTTCGTAATCAGGGAAACGCTCATCAATTAATCGGCATATCATTTTAATGTTACCGAATTTGAAAAACGCATTAGACACATTAAACTCTACAGTAACATTGATATTCTCTGAAGGCAATGTAGTCTTTAAAAGATTGAGCGCCTTTCTCGGTATAATGATAGCGTTACCATTTTCAGAAGCTACATCTACTCTTCTGTATCTTATCAACCTATGACCATCTGTAGATACGAAAGTGCAGTTAGAATCTGTAAGGTTCATATAAACCCCCGTCATAGCTGGTCTCAATTCATCATTGCTTGTTGCAAAAATGGTGTTGTTAATGGCGCTTGATAACACATCAGTGGACATGTCTACAGAAAAGTCATCTGATACCGTTGGCACTTTAGGGAAATCTGTAGCATTTTCACCTGCTAACTTATATCTACCATTATCAGAGCTTATTTCAATGCTGTAAGAATCTTCATCAATAGTGAACGTTACAGGCTGCTCTGGCAGGTTCTTTAAAGTTTCAAGTAGAATTCTTGCTGGAACAGCAATGTTGCCACTCTCCTTAGATTCAACTTCTAATTCAGTGATCATTGAGGTCTGCAAATCAGAAGCCGTAACCACCAACTTATTCTCACTTATCTCAAACAAAAAATTCTCAAGGATCGGAACAACAGGATTAGTTGTGATAACACCGTTAATACCTGAAAGTTGTTTAAGCAATACAGACGAAGAAACAATAAACTTCATTATATGTAAGTTAGTTAAAGTGGTTTATTTTAAAGCTCGGTAAAGTTAAAAATAAAATCATTTTTAGGAAACGTGTGAATACTTTATTGCGGCCTTTGATTTACCCTAAAATATTGCTTTGGTTTTGTTACTCGGTTGATAAGACCTTCCTGCATCAAAGCGTAATCTAAAGAATCAATTAAAACCAAATAATCCCCATTTTGTACCTTATCAAAAATGGTGAGTGAATAGTTATTTCTGCCAACATCCTTAATTGTGATTTTAGCTTTTGGTTGACTGGCCAATTCGTTATAAGTTTCAACCTCGGCATCGGCAAGGTAATCATTAACATACAGTAATGACACATCATCAAGATAATCTGTCAGTTTTAAAGAGTCCGTTTGCATTCCTGCGATGCCATAATCTCGATTATCAAACCCAATGGTAAATCCATTGGCCTCTTTACCTATATACTCAGCCTGAACAGAAACCAGATTAGCCCAATTGATATCAAACACTAATGGATTTCGCCAGCCATTGGCATCCAGCTCAAACAACCCTGCAAGATAACTCTTATACCCAGGAATCTCAACCAGGTACTTTTCATCTGCTTCAGAATTAGTCATATAAGAAAGCCCTTTATCTTCCTCACCAAGTACCATAAATTGCTTTACCTGTTGACCTTGCTCAAACAAGGATACTGTTACTCCTTGGCTAGCAAAACGCTCTGTAATTTGCTCTTCCTGACTTTTTGCAACCTTTCTGCGCACAGATACTTGCTTGAGAATGGCAAAAAGAACACTGATACGTTGGGGATCTGCTTTATATCTTTCGTTAACAGTCCACTGATTGTTTCCAAAACTCAAATCAACCTGAGCTCCTTGAGATTCAATAGTTACCCGATCAACCTCGTTTGTATTTTGATAAACAAACAGGGTTTTATCAATGCTGGTATTGGTATCATTACTCTGAATGAAATAAGTGACTATTGTGACTGCCACTAAAACAATCAAAACGATGATCAGGCGTATGTTTTTCTTTCGTTGCATTAATCTGTCTTGAAGCCAGTATATTTTCTCTTCCTAAGATAAAAGCGAATAACGCCATAGCCAATTAGCAAAATGATAGGAAGTACCAAATTGATCATTTGCCACTTCGTTTTCTCATTACCAATCTTCACTTTATCCAACGGCCTAATTTTAATCTGCTTATTCCTAGCTGTTATCAGCCCCTCATCATCAACAAGGTAATTAAGTGTATTCAGGATAAATTCCTGATTTGCATAATCCACACCAGAAAATGGGTCAAAACCTAGTGGCTGAGGACTTCCCGTTCGTGGATTTACATCATTTTTAGCAATATCACCGTCACTTACGATTACAATTTTGGCATCTGTATCACTTTGATCCTTAAACTGCTGATCGTTAACTCCTTCAGGTTTAAATCTGTTTTTATATAATGATGTAAATTCCCCTTCCATTAAATAGGCAACAGGAAGATTAGCCTCATTGAGCATTTCAGGGGTCAAGGTTTTTCTGAGGTCCTGAAGTGATACATTAACTGGAGCGGTCATAGACCTTGAGTACTCTGAGGTAAACATAAGTGGTGTTTTCTTAACACCATCTGCTTTTACCGTGTCTATTGTACTCACAAATTTACCAATCACGGCATCCATATTTCTGGTAATCACATGATCACCATAGCGATTGATGATAGGATAAAACCACCATTTTATCATTTTAATCTGAGGCTGATCACCAAAATTTCCAACATTAACAGGATAGTTAGAAGCGCTATTATCCTGAATCAGATCATTATTAATTCTAATACCATATTTGAACAGCATATCATCAAGGTTCAAATTATAGGGAAAAGAGTAGTTTGACACACTGGAAGCGCTATCCATATTCGCCTGAAGTTTATCCAAAAGCATGAACAGCTTACCTCCATTCATTAAATATTGATCTAGGTTGTATTTTTCTATCTCAGTAAATGATGACGTTGGCTTTGCGAGCAAAACAGCTCCCACAGAAGGCAGAGGCTTATTAACATCGATAAAACTCAGATTATAGTTAGCGTCCAATGATGTGAGCAAGCTTGCCATCTCCACTTCATCCAGCTCACCGTGCCCTCTAATAACCCCTACAGATTTTCTTTCAATACTGGTTAATCCATGAATGGTGGATGCCAAATTATATTCAATGCCTTCAATAGATTGATTGATTTTTTCTTCAGATGAGGCCGCCTTGTTTCCTCCTAACAACATAACTCCTTGCTCTACACCTCCATAGGATACAATGGCGCCTGGAAATATCAACTTCTCAACCCTGTTGCCATCCCTTTTATCAATAACATTGGTTGGCTGAATGCCTCTAGCCATAAGCCCTTGCATAAATTCACCTCTGGCTTGCTCATTTAATGCAGAAGAGGGATCGACAAAGGAATATTGAAGTTTGTTGTCTGAATAGATCCTAAACTCCTCTAACGTTTCCTTAATAGACTTCTGCATTCTTTCAAAGCTTGCATTCAACTCACCCTCCAAGTAAACCTCAATGGTTACCACATCATCTAAATCGCTTAAAAGCTTCTTAGTGGCTGGTTTAATGGTGTATCGCTTTTCCTCCGTTAAATCTATTCTGCCAAAGTATGAAGAGGCCAATAAGTTGATCCAAATGATCAGCACCAGTCCAATCAGTAATTTTAGAATATCTTCGAGTTTTGCTGAGTCCAATTTTACCATCTCCTACTTCCTAAAATAAATTTGGTAAACATTAACATCACGCTGATTAAGCTCAAAAAGTAAATCAAATTTCTTGTATCAAGCAATCCTTTACTCATTGCTCTATAATGATATACAATACCCAACTGCTCTAAAAACAAAGACGCTGCGCCCCAAACATTGATAGAAGCCAGGGATTCAAAACCTGTGTAGAATATGAAACATAGAAATACTGCTATTATGAAGGATACAATTTGATTGGTGGTAATTAATGATGAGAACACACCAATTGATGTAAACACCCCTCCCAGAAGTGCAAGACCTATATAGGAGCCCACAACTCCCGCTGTGTCAACATTACCTACAGGGTTACCCAGCTGATAAATAGTATAGTAATAGACAAGCGTTGGTATAAGTGCAAATAGCACCAACAAGAATCCTGAAAAGTACTTACCCAATATAATTTGCCAGTCAGTAAGTGGCTTTGTTAGTAGCAGCTCTATTGTTCCAGCCTTCTTCTCTTCAGCGAACATACGCATGGTTATGGCAGGTATTAAAAACATAAATACATATGGCCCTAATGCAAACAAGGTTTCCATATCGGCATACCCATATTCCAATACCGATGTTTCAGGAAACACCCACATTAATAGGCCTATACCTGTTAAAAAAACGCTGATTACGATATAGGCAATCAATGAATTAAGAAATCCGTTAAGCTCCTTTCTTAGTATTTCAAACATTCTTGTTTTTGGTTAATTCCTGAAATACATTTTCCATTGTTACTTCTTCCTGTTGAAGTCCCAGCAATGTGAAATTATGCTTCGAGGCAAAAGCAAAAATCTTCGGTCTAATATCAGACTCAGTTGTTGCCTTGATCTTAATTTTATTTTCAGTGATGTGGTCAGCAGATATTACACCCTCAATTGACAACAAGCCCTCCACACCAATATTCTCTTCAAACTCAACCAAAACTGTAGCGACTTCCACCTGCTTAGATTTGAGTTGTTCTATTTTGTCATTGGCCACTATTTCACCTCGATCTATTACCACCACTCTGTCACATAAAGCCTGCACTTCCTGCATTATATGTGTACTGAAGATTACAGTTTTATCCTTGCTTATCTTCTTAATAAGTGCTCTAATCTCAACAATCTGATTAGGATCGAGACCTGTTGTTGGTTCATCCAAAATCAATACTTCGGGGTCATGAATCAATGCCTGAGCCAATCCAACACGTTGTCTGTAACCTTTAGAAAGCATCTCTATCTTTTTGTTCTGCTCCCGGGTTAGACCACATAAAGCAATCATTTCATCAATTCTCGACTGTAAAGTCTTCCCTTTCAAACCATGTACATTTCCAATAAAGGCCAGATATTCACGAACATACATTTCAAGGTACAATGGGTTATTCTCAGGCAGGTACCCTACTTTAGATTTGATCAAAAGTGGTTCTTCAGTCACGTCCAAACCACATACTTTTACAGAACCTGAGGATGGGGGTAAAAAACAGGTTGTAATTTTCATGGTGGTAGATTTACCAGCACCATTAGGTCCCAAAAAACCAAGAATCTCACCCTTCCCTACTTCAAAGGATATATTATTTATAGCCTTCTGTTCTCCGAAAATTTTAGTGAGCTGCTGAACCTGTATTGACATAGTCTTGAATGAACGGCAAATCTATTGCATTGGTCTAACTATGACAATTATTTTTGGTCTAAAGGCGTTTACCGATTATAATTGAACCCAATTACAAAAAATCTGGTTTTCTTTGCTGCATGAATTGTTTTAAGATGAGGAAAGTTTTATTTACTATTATTCTATTTACTGGTCTTAACAGCTTAGTAAAAGCCCAGGGGTATGAAATTAAATTTCATATTGATGGTCTAGCTGATACTACAGTTTACATGGGTTACTTCTTTGGCGAAAGCACTTATGTAAAGGACACTGCGAAAGTAGATTCGAAAGGTGACTTTCAGTTTGATGGAAAGAATGCTTTAGATGAAGGAATGTACTTCCTTGTATTAAACAAGTCTCGAGTATTTGATTTTTTGGTCAGTGATGATCAAAATTTCAAATTAAGTACTTCCACTGAAGATTATATGGCCAATCTCAAAGTAGAAGGTGATATAGAAAACCAACTCTTTCTTGAAGACATCTTCTTCAATCAAAAAAGTAACAAAGAAGCAGAGCCTCATGTAGCTATAATTAGAGATTCCACGAGCAACCCCAAGCAAATAGCTGAAGCAAGAAAAGCTTTGGATGTACTAAATGACAAAGTCATGGCCCATCAGGATGAGATTATAGCCAAGCATCCTGATAAGCTAATTACTAAAATATTTCTTGCCAACAGAAGAATTGACATTCCACCAGCTACTGAAGGTAGTGATCCTAAAGAGTTTGGCTATTGGTATATGCGCAATCACTTTTGGGACAATTTTGATCTTGGTGATCCTTCTTTGTTAAGGTTAGGCAGAGGCATTTATAAAGAGAAAGTAGAGGACTATCTCGACAGGTTATTGCTCCAGCAGGCAGATACTATAACAGCTGAAATAAAGAAACTGGCAGAAGTAGCCAAAAAGACCACAGACACCTATAAATATCTTGTTTGGACAGCAACCCTCAAATATCAAAACCCAGAGATCATGGGCCTTGATGAGGTTTTTGTAAATCTTTATGACATTTATTTCGCAAGTGGAGAAATGGACTTTTGGGCTAACGAGCAATTAAAAAAGAATCTGAAAGATAGGGCTGACTTATTAAGGTTAAGCCTTATTGGTAATACGGCACCCAATATGGTGATGATGGATATCAACAAGCAGATGAAATCCATGTATGGCATTAAAAACAAGTACACCATTCTTTACTTTTTTGATCCAGATTGCGGCCACTGCAAAAAGGAAACGCCCATCCTCAACAAGTTTTATAACAGCACCAACTTTGACGTTGAAGTATTTGCGGTAAGCGCTGACACGTCAATGGTAAAGATGGAAAAGTACATAAAGGATATGAATCTCAACTGGATAACTGTCAACGGTCCAAGAACGGCCACGGGCTCTTATCATGAGAGTTATGATGCCACAACCACTCCAACATTATACGTGTTGGATGATAAAAAGAAAATAATTGCCAAGAAGATACCCGCTGCCCGATTGGAGGATTTTCTTGGTCAATATGAGCGTATACTAGCAAATAAGTCAGATAATCCTTAAAATTTAAGTAACTTTACTGTTTCAAGATCGTACAGTAAGTAGGTCAAATACTCAGAACAAAAACAACAAACATGTCATTTCTCAATTCATTATTCGGTAAAAAGAAAAAACAATTCAAAGCACAGTGTAGCATTAGCAAGGAGCCTGTAGAACAGGGTTTCGGTTACCTATTAACTACAGCACAGGTAGTACAATCTAAAAAGTTTTGGGACAACATAATGACTGAGCCTGAGACAATGTCTTACACAGTTTCTCACTTCAAAGGAAATGATAACATGGCGACTCAAATGCGTCAGATGATTTTCGAAAAGCACAGCACGGTTGAAAAACCATGGATAGTTTCAGATTCTTATATTCACTTATTTGAAGTTGATAAAACTGAATCTAAGCAAAATGCTAAAATGTGGTGGGACAAAGAAGGAGAGTTTACACCAGAAAACACTGGTGCTGCAGAGGACACACTTGATACCAATACATTCAATTCCGTAAAGGAATACGCTGTAATGGAGGCTGGTAAGGAAAGAGTAGCCTAAACCAAATCTTTATTATTTAGAAATCATTTTATACCTCAGTGTCAGGTTGATACTGTTGTTATAGGCATCCTGATTTTCAAAAATCGGAAGTACTGAATATTGTAGTTTTATTGCTGCTGACAGTACTTCTGATAATGCATATTGTGGTCCTGCTGTTAGGAATAGGTCGCCATTATAAAGTGATTTATCTTCCTTAACATCTGATTTTACGTTCATAAAGACTCCATATCCAGCCCCTACAAATAAACTCCATTTGTCATTAAATAAATGATGTCCAACAAGTGAAAAGTCAATGTAGTCTACTCTCCTGATAGAAAAGTTGTCTAAACTCAATTGCTGATCTGTGGCTCTACTTCCTCTCTGATAATAAGTAATCTCTTGTTGTAGCTTCCACTCATCGTTTAATTTGAAGGCTGTGGCTCCACCAAATACCCCACCACCCTTATTATAACCACTTAGCTTATCTCCATCAATTTGAGAAACATCAAATCCTGCGATTAGATATGCTTCAAAGCTTTGAGCCTTAATTTTTTTAGAAGTAAAAAGGATTAATAAAAGAGAAATGGATAAAAAGGTGGCTTTCATTAATATTAAAAGTCCTCCTCACCATCATCTTCATCATTTGATGGTGTATTTGCAGGATCGTCAAGAGTTTCCGTTTCTTCAGGTTCTTTTTTCTTTTTATCCTTTTTCTTAAACAGGCTAAATTTCTTCTTCTTGGTAGTTCCATCATCTAAGCCAGTAGCAGATGTCTCAACATCAAACTTAGTGCTATCGGATTTATTCTTCTTACCAAAGAGACGCTTGAAAAACCCTTTCTTCTCACCAGACTCCTTTTGTGCAGCTTCATTATTTTCAGCGTTCTGCTCCATTTGTATCTTAACATCAGGATAAACAAGGAAATCTTTGAGGTACCAGAGGTAAAGCTCTTGGTCAATATTAAACTTCTCCTTCTTTAAAGAGATCACATAAACACCACTATCACTTGCAGATGTGGTGGCATCAGGCTCAAAAGGTCTGTCAGCTACTAATGCTGCAGAATCATATAAATCACCAGACTTGGTTTCACGTTCAGCTAACGCAAACTCGTCATCAAAAAGTAACGAATCAGGCTTTTGAGGATAAATATCTTTCATTTCTACCGTCTGTAAACTGCGCATGCGTTTACGGTAGGTTACCGGATCTATGAGAAGGTGTCTGTCTTTGCTGGCCTCTAATATTTTAGGCATGGAGTCTTCACCAAAATAGCTGAATTTTCTATCTAAGGTTGCTTTGTCATGAATAAAGGCACTTTGGTAGGCAGGGCAGATCATTCGTTGTGTACACGAGCTAAACGCAACAACGAGAATAATGCCAACTATATATTGCCTAATTCTGACCATTCAAATGATTATCAACGACAGGAATGTTAAAACGTATTTTTCCCCTGTCAATTGTATACAATTCACCAATCGATAAAGGTAAGGCCTAAATATCAATACTTAAAGGAAAAAGATAGATTTATATCAGCGTTAAAACCTTGTTTATAAGGCTTGTAGATGCACTTTCAATGTAAACGTAAAAAGATCACACTCATCAAGGCTCAAGGCAAAAGCCACACATATTAAATTGCTTTACTTTTATCATTCTATTTAAACAAAAAGGCACTGCAATCTCTATTGCAGTGCCTTTAGTATTTATATGAGCTAATTACTACTTTCTGATTTGAGTTTTAATAAGCTTAATTATATTATCAGAATATGCATCAAGTGCTTCTAAAACCAACTGTTTGTATTTCTGTTCATCCGCTTTGATTACAAATGTGCCTGTAGTAACTGTATTAAAAGTGAACATACGTTTCATTCTTTCTGGCATCTGCCCCTGATAGCTATCAATATCAGTTGCATAATTTTCTACTACATAGATGTTTTTAGTCAAATTGATTGTTCCTGCTTCACCATATTTTCCTACAAAGGTTAAATTAGTTGACATCATGCCGAAGCCTCCAGCTCCATTATATGCTTCAATCCCAACTTGAGGAAGAACGTTGGCTTCTGCTGAAGTTGTTACAAAATCATATCCAGGACCATACCCGGGGCTTCTCCACCTTTTTGCATCAATATCGAACCTGGCAAAATCAATGTTTATATCATATGTAATGGCATTTCCTTTAAATTCCTTACCAACCTTGGCTAGTGCACCCCAAATACCCGGGTTACCCATCACCTGTTTTATATGAGGACCATCATTGGCAGTTTTAATCTCAATAAGTCCTGTCGCAGGAGTAGATTTTGTTTTTTCCATTTCCTTTTCCTTAACCTTAGGAAAGTTATCAGTTGAGGAAACCTCCTCCCAAGTCTTCATTTCAATTCCCAAAGCCTCAATCTTCTTTGAAAATGACACGGCAAACTCATCAGAGATTTCTTGTAATGTTGTTTCGCTAACGCCCTCTAAAATTGCCCAGGCCTTTGCAGTCTCCCTTCCTTGTCCCTTACCTACCAGCTTATAATCGGAGGTAATAGTTTTGAAATGAAGTGCTCCTTTAACAATGCCAGCAACCTCAGATTTTTTAATAAGCCCCTTGCCTACTACATCAAAATCCTTTTTAAGGTCCAAAGACTCGATGTTCTTCCCTTTTTCTCCCCCCCTACCCAAAGCATTGCTTTGCGCACTAACTGAAATCGGTAGAACTAGAATGAATGATAAAATTAAGTACCTGATAGACATAGTTTTATAGTTTAAATGATAAAATCAAAATAGGTTCAAATCAAAAACCTTTTCAATCCCGATTAAGTGGTATATTTATATACCTAGCACTAGGTATATATTCTCTTTTTTCGTTTCTTGAAAGCTACCATTCTACATATGAAAAGAATTTTATTGTGCCTTGTATTGGTTTGTACATACTCAATAACACATGGCCAACAAGAGGAAATAGATAGTATAAAAAGAGTAGTAGCAACTCAATCACAACTTGATCAGGTAAAGTCCTTAAATGAATTGGCTTGGTATTACAGGAATTTTGATATTGATAGCGCCTTTTACTTTGCCAACATGGCATTAAATATTGGGATTGAGCAACATTCGCAGGCCGCCATTTCCCAATCATACAATAGTCTGGCAAATAACTACGAGGCCATAGGCAATTTGGACAGTGCATTATTGCTATTCCAAAAGGTTCTTGATATAAAAATCTCGTTAAATGATACCCTCGGTTTAGCCGGGGCACAGAATAATATAGGCTTGGTCTATGACGAAAAATCAAATTACCCTGAATCACTGGATCATTATTTCAAATCTTTGAGATTATATGAGTCTATTGACGGACAGGAATTTAATACGGCAATGGTTCTGGGCAATATTGGTATTGTTTACAAAAAGCAGAAAGATTTCGACAAGTCCTTTGAGTATTATGAAAGTGCCTTAAAATTCTATAAACTGGCAGGTTCTGAATTTGGTGAAACTGTTACCAATGGGAACATCGGGAACCTGTTGATACAATTAAAGCGCTTTAAAGAATCAATAGAATATTCTGAATTGGCACTAAATGGCTATCGAAATATGGGATACTCAAGGTATGAGCCATATATGCTCGCTAATATTGGAATTGCTTTTGACAGCCTAAACCAGACCAGTAAGGCTAAGGAGTACTACAATTTGGCCCTCAGCGGACATAAAGATCATGATAATCAGTTTGAAATAACAAATGTCACCTTATTGCTTTCGAAAAATTACGGGAAATCAGGGCAACATACCAAGGCATTGGAGTTGGCACAGCAAGCTTTAAAAAGTTCAGTATCACTAGATGCACTTGATTTTCAATTGAAAGCTACTTATGAATTAGCCGAGAATAATTTTGCTTTAGGCAATGTTAAACTTGGCTCGGCTTTTCTTAGCAAATATGATAGCCTCAAAGATGTGTTATATGAAGAGCAAAAATCAAAGCAGATTGTTGAAGTAGAAGTCAAATATCAAACGGAGAAAAAAGAGCAAAAAATTGCTCTTCAAGCAGCGGAATTAGAAGCCAAAGACCTTGAGTTACAACGTAACACTATTCTTCTAACTGCTTTAATATTAATTTTAATAATGACTATTATTAGTATTGTCCTTTGGCGAAAGCGAGAAGTTGAAAAGCAACATGCAGTAGCTCAAGAACAGAAAATAAGGCTGCGAGAGGCACAGATGACTGCAGTTGTTGAGTCTCAGGAAAAAGAAAGAAAAAGGTTTGCCGCAGACCTTCATGATGGCATGGGGCAGTTAATAGCTGCATTGCAAGTGAATATTCAATCTTTAAAAACAACAAACGATGCTGAGAAACAGGACGGCCTGTATGAGAACTCACGGTCTTTGTTAAAAGATATTCATACCGAGATAAGAAATATTGCCTTTAACCTGATGCCTCAGACACTGGTTAAAGAGGGCTTGATAAGCGCAATAGAGGAATTAGTAATAAAGATTAATAGAGCAGGCAAGGTCAAAGTTCAGTTTAGTCATCTTGATGCGCCTCAATTAAATGAGGTTGCTCAAATCTCCATCTACAGGATAATTCAGGAGTTTATTTCAAACATTTTGAAACATGGGGATGCCAACAAAATAGTGATTGATATTACGGGTCATGATAACGAGCTGGTGTTATCAATTGAAGATGATGGGTCAGGGTTTGATAAGCGAAAGCTTGAAAATGGTGAAGGTAATGGTTGGAGAAATATAAATACCAGACTAAGTCTAATCAATGCTCATTGTGAAATCAACTCCATTCCCAACAAAAAAGGCAATTCGATTTTAATTGACCTACCAATATCAAACCTTATTTCAAATCTGACCAATACATAAATCTATACCTGTTTATAGGTATTGCAAATTACCTACCAGAAGGGATTCCGATTCTGGGAGGAGTAAAATAGCTTAGATACAAAAAGTTGTATTGTGAAACTATTTGATAATCGATATCTTCAACGACTGAAGCTCATGGAAAAATACCGGATTTTACTCGTTGATGATCATCAAATATTGCTGGAAGGCACTAAGAACCTGATTAATTCATCAGAGCTTTACTCCGTGGTTGATACTGCTAATAATGCGGAAAAAGCACAAACACTCCTCATTAACAATGACTATGATATTTTAATTACCGACTATCAAATGGATGGAATGGACGGCAGTGAGCTGATTCAAATTGCTAAGTCTGTAATTCCCGATTTAAAGGTGATCGTTTTGAGTATGCACGATGACTCCCATATTGTAAAAGACCTTCTTAAAAAGGGTATTGATGGCTATGTTTTAAAAAGTGACTCGCATGAAAGTATATTGAAGGCGTTATCAAAAGTGACAGGGGGCAAGAAATTTTTAAGCGATGATATTGCAGACCTACTCATTCAGGGGATTGATGACAACGACAATTCTGTATTAACCCCGCGAGAAGAAGAAATAGTAAGGCTTATAGTTAAGGAGTACAGCACCAAGCAAATAGCCGATATACTATTCATTAGTGAAAGAACCGTAGAAACTCACCGAAAGAATATCCTCAAAAAAACCGAATGTTCTAATATAGTGGCATTAATAAAATATGCCTATCAGCATAAATTGGCTTAAACAGGACAGAGCCATATCTTTCGGAATCAAAAATCAAATACTAACCCAATAGAAGGCAACAAAGAACTGGCATCTAAATCTTCTATTTGCTTTAAAGTTCTCGGTTGAATGATATTCCCATCATCATCTCTGGTCAAGCCAAATGTAGGTTCTGAAGGACTTTGCTGAGAGAATAAATTTTGTAATTCAAGGAAAAGGTTAAATGTGAATCCCTTAAGATTCCACTTTTTATCTATTCTTAAATCGGTTTGATTAAAAGGATCGAGTGTTACAGTCCCCTGTCTTGAATAATCTCTAACTATAGCCGGATAATTTGCCAAGGTGGCGGCCTGATCTACTGGTGCGTAAGGTGTTTCACCCAGATACCGGACTCTGGCACTTATCTCCCAGTTTCTACCCAATTTATAGCCTCCGGTAAATGTCAATAGCGTGCCATTGTCCCAGGTTGATGATATATAGGTGTCTTTGTCAAAGGCAGTGTATTCACTTTTATAGAGCGTGTATGCCAGAATACCATAAAAGTTTTTGGTAAACTTCTTCTGAATTAAAAACTCAAGGCCGTATGTTCTTCCTAGTCCGACACTCAAAATAGGCTCATTCCCTAAAACCGAAAAATCACCTCCTAAATTTGCTAACGAAACACTATCAGTTACAGAAACAGGATAGTCGCTGTACTTTTTATAAAAGCCTTCAAGTGATATTCTGGTAGTAGGTGTTAGTAAGTGCTCCACTCCTGCTACAACATGATCACTTTGTATGTATTCAGCATCCTTGTTAGCGTAAACGCCATTATTGTCAATAAAACCTAGAATGGTATAAGGAGGTATTTTAAAATACCTACCTAAAGAAGCATTAGCCGTCCATTTGCCTTCAGTGTCTAACTTGTATGATATAGAAAATCTCGGACTTAATGTACTTAGGTCATTTCCATTTTCCGTAAAGGAGTTACCATCTAACCTGAGTCCACCTGAAATCCCTAGCCTTTCACTAAAGAAATTTCTTGATGCTTGAAAATAAAGACCATACCTCCAGAAATTCAGTTCATTACTGAATTGAAAACCATTGACTATGTCTTCTGTATTGTTGGAGTAGTCTGCATTCTGAATAATAGCACCTGAAGACAGTGTCCAGGCATCTGCAAACCTGGTATAATTATACCTGAGTTTAGTTTCTTGCTCCTGACTCACATTGGTCAAGTACAAATCTGTTTCCGTGGCTGGCTCTCTATATTGCTTAAAGTCATTATTCAGAATATTAGTGCTTAAGGCAGTTGTCATAAAGCCTTGTCCATTCTTAAATCTTCTCTTCCAACTAACCCCTGCCGTGGTACTCCATTGCTTTATAATAGGCAGCTGATCCAATGTGGCTTGCTGCTCCTCATCATAATCATCGGGAACGTTTATCGAGAAATCATCAATTGAACCAACACCAGTAATGGTCAGGTCGTTGTAGTCATCAATCTTGTGGTTGATCTTATATTGATAGTCCCAGTAATCTGGCAGGAATGGTAGATCTATCATCTTAAAAAGAAGTTGCAAATAAGACCTGCGTGCTGAAACAATAAAAGACGTACTGCTCTGCTCCTTGCCATTCTTAAAAAGAGGCCCTTCAAGTGTTAAGGCAGCTTCACTGCTACTTACTCTGATATTAGTCCTGAAATTTCGATTGTTACCGTTGCGTTGATCAAATTGCAGCACACCTGATAGCACATTATCATATTGAGCACCAAAAGAACTGGTAGTAAGGGTTACCCCTTCGAAAAAAGAAACATTAAGCAAACCTACCGGTCCACCAGCACTACCTTGGGTTGAGAAGTGGTTGATATTCGGAATCTCGATTCCATCCAGATAATAAACATTTTCATTGGGTGCACCACCTCTAATAATCACATCATTTCTAAAGCCGCCCACAGAACCACCAACTCCTGGTAAAGACTGAACAACCTTTGCAATGTCATTATTACCGCCAGGATATGTCGCTATCTCTTCTTGAGACAAGCGCTGCACTGACAGTGGTGTTTCCTGTAGTTTTTCAAATGGATTAGCCGTAATCTCAACACCTTCCAGCTCTTCAGCTGTCTCCTCAAGATCAAAATTCAGGTCGGGGTTACCTCCAGAGCGGATAACCACATTGTAAACATTTTGCGTTTTATAACCGACAAAAGAAGCTGCGATGGTATAGGTCTGTGGTTCTATATTTTCAATTTGATAAAAACCGTCTAAATCTGTGACAGCCCCAGTGTTAGTACCAACCAGCTGAACAGTAGCACCGATCAACGGCTCCTCTGTTTTTGCATCTTTAACATAGCCGGAAAGCGTGGCTTTGTTCTGCTGTATTGCCAAAGTGCTGTTAGAAAGAAAAAAGAGGACGAGGCCCAGTAATGCCTTTAAAAAAGTGTATTTAACTCCTGGATACATATTAAGCTTTAATTGCATTCAATGATTCAGCAAATTTTAACAGGGAAATAAAAAGATTGTTCCGAAATAAAAGAGGAATCATTTCAAAGTTTTGACCACTCCTCTTTTACCTTTTTTGGTAAACTATTCACTATTAGCTCATAAGAGTGGTCGATTAGCTCTAAAAATAATTTATCAGGAATGGTTCCATCCATCTCTATAGTATTCCAATGTGTTTTATTCATATGATAGCCCGGATTAATGCCATCATATTGTTCTCTAAGTTGTACTGACCACTCAGGATCACATTTTAGGTTTACACTGGTAAATAAATCTACATCGCAGAGCGCGAACATCTTATTCATTACCTTAAATACTAGTATGTTATTATCAAAAGGAAAGCTTTCTGTTACACCTGGCTTCTTGAGGCAGTACTCTCTGTAGAATTCAATATCCACTAAAACAAACGCTTTATTATTAAGTAAATAATACCAATGAGAAATACGCTCATCGAGATTTTATTGATAACGTGCATGGACTTGATACTAAAATTTGAAGGCCTGTTTGGGTCCTTTTTTCTAAAGAAATATCCAGCCACCTCTCCTAGTTGAAAGTAATCTTTCAGGGAGTTTTTATCCTCACTCTGATTTGTCTCTTTGCTATTCTCCATCTTAATTAGTCGTTTCTTCCAATTCAATCCAATTGCCATCCTGACGGATGATTTCTATTAATTCATCAACAGCTTTTTCTGAAGGTACACCACGCTTCATCACCTCTTTACCTTTGTAAAGTGTAATTTTTCCTTTGCCTGACCCTACATAACCATAGTCGGCATCTGCCATCTCACCCGGGCCATTAACAATACAACCCATTATACCTATCTTAATGCCTTTCAAGTGATCTGTGCGCTTTCTAATCATAGCTGTAGTCTCTTGAAGGTCAAACAATGTTCTTCCGCAAGACGGGCAAGAAATGTACTCCGTTTTGGTCATTCTGGTACGTGCTGCCTGCAGAATACCGAAAGTGGTTTTGTTATAAAGGTTAACCAGCTCAAGCTGATTTTCCTTATCTAACCCTGGAGCGCTGAGCTCTGTGCCAAGCATTGCTCCATCTCCAAAACCATCAATAAGCAAACCGCCAATATCTGTAGCTGAATAAATCTGAAGATGATCTTCACTGATTTTAGCATAGGCCCTTTTAATTACTACCGGTGTTTGAACACCTTGCTCAATAAACTCAAAGAAAGCTCTCCTTACTGCAGCCAGAGCATGCTGCTCAGTGGTTTCAAAAACCACCACAACATTTTCTGATGATTTCAATTTTAAAATCAGCTCATCAGATAAATCAACTGCTTCAACCAGCACAAAGTTGATTATTGAATGCAGTTTATCACCGCTTAAAAATTCATTGGCATTTAGTAATGGAAGTTTATTAGCATCATTTGAGTTTTTCCAAACATCATAATCCACTATTTCCTTTAGCCCATTAGGCAACATGAATGGAATAGTGTTTTTACCGGAATAGACATAGTCCGCACCAGTGTCATTCATTTTCCACTTATCAAGCTCCGGCAAATAAAAATGCCCGATTTGTTTAAGGTCTTTATAGTCCTCAATCCTTACCCGACTTAGATCTGCTATAACTCTTGGAACATTGGAGTCTCCAAAATTGGCCACTTCATGGGTCACCCTTCTGGAGTAGCTAAATGGATCAATCGGCAAGTTACCAACGGGCTTAATCTTAGTTTCAAGAGATCTATTCAA
Organism: Fulvivirga lutimaris; assembly: GCF_009711525.1. GTDB lineage: Bacteria > Bacteroidota > Bacteroidia > Cytophagales > Cyclobacteriaceae > Fulvivirga > Fulvivirga lutimaris. Next base: position 26,644 of record NZ_SMLV01000422.1, read on the forward strand.
ATAACGATCTACCATGATCTGAGCCACAGGTGCCTCAAACTCTGGCTCTTCGGTTAATGATACCCTAACAGTATCTCCAAGACCATCCTCCAACAATGTACCAATACCGACAGCACTCTTTATACGACCGTCTTCTCCTTCTCCAGCTTCTGTAACTCCCAGATGCAACGGATAAGGCTCAAAGCCCTCTTCATCTAACTTCTGAACAAGCAATCTATAAGCTTGCACCATTACCTGAGTATTGCTCGCTTTCATAGAAAGTACAATATCATGATAGTCAAGATCAGCACAAATTCTTAAAAATTCCAAAGCAGATTCTACCATACCAAGTGGCGTATCTCCATATCTGCTTAATATTCTATCAGATAAAGAGCCATGGTTAGTACCAATCCTCATCGCAGTGCCATTCTCTTTGCAAATTTTGACAAGCGGAGTAAACTTTTCCCTTATTCTTTCAAGCTCAGCATTGTAGGTTTCATCTGTGTACTCAATCTCCTCAAATCTCTTTTTATCAGCGTAATTCCCAGGATTAACCCTAACCTTTTCTACTATTTTAGCGGCTAGCTCAGCAGCATTTGGGGTGAAGTGAATATCAGCTACTAAAGGAACATTGCAGCCCCTTTTGGCCAATTCCTTCTTTATCTCATCAAGGTTTTGTGCCTCTTTAATACTTGGGGCAGTAATGCGTACATATTCACAGCCAGACTCCACCATTCTGAGCACCTGCTCCACACTTCCCATAGTGTCCATGGTATCGACCGTGGTCATAGATTGAACCCTGATGGGGTTATCTCCACCCATAGGCACATCTCCAATAACTACCTCTCTCGTCTTGCGTCTTGAATAGCCTGTAAGTGAATTACAATACTGCTTTGCTTTGATTACTTGCGTGTCCAAATTAATTTCTTTTTACGATACAAAGATAACCGATTTCGTCATTGAAAGTTCAAATTCAATAGCCACTAAAGGTCACCTAATTGTGGTCTCATTACTATTTCTTCTATAACTGTTCTATCAGACATAGTGTATGCATTAAAAACTGCATCAGCTACGTCTTCAGATTTCATAAACCGTTCTTCCGGGACGTCAGCACCTTCCCAGCTAGCTGTAAAAGTAGCTCCTGGCATAATAGATGTCACTCTAACATTATGCTCTTTCATTTCCTCTCTCAAAACCTTGCTCATACCCAGCATAGCAAATTTGGAAATACAGTATGACCCTCCATTAACATAAGGTACGAACGAAGCAGTAGAACAGATGTTAAAAATGTGCCCCGATTTTTCAGACTTCATTCCATGTATCAACCCACGCGTTAGGTGATATGCACTATATAGATTAGTATCAATCATTTGCTCAAGAGCACCATCTTCTTCTTCATGGACTGCTCCTGGTATAAACAAACCAGCATTATTGATCAACACATCAACATGTGCTGATATTTTAGCTATATCATCGACAAAACCAAGGACTTGATTCTTCTTACTCATATCTACTTTAAACGTATGAACACTGACTCCAAACTTTGAAGAAACTTCATTTGAAAGCTCTTTTAAATCCTCTTCATTTCTGGAACAGGTTATAATATCAAACTGCTGATCAGCAAACTTCTCAATCAATGCTTTGCCTATTCCTTTGGTGCCACCAGTAATTACTGCTAGTTTTTTCATGTTTATTCTGAGATTATCAATTAAAACGATTTAGGAACAAAATCATTTGTAGTATTATTGTTTAACTTTCGCAAGTTGGCTGATTTAACACTAAATAACATATGATAAATCGGTTAATTTTAAACTATTGAATGGAAACACTCGGGAAGTATTTTATTTTTTTAGGTAAACTGTTCGTTAATACTGAGAGTTTTAAAACCTACTTTAAGCTTACCATTGATGAGGCCATGAATATTGGAATCAACTCCATATTTCTGGTATCTCTGGTATCTTTCTTTATGGGTGCGGTAACTACCATTCAGACGGCTTACAATCTTATAAGCCCCCTAATTCCGGACTATGTTATCTCTTTAGTGGTCAGAGATATGACTATACTTGAGCTAGCGCCAACTATTATCGGAGTTATTTATGCTGGTAAAGTGGGTTCTAGTATGGCCAGTGGATTAGGTACGATGAGAATTACAGAGCAGATAGATGCTTTAGAAGTAATGGGAATCAACTCCACGAGCTATCTTGTGTTACCTAAAATATTAGGGTCTTTGCTTACATATCCTGTTTTAGTGATTATAGCTGGTTTGCTCAACATGGTTGGTGGCTATCTGGCAGGTGTTTTAACTGAGGTAATAACTCCTTACGAATACATCTATGGTATCCGTTTCGAGTTTAACCCATACACTGTCACTTTTGCACTTATAAAATCTGTTGTATTTGCTTTTTTAGTGGCCTCTATTTCTTCTTTTAAAGGATACTATACTGTTGGTGGTTCTTTAGAAGTAGGTAAAGCCAGTACTGCCGCAGTAACTCAAAGTGTAATTGCTATTTTATTGGCGGATTATCTTTTAGCACAATTGTTACTATAAATGATTAGAGTAGAAAATATCGCCAAAGCATTTAACGGAAAGGAAGTTCTTAAAGGGATTTCTGGAACATTCGAAAAAGGCAAACCAAACCTAATCATTGGATCGAGTGGAACAGGTAAGTCTGTTTTATTAAAATGCATGG
>NZ_SMLV01000422.1:29529-45832 GCF_009711525.1 Fulvivirga lutimaris
TGCCTCCCGAAATGATAAAACAGAAGTTCGAAGAGAAATCGGCATGCTTTTTCAGGGTGGTGCTTTGTTTGATTCGAAGACCGTAGAGCAAAATGTGATGTTTCCATTAGATGTACTCACCAAGATGCCCTTGGCAGAAAAGCTTGATCGGGTAAACTTCTGCTTGGAACGTGTAGGCCTTCAAGGGCAGAACAAAAAAATGCCTTCAGAGATCAGTGGTGGTATGCAAAAGCGTGTTGGCATTGCCAGAGCAATTGTCAATGATAGCAAATACCTGTTTTGCGATGAACCTAATTCAGGGTTAGACCCTCAAACTTCTATTTTGATAGATGATCTTATATTAGAGATCACTGAAGAATATAATACCACAACTGTTGTGGTAACTCATGACATGAACTCAGTTATGGGTATTGGCGAAAAGATAATGTTCCTTTATCAGGGTCATAAACTTTGGGAAGGCAACAAAGATGACATCATGCACTCTGGAGTGAAGGAGTTTGATGACTTTGTTTTTGCAAACAAAGTCATGCAGAAGCTGAGAAAATAGGCTATTTCTTTCTTGAAAACTTAAAGACCTCAGTCGAAACAGTACCATTCTGTTTCAACTTTAGCTCCATTTTCATATTGTCGTTATCAATTCTGGTGATTTTTAAGGCATCAAAGACCAACGTATTATCATCATAATCCAGGAGTTCAAATTTTACCATTTCTTCTTTATCCTCCCATGCTACGAGATCAGATTTGAAGTGCTTCAACCGCATACCCTCCTTTGATAAGTTTATAAATTCGTAAAAAGAGACTTTCCCATTTTGCACATTTCTATACATGCCCATCATTACTCCATCAACAGCTGGAGCCCACATTTCTTCTGATACTCCTCCAAAACCGTCTCCCACCCAATGACCAACCAGCCATTGATAGTCATTAATATCAAACTGCTTTTCCTGAGCAGAAACAGGGTTGATTAAAAGGAACGAAATGGCTACAGCCATTATCTTCCCAAGTGAGTTTGTTGTTTTCATAATTTTGAGTTTATCTTATCATAAATTCCTTTACTTCAATGGTACCGCCATATTTTAGATGTGGGCTCGATTGGGCTATTTTGACTGCCTCATCTTGCGAACTGGCACTAAGGACAAAGTATCCACCAACTGTTCTTGTTGCATTGTTACTAACGTCAGCGCCATCCAACAATAGTGATGGTTGCTTCATTTCCTGACCGTCAATGGCCATTCCATTTTGATAGATACTCTGCATCCAATGTGAGTATTCATCAAACATCTCTTCAGGAGGCCCTGGGTTAAAATTAGTATCCTGATACAAGACCAGCATGTAGTTGTAATCAGGCTCTTCACTGCTATTTAAATACGGGAATACAGCATAGCCAAGTACGAAAAATGCTAATGCAGCTGCTACCCGATAAACCCAAATCATTTTGTTATGAGATTGAATCAGTCCTTCTGATTTCAATTTTGATATTGTTTCTTCTTCCATTTCTATAGGTGGCTTTATACCTTTAAGTTTTTCAAAAAGGTCTCTTTCCTCCTCAGATAGTTCGTTTTCATCAATCATGACCTTATTTTTAATTCAGATAACTTACTTCTTAATAATTTTCTTGCCTGAAACAATTGGCTCTTGCTAGTACCCTTTTTAATATCCAGCATCTCGGCTATTTCCTGATGTTTGTACCCTTCAATATCATGCAACACAAAAACCTGCTTATAACCATCACTCAATGTGTTTACAGACTTTATAATGTCCTGCATGTCAAGGTTAAATTCACCATAGGGTTCCTCTGAGACCATTTGCTTCTCGGCAGTTTTAGGATAATACCGCTTCAAAATATTGAGCAAAATACTTGTGAGCCACGTGTTTAAAGAAGACCTCCACTCGAACTTGTCCACTTTCCGAAGTGCTACTATCCACATTTCCTGAACAGCATCCTTTGCCCAGTGTTGATTATAGCTGAGCATATGCATGGCCAGGCGAAATAACTTGTCATTGTGCTTTTGATAGATAATGCGAAAGTCTTGCTCCCGCTTATGTTTCAAATAGCGCCTGACAGCCTGTTCATCTTGCACCATAATTATAGTTTATATGTATTAGTGGCTCACCAAATGAAAAAGGTTGTAAGCACAAATTAAATTAATGAAAAAAAGCTTTACGCTCTGTTTTGTTTTTTGATGTGAGGGATGAAGTCTAAATGTGCTCTTACAGCATGCTGTATTGAGCTATTCAAAGAATACTAAAATTCAGAATGATTAGAATAGTTGCAATGGAAGTCATTATTAACATAATAAAATTACCTACATAAACAGTTCCAATCGAGGATCTTAAATATCGCTGCTTATAGCTGAATTTTTTGTAAGGTATTATGGCGATTAAGAGCCCCAAGATAAAACTGAAAATAATCCATGAAACTAGATACATTTTTGTTGCAACAAAAAATCGTTCACTCATCAACCTTCCGTCCAAAGGGACTACTGCAAATAAGAAGATGTTAATGGGGATGAAAATGGCACTTCTTACTGCAAATTTTTTAAGCTGACTTTTTAATAATTCTGAATTGTCCATTTACGAAATGCCAAATGCGACTTAAAAGTGTCAATTAATAAGGCTAACCAATGCAATACAACGCCTATTTATGGTGAGCGCGCTTACACTTTCCAGTATCAATAAAGTATCGAATTGCACAGAAAGTTAAAAATAGCTCTGGAGCGGATTCACTATACATTTTGTTAGATTTTTTTTCAAATTTTATCCAACTCCAACTTCGCATCAGTAGTCAGGTCGTCAATGAAGTCGTTGATTTCAGAAAGATACTTTTGAACGTCCTGATGGGTTAAAGAAGGTGTAGCATCCTCATGAATTATGTTGTTTCGTACAAAATTTAGGGAATTGAAGTTTCGAAAGAAACCCAAAGTATCTTCCTTGACTAGAAAATCTCTAAAACCGAATTGCTTTAGAAGTTTTTCAATTTCTGATTGACCATGTTTCCCATATGAAAATTTTGGTTTTATCTTAAAAGTTTCAATTTCTGATAATTCAGCCACTCCGCATAATGATACAACCTTTTCTATTAGTTCATTTCGTTTTTCAGGTCTTGTTTTATGAGTGTTGAGTTCGTCAATAAGCGCGATAAGAATATGTTCGTAAAGATGAGTGTTGAGATTTTTATTAGTAGAGCATTTTAGGTGTTCATAGCAGTACTCCTCTAAAAAATTTTCCAGGAAACTTTCGAACTTTGTACACAGAAGAATAATAGCGGTTTTGTTGAAAGTTGAATAGCGTTTCATATTTCTTGTATTACGCTTAGCGTAATTGAGAAGTAGATTGATTTCTTCTACAGCTTCTTTGAAGTCTTCTACTGCGCTAAAGACTGCCATTTATCCACCAATGACATTTGTGAGCTCTTCATACCATCTTTTAAGTCTATACTCAATGACTTTCACATCAGAAGTTCCAATTGTGACGCTATCTCGAAACAAATCATCCACCACAATCAATTCTTTAAGTAGGTCTCTAATGGAATCTGAATGAGCCGCCAAAATATCAGCATCAATCCTAGCAAACGATACCATGAGTACATCCATTATAGACCTGTTAAGTGAAGTTTCAAATTCACCCTCAGCATTTATCCGTCTAAAAGCTTTTTCGCCCATTACAGAGAGCACTTTTGCGATAGTAGTATTAAAAAGTTCAGAGTAACCCTGAATTTGAACTTCATCGACATTTTGGTTTCGCTGCATAAACTCATTTAAAAAGATTTTCATGCGTCCCTTGTACCTATCGACTTTCCAAGTATCCATATCCCAATTCCCATGTAGCGCTAGAAACCTAAGTATCAGTTCGCAATCCATCATTCTTTTATGAGGCTCTGACAAGTTGAGAAGCGTTAACATATCCTCATTGTGAGCGAGGCTTTTAATACACTCATTTAATGACCCTCTATACAAACAATTTCTAAGTTCCTGTTCTGTTAGTTTTACCGAACCCTTATTTAATCTCATGAACACATCATACTTAATTTCTGGATGTGAGTCATGAGAAATCATAATCACCCTAATTAGTCCATTCTTAAGTATCCGAAGTGCTTTTGGGTTCAATGAACGAACATCGGATCTATTCAAATCGGATAGAATTTCTAGTCCGGTTATTTTAAAATCTCGATCAAAAAAGCGCTTTAATGAATTTAGACGTTGGAGACCATCAATCACTGTCCATGTATCATCTTCTTCTTGAGATACATATACTATAGGAATTGGAACATTCAATATAATTGACTCTATGAGAAGAGAAGCTCTCTTGTTGTCCCAGACATAGTTACGCTGGTACTCTGGGTTGAGTCGAATATCATCATCTTCCATCATTCTGATCAAATCAGCTACACTTTTATCATATGCCTGTGTACTAATTCGTCTAACTTCAGTTGGGATTTCATCTACTTCATCATTCCCGGTTGTTTGATCTTCAAATTCTAAATTTTCTTCTAGTTCGTCCATAAGTAAGAATGCTTCTAATTTGACATATTAAATCTAATAAGTCTATAACAAACATTAATGTTTGTTATACCATGATATTTCGGGATAACACGCACCGAGTGCTTGTTATATTTTATTAGCTTTAACTAAGCTAATGGATTTTTAAATAAACAACACCATCAGTTACTTGACTACTGTTTTGTCTAAAACAAGGCACTAACCTGCACTCTGCCAACATGAACAGGGTTATTGGCCTCTGACTTACGGCCATTATAGGATAGGTTCAATTGTAACCCATTGGTGATTTTTTGCTGCCAGTTTACCATCCAGGTAATGTTTGTTCCAGGTCTTAGCGCATCTAGCAGATCATAACCTATGGAACTGTTTTCTTCGCCTTCAAATGCAATGTTTATATATCTCAATTGAGCACTGAAATTACTTTTAATGGCCTTTGTAAGTCTGACCTCTCCCAATATCTCATCTGAAAGGGCTAATTCATTAGACTCACTGGTTAAGATATTGTTCTTTTCTGTATATCGGTATTGAAGTGTGAGCCTAAAAGAGCTTGATGGCTGCCATGAAACCTGAGGGCTCAATTGATAAATCTCGATTAGGTAGTTTCTATCTGTTAAAAAGTCTGAAGACACACTCTTATTCCCCTTTTTAGAAAACAAGTTGATGCTGTACTGTCTGGCAATGTTAAACCTGAGGTTGGAGGAGTACTCAGTATTTGCTCTTGATTCAAAACCATTACTCAAAAACTGCTTTTGTGAGTTATCAAAATAAGTAAATTCAAGCCCATAGACCGGATTAGCTCTATTAAAAAACATAGTACTTCTTAGCGCTGTTCTATCAGACAAGACTTCAGTTTGGTCAATATCCTCAGCAAAGGCCAGTAGTCTTTTGCTCAGATCATCATCTGTAATTTTCTTATCTGATGACCATGAAGTATTGTTAGAAAACTTACTCACCAACTTTTTAATACCAGTACTCTGCTTCCAGTTCCTTGGGGCTTCTACATTTATCCTGTAGATAAAAAGGTTTTGATAGGCTGTTACAAATTCATTGGAGGGTGTGAAAATCTTAGCATAGTTACGCTCATCAACATTAATGGCCTCAAAAAACTCTCCCAGCTCCTGCACACCATCATTATTGAGGTCTCGCCAGGTATGTGTGCCCTCCCCTGTCGGTACTTTTATAAAAACGAACTCCCTTTTCAATTCCTGGCTGTTGGCTATTGAATAAGTAAGTTCAGACCGGATGTGGTTTTGAAGCAAATTGGCCGTCCAATCTATTCGCCCGGATACAGTTTCTTCAACTTCATCTACCAACTTATTATCCAGGCTTCTATAAATAAAGACACCATTTATTGATTGAGACTCAAAAGCCTTATTGAAATTAAAGGTTGTGGTCTCTGAGTAAGAGAAGTCTTCAATCTCTCCATTCTGTGGTGACTTATCCTCTCTTATGCTATGTCTCAGTTCAAAGTCAACATCTGCGTCAGCACCATTTCTTACATAAATGCTGTGCTCATCAAAATACATAGATGAAAAGCTCACACTATCAGTTTCTTCCTCAGATATCATATTGTGATCTGCAGAATACCTGTAGCCCGGCACAAAATGTTTTTGATTGATAGAAAAATCTGCGCTATACCGCTTCCAGCTTGCTATCTGGCTTTCCATGTCATTTGACATGTCGAAATAAGAGGTTCGCCACTGCAAAATACCCAGTCTGTAATCTGCCTTAACCCTGTGCTGAAAACCGTTAACCTGAGTATCTCTTAGCCTATGAGTAAGATCATACTGAAAAATATTGTTGGCATCTTTTTCCACTGCTACTCCGGCATTCACAATTTTATCTTCAACTTTTCTTGTATCTGTATTGGGCTCAAAATTCCAATCCCTATCAAACTCTATATATCTAAACCTGTCAACAGCTGTAAAATTCTTATCATCAATCTCAAAATCAGTATAGGCTTTTAGTTTATAATCAGTCAAAAAGTTAACTGGTCTACTTTCACTTCTAACACCACTTTTAATGGCAAAACCTTTATTATCGCTATTGTCTTTATCAGAATACAGATTAACATCCTGATCAGAGAAGGCTATTTCAGAATATAGCTCTTCGTACTCTGACAAAGCATATGAAGCCTGAACCGTCACCATCTGTTTTTTATTTGGCGTGGCTAATGTTGCAACAGGACTAAACCTGCCTTGTCTTATCCCATTAACTGGAGAAACCCACTGATAAACTCGTCCATTGGTATTTCCTTGAAAAAGCTGATAATCACCATTACCAAATCCTACATCAGAAAAGCTCAGCTTATAAACAGCACTATCAGGATTGGTGGAGTATTGATACACCTCCTGCAGGTTTCCATCATTATGAGTAACTAAAACCTTCTTGTAAAGTATTAAATCCTGAGAGTAGCCAACACTATCTATCGTTGAAGTCTGGGCTAGCTCAAGGCTGTCACCTATGGTGCTCAAATACAATTTATTATCATCAGATAAGTCGAAAAGAAGCGGCCTGTTTTCATTATCCCTTTCACTGTAGGCATTTACACCAATTTTAAAATTACCAATGGTTTGCTCGTGCTGCGCCATTGAGACAGAACGACTGTAATTCTGATCTGAATACTCGTAATCAACCCTTATTCTGGTGAATTGGGTGATAAGCACTTTATTGGTAAAAGTGATTTCTCCGCTATTATAATCTATGACATAATCATTATCAAAACCTCTGGTAAGCTGCTGGCCATCAATAAATACCCGTTCAGAATTGGCAAGTATTAAAAGAAACCTTTGAGCATCCGGACCAGGAATTCGGTAAGGTCCTGATAGTCCCTCTACTGCATCTACAATAACCGATGCGAATTTTCCCTTAGCCACTGAAAAACCGGCACTGGTATTAGCAGTACTGCTTCCAACATTATAATTCAAATCTACCTTACCGCCCTGCACATTTTTGTAATATCTCAAAAAGTTTGATTCTCCATTTTTGAAGACCACATCGCCTCCTGTAACAGAAAAATTATCATTGTAAACCTGAATGAATACATTATCAAAGTCCTGAAGTTGTTGGGTATTGCCTTCCGGCTGGTATGGAACATTCTGGTCCGTAATTGCTGCTCTGATAAAAACATCATCAGTCAATTTACCATCCATATTTAGGTTAAGTGCAGAGTTAACGAACACATCCTGATTGTTACCGAAAGAGATCCCTCTGCTAATGCTTCCAGACTTATATAAGCCTTCAGTAGTGAACAGTTCCTCACGCTGCAAGGCATTATTCTCCTTTACAGGATCTTTGAAAAAGGCATTGCTATCATAAACACTAAGACTTCGGTTCTGATATTTATGATGAAAACTAATAGGAAAAACCTGATAGCAGACCAACAGAGAATCCTGACCTAAAGGTTTATTAAAAGTAACCGTCCCTTCATCAATATTCTGAGACTTAATATTGTACTGAGATAAGCTTTCAGGAACTATGCTCAGGCTATCAAGAGCAATAGGCTCATAAAATTGTTTTATCCACTTACAACGCTCAATTGAAGACTGAGCCTGCACAAGTTGTGTAAGTGCCAATAACCCCGCTATAGCTATCAGTCGCAATATCATTCATGGATTGTTGGTAGTTCAATAAAAAATGTGGTTCCTTGATCCTCCAGGCTTTCAAACCAAATTTTGCCACCTGCATGTTCTACACCATGCTTAGATATGGCCAGTCCAATGCCTGATCCTGTTTCCTTTGTAGTAAAATTAGGAATGAATATTTTTCCCTGAATTTCTTCAGGAATTCCAGGTCCATTGTCCTTCACTTGTAGTAAAAGCTTGTCACTCGTAGCTGTTAACACTATATCAATAGCCACATCATCAGTTTTAGCCTGAATAGCATTTAGAATTAAATTCGACAGTATTCTACCCATAAGTTGCTCATCACCAATGGTGTATACCTTTTGATCAGGTAATTGTAAGCTTATATTTACCTTTTCTGTATTCGAATGAAGATTAACAACATTCTTCAGAACTTCAGAAAACTCATAACGCTCACTTTCAGGAATAGGCATTTTAGCAAAAGAGCTGAAGGAAGATGCAATATCGTCCAGAGTTTCAATCTGCTTTAAAAGCATATTGATAGGCCTGGCTTTCTCCTGATCATTATCTGAATCTAACAGCTTCCTGCTTAAATGCTGAAGGGTGAGTTTCATTGGCGTCAAAGGATTCTTAATTTCATGCGCTACTTGCTGTGCTATCTCTCTCCATGCACTCTGTTTTTCACTTTTAGCCAACGCTATCTTACTGTCTTCCAGGTTAACAAGCATGCGATTGTACTCGCCAACCATTAAACCAATTTCATCATCAGCATTCCATGTCAATGGTTCATTAAACTCTGTAAGGGTAGTTTTCTTAAGCTTTTGAGTTATAAAGGCAAGTGGGAAGGTTAGCCATTTGGCAGTGAAATAGGAAATGATTAGAAATACTATAAACACCACAGTAAAGATGTTAAGTATGTTGGTGACTACGCTGATCTGACTTTGCTCCAACGCATACTCTGACTGAAAGAAAGGAATACTGACCATGCCTATCAACTCTCCGGTATCAAAAGACTTAACCCCAAAATAGGTTGCATTATAATTTAGCGAGCCAACATTTTCGTCTGTTGTAAAAGACCTTTCCTTTGACTTTACAATATGGGCAAATGCCTGTGGATTTGCATACTTCGAAATTAAGCCGGTCTCATAAATAACAGGCTGACTACTTTTGATGAGATGACCTTGGATATTAAAAATATTAATGTCTGTTCCTGAGTATTTGGATATCTCACCAACACGTTCATTTAGCTCATCATCATCAGCAATTCCGGAAATATACTCTTCAAGTATTCCATTCAAATTATTGCCAACACTCTCGGCCTTTTTATAATATTCATTGATCACCTCCTTCTCAAAAGAAGCATTGATAAGACTTAGTGTAGTTATACTTACTGCAAACAAAGGAAGGAAGAACGCAACATTTAGATAGAGTTGAATACGTGTCGAATAATTAAGACCAATCTTTTTATAGGCATAATACAAGGTGTAGATAGCCGTTAAGATCAGCACAAAGAACACTTGTAATAGGAAGAGGAATGAGAAGTTGCCAATGACATCAGTAATTGGGTGATCATCAGAACTTATCACAATATTTCTACCCGCTGAATCTTTGATGATCACATGTCTGTAGCCTTCAAATGAAACATCTACGGCCTCATCACTAAACACTTCATCGCCAAACTCAGCCTGATAGTTAAAATCGCCCGAGCTAAAAGTAATCTCACCAGCTTCAAATACAGCATAACTATAATTTGAATGTTGGTAAGGAATAAGGAATCTATTGTCTACCAACAGCTCCGGGTAAACATTGTCAGGAATAATCCTCTTGAGTCGCATATCCATGAGCACGTGCCCGACCTTAATGCCTCGCTTCTTAATCTCTATATAATCAAGGTAACGTTTGGCTGCACTTCCATCGAGCTTGTTAATGAAATATACACCATCATATCCTGTCCTATAGTTCTCTAATTTCAACTTCTTTATTTGAACCGGCTGCTCTGTGCCCTCAACAAATGTACTACCGTTCGCATTGTAGAGGTAAATTTTGACATCATATTTATCAAAGTAGCTATTCAGGTAAATCTGACGGATTTTCGATTCGATGATATCTTTTGATAAAAATGGTGATGCCATCCGTCTTTGGATGAATCCATCATTCTTAATCTTATCATTAGCCTCAGCCAATAAAAACTCGGCCATATGATCATTCTCTAGTAAGAACTGGTTCGCAAATTTCTTTTTCCTATCTACTTCCCGCTCATTTTCAAAATTGAATATGGCCATAGCACCAAGTAAACCTGTTGCAAAAACCACGCTGAAGAAATACAAAAAAGTTGTGTAGCGCAGCTTATTTAATGATGCAGTAAGGTTGGTGATAAGAAGAACCACAAACAGGATAACCGCAACCACCAGGGTTGGAACAAATGCCTGACCTAAGAAGAGATTTATACCGGTAAATAAAACTGCACCAGCTATGAAACAGATTACAAATAATATTTTATCGCCAATAAGTCGGTGAGATACCCGGAAGAATAAATGGCCTAGCAAAAATATGGATGAAGCAAACAGCAGAAATATTATAAATGCTAATATTCGAGGTGCATCAAAAAGAATGGTTTCGTTAATATCAAATGATATTTGAGAGTTATGATATATGGTTTGAAATATCAGGTAAAGCGAATGATAAAGGAAAATAAACAGCCCCAATAAGACTATGGAAAGGCTGATCTTCTCACTTTTTGACCAGTGAATTATAATTCTATAAGATTTAGAAAACCTGAATCTACTCAACAAGAAAAAACACAGCACATTGAATAGCGTAATGTTTAAAAACAAATCTGCAAAGGAGGCATTGAGTGAAGAGGACGCAAATACTTTCGAGTCAAACACATCACTATCGATAAGTGAGTTAGGTAATTCAAAATATATCATCCCATATCTTAAAACCACCAAAGAGATCATAAGGTAAGCAAAGCCTTTGAAAAATACTGAGCGGCCCACTGTCAAACTGGTCGATAATGTTCCTAAGATAAAGAGTAAGATCGCTATGAAATAAAGGCTAAAGATTATTGTATTAGCCAAGTGTTTATCAGACTGATAATCATCAAAAAACTCTATGCCGAATAAACATATATCTTGAATGCAAACCTTACTCTCTGAGTCTTCTGCCCTGAGTAATGTGAGATTTTGATCGTAAAAAATATCCTTATTAAAGCCAGTGGAGATATATTGATTATCTATTTTATAATCATTGAATATGGGGATAATCCCGATAATTTCTCTTCGATTGACTGTTTCCTTTATAGCTATATAATCATTTCGAACAGTGCGAATAAATTTGATATCAAATGAGCCAAGAAGGTTTTTGTACTCAGGAACAAACATATTGTCTGTCCAATATTTCAGAAGGCCATTTTCGTAAATGAATATTGGAGAACTTGATTTCTCCAACCTCCAGAGGTCTTCTGAAAACCCTTCGCTTTTAACAATGTCAGTAATCTCTTGCTGGATTTTCTGTACTTTGGCCTCAATTGAATGCTGAATTTCAGAAGTCCATTCAGCCTCATTTTGCTGCTTGTTGCCTGACAAGAGCTGCCAGGAAATAGCACCAATAAGACAAAAGAAAGACGCTGCAAATAATATCTTAGATATTCCCTTCAATCCATTAAAATTATAGACATTAAATATAAACAGAAAACGCTTTTTTATATCTTAAGCCTTGGATTTATTCATTTGATCAGACTTGTAACTAACCCCACCGAATAAATGTAAATAGATTATTCTGGAATAACGAAATAAGAAAGGCAGTAGAAGTATGGTTACTCCAACACCTATAATAAGAAAATTATAAATGCTATATAAATCAAAAACAGTTAATCCAATACCAGTAGCTACAATAATTGCCACCGAGAAGGCATAGTTTACATACATAGCGCCTATAAAGAACCCAGGTTCTCGCTCATACTTTAGTCCACAATTCGGACAGTGGGTATGCATTTTATGAAAGTTTGATAAACTAAGAGCATTATGTTCAAACATGTCGCCCTTTCTGCACTGTGGGCATTTTCCGCTAATGACCGCTTTTAACTTGCTCATATTTTGCCGCGTTTTGTCGACTGTTTCTATACCATAGAAAACCAATGGTAGCTATTGCTAAATAAGGAACCACTAAAAGATAAAGGATTCCAAAATTAAGACCCGCTCCTATTCCTACATCACCATTACTCAAATTATTTTCAACAGTTGCCCGGCACATAGCACACTGTGCAAAAGAGCTTGCAACTGTACCAGCAGAAAAGAGCAAGGTTAGAAATAGTTTTTTCTTTAGCATAGTCTCTTAACAGAATATGATCTTACTTGGTTCTTATTATTGCCCATAATATGGACTAATCATTACATAAACTACTACCCCGGTAACAGCCACATAAAGCCAGATTGGGAATGTGATTTTTGCGAGTTTCTTATGCTTATCAAACTGCTCTGACAAGGCTCTGACATAAGTAAAAAGTACCAACGGTATTACCGCAACTGATAGCAATATATGGCTGATGAGAATGAAGTAATATAAGCCTTTTAATTCCCCACCGTAAGATGTGCTTTCGCTGGTCATGTGATAAACCACATACATTACTAAAAAGCAAGCTGATAGAATAAGACACATTATCATCAGTTTTTCATGAACAGCACGATTTCCATTTTTTATAGCTATTAGAGCACCTATTAGGCAGATTGCCGTTGCTCCATTTATAGAAGCATAAATTGGAGGTAGAAAAGAAAAGTCATACCCTTCAATTTTAATCCCAAAAAGTGCTGCAACTGCTAAAGGGATAACCACCGATAGCGCAATTATTAGCTTATTGTATTTATTCTCCGTCAACTCCATTCTCTAATAAAATTTTCACTTCAACGATCAATCTATCTATCTCGTCAAGATCGCGTCCGTAGTATCCACGTATACGGTTTTTTTCGTCCAGCAAAACTAATTGATTTAGATCTTCCAAAATAAAATTACAGCCAATGTATTTTTCATAATTTTCAGCTGTAACTGTCAATGTCTTGAAATATGGACTTTGCTTATCATCCTTAGCTAGTAACCTGATATTAAGGTCATCTTTGAAAAGTTCAGACAATCGAATCGATATATTTTTAAACTCCAATTCATCACTACCATTATCAAAGGCAGCTATTTTTAATCCAGCCTTTGTATCCAATACAAACTCTGAAACACTGTAAGGCACTGAGTTAATGCTACACTCCATTTTGTACTTTTCAGGAACCCCTGCTTCATACAAGACCTCAATGTCAAACTTGTTGTTGCCAAAAAATTTTAAAAAGGTAAAAATGGCTACAGGAACCAGCAGTGTAACTATTAAAAAAACTGCCTTAATAAATTTGCTCATAGAAACGGCCTAAAATAAGTAAGGCTAAGATATAATATCTTAGCCTTACAATTTTCAATATTAGTAATGTTATTAATATCTGGCATCAAATATTGCTCCTCCTTCGTACATAAATGCCGTCAGCATCCATACAACGAATATCATAGGAATAAGAATTGACCAGAATAAAACTTTAACCTCATATTTAAGGTGCATAAATTCCCCAACAATATAAGCCGCTTTAACAATTGTCATAGCAATGAAAATACTAACTCGAGTCATTTCCATTTCATGGGGTACAGTAAAAGCTATAAGGAATTCTAATGCTGTGATTAGACCTAAAATTCCAGCAGTCATCCAAATCTTTTTGATTTTTGCTTTATCAGCAGGAACTACCTGTACGTGTGATGTTTCTTCAGTATGCATAAGTTTTTAGGTTAATCGATTAAACAAGATAAAAGAAGGTAAATACAAATACCCATACAAGGTCAACAAAGTGCCAGTATAGGCCTACTTTCTCTACCATTTCATAATGGCCTCTTCTTTCGTAAACACCTGTTACAGTATTATAATAAATAAGGAAGTTTAAAACCACTCCACTAAGTACGTGAGTTCCATGAAACCCGGTAATGAAAAAGAATAATGCTGCAAAGTCAGATGGGCCATATTCATTCCAGGAAAGGTTAGCACCACCGCCACCAGTACCATGAATAAAATGTGACCATTCCCATGCCTGACATCCCAAGAAAGTAAGACCCCCTATGATTGTCCAAAGCATCCACTTTTCAACAGCCTTTTTATCCATTCTATGTCCTGCCTCAACAGCTAACACCATTGTCACACTACTCATAATCAAAATGAAAGTCATGATACCCACGAATACTAGAGGTAAAGACATTCCATGTAAAAATGGAACTGCTTCAAACACCTTCTCAGGTATTGGCCAGTATTCTTGAGAAAAAGTAAATGCATCCACTGTTCCTGAATAAGCCTGATGAGAAAATCTTATCATGCCATAGGTAACAAGTAGTGCTGAGAATGTAAAAGCATCAGAAAGAAGGAAAAACCACATCATGAGTTTTCCATAACTTGCTTTTAGTGGCGATTGACCACCATCCCAGATGCTCTTGCCTGTGTTTTCAATTGAATGTGCGGTAGCTGACATAGATGATTAGTTATACCTAAAATTAATGGTTCAATAATAAAAATACGAATAAATATATCCAAAGGCCACCAAGAAAATGCCAGTATGTTGTACACATCTGTATTTGGGCTAAATTCTTGGAATGTACCCTATATTTAAAAGTTGAAATTAATACAATTATTAGAAAAATGATACCACTTACTAAATGTAATCCGTGTAACCCTGACAATATATAGAGAAATGACCCTGATGGGTTTCCTACCAGGAATATATTTTGGTCTACAAGGGCACCCCAAACAAAGAATTGGCCTACCAAAAAGGCTACTCCTAATATTGAAGTGATGGTAACTAAAAGTTTGACTTTCTCAAGAGCATCTTTCTTTGCGGCAAAATAAGCCATCTGCATGCTTATACTACTGATAGCAATAATTGCCGATGTAACCCACATTTCCATTGGCAGCTCGAAAACCACCCAATTCCCTTCCGCCTGCCTTACTATATATGCACTGGTTAGTGAGGCAAAGATCATTACCACAGTAATCATAAACAGCCACAAACCGAACTTCTTCGGGTGCATTGATAGCGGCCTTTTTGCTTCTTCTACTATTTTAAAATCTGATGTCATATCCCTTTCTCCTTCCTTACACTTTATCTAATAAATAAGCAATCTGAACAATAGGCAGATATAGAAAAGATCCAAACATTATTCTTAAAGCAGATTTTCTGGTTCCTGTTCTCATCAGTGCAAATGTCTGACTAAGAAACAGAACTCCACAAACCGTAACTACTATTGCTGAATCTAACCCTGTGATACCAAATTTTGCTGGCAACAACCCAACAGGAATCAAAAACAAGGTATAGATCATTATCTGAATTGCAGTATTAAGATCTTTTTTTCCGCCTGATGGCAATAACTTAAATCCTGCCTTTTTATAATCTTCATCAGCCACCCATGCAATAGCCCAAAAATGAGGGAACTGCCAGATAAACTGTATTCCAAATATTATTAATGCTTCAATTGATATATGCCCTGTAGCGGCTGTCCATCCCAATAATGGAGGTAAAGCTCCAGGAATAGCGCCTACAAAAACTGCAATAGGTCCTACTCTCTTCAATGGAGTATAAACAAAACTGTAAAGCACCATTGATAAGATAGAAAGCAGTGTTGTTAATATATTGGTATAGCTATACAAGATAGTGATACCTATGGCTCCTACAATAAATGCAAAAATTGCAGCTTCATTCGGGGAAATTCTATTTGTAGGTAATGGACGATTTTGAGTCCTCGTCATAAGAATATCTAAATCCTTTTCTATAATCTGATTGATCGTTACAGAAGCACCTGAAACTAAGAAACCACCTGTACAAATAACAACAAAATGCACCCAGTCAATAGTACCATTAGCACCTAGAATATAGCCAAAACCACATGAAAAAGACACCAGAAAAGACAATCTGAACTTCAACAATTCAAAGTATGCCTTGAACTTATCAACTATGGTGAAGCTATGTGAATTATCTACCATCATGCGGCTAAAAACCTTTTAGAATTGAGTTGCAAAAATAGGAAAATTTGAAGTCCGAAGCCTAGCGTGCCCAGTAATAAATGAACCGGTTGCAAGAAGGCTGGCATACCAAAATATGCCATGCTTGTTCCTGTTATAATGGTTAACACTATAACAGCAACTAATGATTTAAA
>NZ_SMLV01000420.1 GCF_009711525.1 Fulvivirga lutimaris
AAAGTGCTTTGAGAGGGTAAAAAAACAAAAACCCCTTGATAATCAAGAGGTTTTTGGAGGTGGTGCTGAGTGGGCTCGAACCACCGACTCACGGATTTTCAGTCCGATGCTCTACCAACTGAGCTACAGCACCGTTAAAAGTGGATGCAAACTTATAGAATTTTGTATTTGGTGCAAATATTTTTGTTAAAATTATAGATAATAAATATCTCAACTATGCAATTTGTACAACAAGCGATTTTTTTGATAGTAGTGGGAGCGGCAGCTTTCATTTTATCTAAAAGGATATCCAGGATAAGGCAAAACATACTTCTGGGTAAGGATGTAGACCTTTCTGATAACAAATCCGACAGATTAAATAACATGTTGCTCGTGGCCTTTGGTCAGAAAAAGATGTTCAAAAGACCTATTCCGGCAATATTGCATTTATTTATTTATGTTGGCTTTTTAGTGATCAACCTTGAGGTGTTGGAGTTTGTACTTGATGGTATTTTAGGAACACACCGACTGTTTGCTCCTTACCTGGGTGCATTTTACAACGTACTGATGAACATTTTTGAGTTTTTGTCAGTGGCAGTTCTGTTATCTTGTGTTGCCTTCCTGATCAGAAGAAATGTATTAAAAGTCAAACGTTTTCATAGCCCGGAAATGAAGAAATGGCCCACTTTGGATGCCAATCTGATTTTGGTGATTGAGATTGTTTTGATGATTGCCATTCTGAAAATGAATGCGGCTGATCAAATTTTACAAACCAGAATGCCTGAGAAATTTCATGCTACTGGCTCATTGTTTTTCAGCTCCATGCTAATTCCAATTTTTGAAAACTTTAGCACAGGATTCCTGGTTTTTGTTGAGCGTGCTGCCTGGTGGTTTCACATTGTGGGCATCTTAGGTTTTGCTATTTATATTACCTATTCTAAGCATTTGCACATTGCACTGGCATTCCCAAATACTTATTACGGAGACTTGAACCCTAAAGGGCAAATGAATAATATGGATGCTGTAACCAATGAGGTTAATATGATGTTGGGCATTCCTACTGAGGCGAGCAATGAACCGCCAGCGGAGGTAGGCCGCTTTGGCGCTAAGGATGTAAATGACCTGACCTGGAAAAATATTTTAAATGCCTATTCATGTACCGAGTGTGGTAGGTGTACTTCTGAGTGCCCGGCTAACCAGACCGGCAAGATGCTATCACCGCGAAAAGTGATGATGGATGTGCGTGACAGAGCGGAGGAAGTGGGTAACAGCCTGGCGAAAGGTGGAAAAGGATTAGAAGATGGCAAGTCTTTATTGGGTGATTACATCACCAAAGAAGAGATTAATGCTTGTACAAGTTGTAACGCTTGTGTGGAGGCCTGCCCGGTAAATATCAATCCGCTGGAAATAATATTAGAAATGCGAAGGTTTGTGGCTATGGAGGAATCTGGTTCACCGGCCTCTTGGAATTCAATGTTCCAAAATATAGAAACCAATTTTGCCCCATGGAAATTTCCTCCAACGGACAGGTTTAACTGGGCAAATGACTTAAAATCAGAAAAGAAAGAAGGTTGAGATGTTAGTATTAATTTAATCTCAAAAACGGAAATTGTCTTAATACTAACTACTAACTACTAACTACTAACAATAATGAGCGATACTACATATAAAGTACCAACAATGGCCGAGATGGCCAGTTCAGGAGAAAGCCCGGAGATTTTATTTTGGGTAGGATGTGCCGGTTCTTTTGATGACAGATATAAAAATGTGACCAAAGCATTTGTCAAAATATTAAACAAGGTAGGAATATCATTTGCCGTACTCGGGCCTGAGGAAACCTGCACGGGTGACCCGGCAAGAAGAGCAGGTAATGAGTTTTTATTCCAGATGCAGGCGGTGGCTAATATTCAGGTGATGAATGGCTATAATGTTAAAAAGGTGGTGACCGCTTGTCCGCATTGCTTTAATACCATTAAAAATGAATACCCTGCATTAGGAGGTAAATATGAGGTAATCCACCACTCTAATTTCTTGCAACAGCTTATCAATGACGGTAAAGTAGGTATGAAAGGTGGAGGAGAGTTTAAAGGAAGAAAAATTACCTATCATGACTCATGCTATCTGGGTAGGGCGAACAATATTTATGAGGCTCCTAGAGAAGTGCTTCAGGCGCTGGATGCTGAATTGGTAGAAATGAAGCGTTGCAAAACCAAAGGTTTCTGCTGTGGAGCGGGTGGTGCACAAATGTTTAAAGATGCTGAGAAAGGAAATAAAGAAGTGAACATCGACCGTACTGAAGAGGCCTTAGAAACTGGAGCAGATACCATTGCGGTGGGTTGCCCTTTCTGCCTGACCATGATGAGCGATGGCGTTAAAAACAAAGAGAAAGAAGGCTCTGTGCAGGTTAAAGACCTTGCTGAGCTGATTGCCGAGTCAGAAGGACTATAATCGAAGTTTAACAACTCGATAACAATATTTAAGAATTCGTTAACAAAGCTGGCGAAGTGATGTGAGTAGGTTTGAAAAAAACCTACAACTATGAAACATTACTTCGCCATTTTATTTATCTCCATTATCTGTACTGCTGGCTATGCCCAAAAGGGATATCAGCTCACCACCAAAGGCAGGCCAAATCTGGTTGGGCCTATTGGTGTCAAGAGTCTTCAAAAATCTCCTTATAAGGAGTGGTTCAAACCTAATTACGATTCAAGTGCTCTTGATAAAGTGCAACTCACAGAAATAAAATCGCTTTTAGAAGATGTCGATTCTATTCAGGTATTCTTTGGAACCTGGTGTGGCGATAGTCGCAGAGAAGTACCTAAGTTTTTAAGAATTTTAGATGATGCAAAATTCAAGAAGCATACCATTATAGGTGTGAGTAACACCTTTGAAGATTATAAGCAAAGTCCTTTCGGTGAAGAGGCAGGAATGAACATTCACCGAGTACCAACTTTTGTTTTTTATAAGGGGGACAAAGAAACTGGTCGTATTGTAGAGTCACCTATTAAATCGTTGGAAGAAGATATAATAGCTGTGCTGGCTGGTGATGACTACGATCCTAATTATAGAGTGGTTGCCCAGCTGAATACGCTTTTTCAGGAAAGGGAAGTGAGCGTATTAAATGACGAAATTGATTCGCTAGTGGAGGCCTATACCCCTATGGTGATGAACATGTATGAGCTCAATACTTATGCATTAAAACTACTTACCTCATTTCAAATACCTCAGGCGCAGTTGGTGTATAAAATCAACTGCAGAATTTTTAAGGAAGAATACTATCCTTTCTATAGCATGGGGAGATATTACCTGATGCTTGGTGATCATGAATCGGCCAGGCTGGCAACACTTGAAGGGCTACGGATCGAGCCTGAAAATGATTATTTAAAATCACTGCTGGCGGAGGTTTCTAAATAGCGGTTTTGTTGAATGTACTTGTGAATAATTGGGCCGAAGTGGGTATTATTGGTATGTGAGATACCTGTTTCTACTATTTGTGACGCTCCTTTCAATTAAAGCCTTCGCTCAAACAGAAGAGGTGGAATTTTCCTGTTTGGGTAAAAAATACTCAATGCAGTTGGCCAATATTGAATCTGATACTAGTATTTGGGGGTTCCACGGATACTATAGAAACATCCGATTTGAAGACTTAAAAGGGGTCTTAAGTATAAATTGTCAGACTGACACTGAACCTAATTATTTTGAAGGAGAGGATTACATTCATTTATACGATAGTGCTAATGTTAAGATTGGAGTAGCCAGAGAGGATTCATCTTATCAATGGAAGGAAATGTTAATTTCTGATTATTTAGTGGTCAATTATATATGTAAAGAAGAGGGAGTTTCTCTACTGGACCAATCTTTATTATCTATTAAAAAGATTGAATAGCTAAATCAAAGGTATGATTTCAAGAATAACGCTTACTCTTCAATTAATTTCTTTTTGGCTTTATGAAAACTATACCAATGGACTGAGTGAATGTGGTGATGGTGAACGGGATGTGCTATACTGTAATGATCTTATGTCTTCAGGCGGAGAAGATAGTATAATGGTCACAGCAGCTTGGATATTTTACGTTTTGCCATGGATTGTTAGCTGGTTCAAATCGAGAAGACTATTGATTGGTACACTTATTTTCGCGATAGTGGCGCAATATTTTTTCTTTCTAATGGTTCAGGTCTGTGACCCAATATCCACATTGTTCTGTACATTCAATGTACCGTTGTTTTTAATAATCATCTTACCCATCGCATTGCTAATTTTCCTGACGTCAAAGCCTGGAAAGCAAGTTATTTAAGTCATATTTATAATCTAAGTAACCCTTTTTGAAACATATCGTATATTTTATACATTTATTAATTAAATAGATGTATAGATTAATATGACACAACTGGGCAACCTTGAGGAGATGATACTTTTGTTGGTTTTAAAATTCAATGAAAGTGAGGCTTATGCAGTATCTATAGCGGAAGAGTATGAAAATGTAATGAACAAAACCATTTCTATTCCTGCTGTACATACCGTTCTCAAAAGACTGGAAAGCAAAAAATTCATTGATTCAAAACTTGGTGAAGCCACACAACTAAGAGGCGGAAAAAAGAAGCGATTGTATAAGGTCACGCAACCGGGTTATGAAGTGCTTCGCGAAATCCAGCACAATAGGGCGAGTCTGTGGCAGGAAGTTCCTAAACTAAACTTTGATTAGGCTATGGAACGGCAACCTCCCAAATGGATATTGTCTCTGCTTAATTCCTTCTGCCACGCAGACCATCTGGATGAGGTCCGTGGTGATCTCGAAGAAGTCTATCGGTTGAGGGTGTCAACTATGCCTATTTATAGAGCCAATTGGCTTTTGTTCAAAGAGGTCATTTTCTCCTTCAAGTCTTATGTCATCAGCGGTGACAAAAACAGTTATCCATCCAATAACCAAACCATCATGCTAAGAAATTATCTAACCATTGCCTATAGAAATTTGATGAAGAACAAGTTTTATAGTGCGCTTAATATCTTCGGCCTTACCCTTGGGTTAACTTGTTCATTGCTGATTTTCAGTTATGTTGCCAATGAGTTAAGCTTTGATAAATTTCATAATAATGCTGAAAACACCTATCGTGTTATTGAAAGAGTGACTGGTGAGGATGGTGTAGTTCAGGAACATTCTGCTTCCGTACCATGGCCTGTTGGTCCTACTTTGCAAAGCGATCACCCGGATGCTATAGTCACCAGAATGTATAAGGCATGGCAAAAAGAGCCCTTGATGAGTGATGTGGACAAGACTAAGAAATTCTATGAAAAGGAAATCTTCTTTGTAGACACCTCGTTTTTCAAGACTTTTTCATTTGAGGTCATTACTGGAGATAAGTTAACAGCCCTAAAACAACCACAATCAGTAGTCACTACTGAAAGTACTGCTAATCGTTATTTTGGTAGCACCGATGTAATTGGCAAAACACTCATTTTGGAGAACAGCCTTGAGTTAACCGTTACCGGTGTGTCCAAAGATGTGGTACCTAATTCACATTTTCATTATGACTTTTTGATTCCGTTATTAAACCTCGAAGACATTTTTAAAGCCACAGGAAATAACTGGGGCTGGCAGGGTTGGTATTGGAATCCGGTGCATACCTATGTTACCCTACCGGACAGGTACGCGGTTAATGATTTTGAAGATTATATGAAGACCGTGGTTCAGGATCATTTTCCTAAGCAGATTGTGGATTTAAGTGAGCTTTATCTGCAGCCACTTAATGATATTCATACCACAACCGATTTATATCAGGAGTTAGAGCCATCCATTAGCAAAGAGTCTATTTATATAGCAGCGGTAATAGCCGGCTTTATATTATTAATAGCTGCCATCAATTTTATCAACTTATCCACAGCCAGCGCTATAAGAAGATCTAAAGAAGTAGCGATGAGAAAGGTGCTTGGCTCTACTAGAAAGAATCTCGTAATGCAATTTTTCGGTGAGTCGGTTTTAATGAGCTTCTTTAGTCTAATACTGGCTGCTGTAGCCATGTATTTTATATTTCCAACCTTTGAGTATTTGCTTGATGCTTTTATAAATATAGAGCAAATTTTGACCATACCCGTAATTACAGCAGTACTGCTAGGCACGTTTATTTTAGGTATAATTTCGGGTATTTACCCAGCGTTTATATTATCTGGCTTTAAACCTGCTGATGTGCTTAAAACATCAAAATCCACAGGAAATAAAAGCATCAACCTGTTCAGAAAATCATTGGTGGTATTTCAGTTTATGATATCAATTATCTTATTGGTAAGTGCCTTTGTTATTTATCAACAATATCATTTTTTGACTTCAAAGGAACTGGGCTTTAGCAAAGAAGAGATTGTTTTAATTCCTATTAGAGGAACAACAATTATAGAAAATCCTGAAAGTTTTAAAACTGAACTTATCGGGCATCCGGAGGTTATTGCGGCCAGCGCCATTTCGGATATATTGGGTCAGGATGTGCCTTCCCGACCTTTCGGTATCACTGGGTATGATGACCCGCAAAACATTCCAGGACTCTTCACGGACCATGATTTTGCCAAAACTTTTGGTGTAAACCTCATAGGCGGTAGAGATTTCGATAAAACCAATGAGGCTGATCATCAGAACCTGCTGATAAACGAGGCCATGGTGGATTTCCTTAAAGATAAAAATTGGGAAGGCCAACTTGTGGGTTGGGGCCGCGGAAAAAAACAGATTATTGGTATGGTGGAGGATTTTAATTATATGAGCCTTAAAACTGACATTAAGCCACTATTTATTGGTTTTTCTAACAGCTTCATAAGTTATGTTGCTGTAAGAGTCAACGAGGGCAGTGTGTATAACACTTTAGAAAAACTCGAGGCCAGTTGGAAAAAATTCGAGCCAGAAAAGCCATTTGTTCCCTTGTTCTTAGATCAAAAACTCAATGAACAATATCAGTCAGAGCGAAAGACAGGGGAGCTTATTGGCTACTTCTCAGGCCTTGCTATTCTTATCGCCTTTCTCGGTCTTGTAGGCCTGGTGACTTACAGGGTAAACTCAAGAGTTCATGAGATCGGTATTAGAAAAGTGTTGGGTGCCACGGCAGCTAATATTCTCAACCTGCTAAGCGTTGAGTTTATATTATTGGTTTTGATAGCCAATCTTCTGGCCTGGCCACTTGCGTGGTATGCTATGACCAGCTGGCTGGAAAATTTCACCTATAAAATAGCACTGGAGTGGTGGCATTTTGGAGCTGCTGGAATGGTAGCCGTTCTTATTGCGGCAGTCACAGTTTTTACCCGTTCTTACAAGGTCATCCAAACTAATCCGGTGGAGACTATAAGGGAAAATTGATAATAAGTTTAAAGTTTTAAGAAAGCTCCAACACCAAAATTAGGAGCGGCAAGTAGGTTTTGTCCGCTGCTGGCAAATGCTGCAGAAGCTACTAGACCAAAATTCTCCTTAAAAATGTAGCTTACCTCGGGGCCAAAGGAGACATATTCAACATTGTTACCAAAAACGCCACTACCTGCTCCACCATCAGAATCACCATTATTGGTCGACTGCGTAATGAACAACTTCATAGCCAAATTCCAATGACTTGAAGGTTGATAGCCTATCTCTCCAGTAGCTCGAACTTCATCAGAAAAGCCTTTGGTTCGGTTATTATAACCCAAACCCACAGAGGCATATAAAGGAGTTGGGTAAAAAGAGTGACTGGCATCAATCATCAGCATTTGATTAAACTCACCATCACCAGTTTGTAAAATTCTCGGTTCTCCTGCATCAGTAGTGCCTTCTGCAGTTTTACCTAAAGGCAAACCAAATAAAAGTGTAGCCGAGACAGCAATTTTTTTACCAGGAGTTAATCCATATTTAATTCCTATATCTGTATCACCAAAAGAGTTGATAGCATCTCCGGGTTCTAGATTTCCTGACTGTCTGCGCTCCACTTCATTTAGGGTGCTGCGTACAAAAAAGGGCGTATATAACATTCCTGTTAGTCTATCCGTGATGCCATATTCACCATAAAAACTTGTGGTATATAAACTGATAGTTGTAATGCCTATAACCTCCCCCTGAAGATTATAAAAGTTATCAGCAATGATGAAATTCTGTCCTAGTTTGAAATAGCCCTTGCCCTTTTGCTGTGGCCAGCCACCACCAGCTTGTAAAGTCTGAGCTAAAAAAAGAATGAGTACAAGTGTGAATATCTTCTTCATAGTTTATTCTTGAAAGTCACCAATTCCGAACGTGATGGCTGCTGGTTTACATAAAATAATAACATATCTGTAGGTGGTGAGATCGACATCTGAGTCTAGCGCAGTTACATTAAATGTATGTGCACCATTTTCTTTTATCTCACCCAAATCAAGTCCTTTGGCCTTGGTATCTCCTCCAGAAGTGAAGTTTGATAAATATATGAAAGTGCCTAATGCAAATGAGGTCTTAAAATCTTCAGCTAAGTACAGCGTAACGGTACCGTCTGCTGCTTTTGAGAGCGTGGCCGTTCCTTCCGCAGTATATCCACTTTCGCCACTGAACATTGTAATTTTAGCTTGCCCGCCAACATTAACAATGAAAGGGTCACTTTTTATGCCTTCGACTGTGGCAGTTACATTTACAACACCTTGTGATTTTCCCGTTAACAGGCCAGACTGATTAATGGAGGCAATGCTGTTATCATTAACCGACCAACTTACTGGCAATCCCATAAGCTCATTTTCTAAAATGTTAAGAGGTGTTGCTATAAGTTGAATTGAGGCTCCAATATCAACTTGAGTAGCCTCGGCTTCCACAATTACGGTTGCAACGTCATCTACTGTACCGGTTACTGTAATTAATACAGGTTCACTTTCGGCCTCATCAAATTTGGCGATGAGTGATGTCTGGCCCATACTTTTTGCAGTTACTACACCAGATGAACTAACGCTGGCGATTTCTGTATCCTCAATAAACCAGTCTGGTGATATAGTTTCCTCAATACCATATTCATTGAAGTAGGTAACGGTAAATACCTTGTCATCACCCAGCATAATGGCCTGAGTTGACTCATTGATCGTAATCACTTGAGGCACTATTGGGTCATCGACCACATCTGTGCCGATGCAGCCGGTAAAAACTATTGATAATATTAGTAACGTTTTTTTCATTTTTGGTTTAATCGAAGTACCGATTTGTAGGGTTTACCCAAACTAACGGAAAAGGTAATAGGTAATGTTGCTTCAAAAAGGTCGCTCTGATGACTTTTGCTTCTTTAGCTTTTAAGAACTTATCGTAACCAGTTTCAGTTTTATTCATAAATTTGACTGCTATGACTACACCTTTTGATTTAATGCCAGATAATGCAAGAGTCTGGGTATACCAATCTCAAAGAGCATTAACCGCTGCTGAACAAGAAACTATTACGAAAAATACTAATGCATTTTTGGAGCAGTGGGCAGCACACGGCAAAGAGCTAAAAACATCTTTCGAAATCCGTGATGACAGGTTTTTAATTGTTGCAGTAGATGAGTCTTTTAATCATGCTACAGGCTGTTCTATTGATGCTTCGGTAGCTTTTATGAAAGCCATAGATGCAGAATATCAATTAGACCTTTTTGACCGAACAAAAATTGCATTTATATTTAATGGACAGATAGTTATAGAATCACTCAGTACCTTAAAAGCAAAAGTTGAAAATGGTGAAATTCCTTCTTCTGCAGTGTTAGTTAATAACTCGGTTAGCTCTAAAAAGGAGCTTGATGAAGATTGGAAACAGCCAGTTTTAAAAAGTTGGGCGAGTAGATATTTTAAAACGCTACAACAGAACTAATTTTTTTGTCGTTATCAATTCAGAACGGTAAATCGATAATAGAATGAAATTTAATGGTATGAGCCATATGCGTAAATTTTTAATCATTGCCATTACCGTATTTGTGTCGGCATGTAGTGTTAACAAAAAGGCAAACAAAGAATTCTCTTTGGGTAGGTTTCAGAATACAATAGACATGTATTCAAAGGTTCTTGAAAAAAACCCTGATGATCCAGAAGCTAACTTCTTTGTGGCGGAATCTTATCGCCAGTCGAATCGAATGTTTGAGGCAGCACCCTATTATGAAAGGGCAATGCTTAATGGTATGGAGAATGATTCCATCCAATTGTTCTATGCCTTTGCACTAAAATCCAGAGGGCAGTATGATCAGGCCAGAGGTGAGTTGAATGAATACCTTAAGAAGGTAACAGACGAAACTTTTGTGGCAAGGGCCAATGAAGAGTTTGACAATTTGAACAACCTCGATGAAATAAGAGCCAAGAAGAATTTTTTCAGGGTTAAGAATTTAACTGCGGTTAATACTAAAGCAGCCGAATATTCTCCAATTTATAATGATGGAGAATTATTTTTTACCTCTTCACGAGGAGATAATAAAATTTATCTGGCAACAGGTACCCCATTTACCAATATTTATAAAGCTCAGACTAAAGGAGCCAGAGTTGATAGCACTTCAATTGAATCTATCAGTGACCTGATCAATAACAGCAATGTCAATGAAGGTTCATTAACCTTTAGTCCGGACGGTAAAACCATGGTTTTTGCCAGAGGCAATTCGGGTAAAAGAAAAGGAACGGCTGATGTAAACTTATACATGTCTGTATTAAGAAATGGGCAGTGGTTGGAGCCGCGTATGTTAAACATTAATAATCCTGGCTATTGGGACTCATCACCTGCGTTTAGTAGAGATGGGCGTACCTTATATTTTGCATCAAACAGGCCGGGTGGTTATGGTGGTGTTGATATTTATAGTGCCAGAAGAAACTCGAGAGGTAGATTTTTCAAAGTAACAAACCTTGGACCTGAAGTAAATACCACCGGAAATGAGATGTTCCCATATATCTCTGATGATGGGCATATGTACTTCTCTAGCGATGGGCATCCTGGGTTTGGCGGGTTAGACCTTTTTGTTGCCAGAAGGCGTAATGGACAAATTGAAATTGAAAATCTTGCAGAGCCTATAAACTCAAATGCCGATGATTTTGGAATGTTCTTGTTTAAAGCAGACAGAGGTTTCTTTACATCGAACAGAGACGGAGGGGAAGGAGATGATGACATTTATACCTTTGTTAATGAAGATCCAGATCTCAAAATTGTGAATTATTACCTTGAAGGGGTAACGATGACCCACAATAACAAAGATGAGTTGGAAATATTACCCGGTGTAGAAGTCAAATTACTTGACTTTGAGGGTAAAGAAATTGATGAGACTACCACCGAGGAAGATGGCAAATTTCTTTTCAGAGTTTATGAACATGAGCGTTATAATTTGGTAGGTACAAAAAGAGGAGGAAAGCAGAAGTATCTGATCACAAGACAGCCATTTACTACAATAGGAAAGTCAGCTGATAGAGACACCTTGACACAGCTAGTTACAGATGTGAAGTTTGATACCTTGATGGTGCTTGAGAAGCTTGAAATTGATAAAATCTTCGTAATGGAGAATATTTATTATGATCTTGACCGCTATGAAATTAGGGATGATGCAGCGCTTGAGCTTGATAAGTTGGTAACAATTCTTAAAGACAATCCAGAAATAAAAATTGAGTTGAGCTCACATACTGATGATCGCCAGACGGATCAATATAACTTGAAGCTTTCAGAGCGTAGGGCGCAATCGGCTGTAGACTATATCGCATCACAAGGCATTAACAAGGCCCGGCTTGTAGCTCGCGGTTATGGAGAGTCTAAGCTGATTATACCTAATGCCACTACAGAGGAAGAACATCAGGTTAACAGAAGAACCGAATTTAAGATTCTTGATATTGGAAGAAGTATCAATGCGGAGGACTTCGATGAAGATGCCTATTTTGATGATGAAGACGACTCAGGAAATTAATGAAGAGGGCTTTTTAGCCCTCTTTTTTTATCCACGCTTCTGATTCAAAGCTGTAAGTGCAAACCATATTAGATAAGAAATCAAAAAGATAACAATACCATACTCCGTTGATATCAATGAAACTTTCAACCCTCCTGCTAGAAGTGCAGGTGATACATCCCCAATTTCTTCAATGGCTAGAAACATCCCGTGCAAACCCATTAATTGAGTTAGAATACCTAGCATCAAGCCAAAAAGGCCAACGCTTTTAATGGTTTTCAGCTTTCTTCGTATGTCATCAACGCTGGGCTCACCTTTTTGGATAGCCAGAAAATACATAGTGCTTATAGCAAGGTTCACAAAAAGAACTAGTGTTAACATACCCATAAATAGTGGATCGCCAGCATAAAATAAATCAATCATAGTAGTATAAATTTAGTTAAAGATCTTGAGACAAATGTAGTGGTCTGATGAGGCTAGAGGCAATGTCAAAAACAGTGCTAAACAGGTAATTCATCGACTTTTATGCCTTTATTCGCTCAAAAGACAGATATTAGCAGCAGTGAAACCTTCTTTACATATCACATTTTGGATAGTCGTGCATGTTATGCTGACGCTGATATTTGGTCGGCAGTTTGATGATTTCAGCACCTCCTTTTACTTTGTTTCCATGCTGCTGCCTGTGGTAGTGGGTACTTGCTACTTTTTCAACCTGTACCTTGTTCCAAAGTTCCTGTTGACAAAACGGTATTTTAAGTTTTCTCTTTATACTTTTTATATGGTAATAGTCTCTATTTATCTGGAGCTGGTAGTGATGATCTTGTCTTTTATTTATCTGGCGGAGTATTCCTATAAAAATATGGGGCCATATATGACAGATGCCTTTTCGTTGGCCACAGTTTTATATTTTGTGGTGCTGTTATTTTCTTTCATTTCATTTGTGAAGCGCTCCATGTCTGATGAACAGAAGATCACCAGCCTTGCGGAGGAAAAGGAAAAATATGAAACAGGGAGTTTTATTGTAAGATCTAATAGAAAGCAAGTGAGTATAAATTTCGATGATGTTTTATTCATCGAAAGCCTGGGCGACTATGTTAAGGTTAACTTGGTAGATAATACTTCTGTTATTACTAAAGAAAAAATTAGCAGCCTTGAGGAGCGACTTCCCGATTTATATTTAAGAATACACCGCTCATTTCTGGTGAATAAAGACAAAATTTCAAATTTCAATAAAGAGGAAATTGAAATAGAAAGTCACACTATCCCGATTAGCCGTACCTATAAAAAGGCAACCTGGGATAACCTAGCCAAAGCGGACTGAAGTCATAGTAATAGAACCCGCCACGGCTTTATCATTAAAAAAGGAAGCTTCGTCATCCTTACTTTGCAAACCTAGAGTATAGATCAAAGGATAGTAATGATCAGGAGTTGGTATGGCCAAACGAGCAGCCTCATGAAGCGAATCATAATTGATTAAAGATGAATGGTCCCCATCAGCAATTTTGTTTTTGAATACTTGATTGAGATCATTAGCCCAGTCAAAACCATAGCTCTCTGTATCATTCATTTTTGAGAAATCCATGATTCTTAAATTATGAACCATGTTACCACTCCCCATTATAAGTACCCCATGCTCCCTTAGTTTGCTAAGTTCTGCTGCCAATTCATAATGGTATTTTGCCGATTTATTATAATCAATACTCAACTGAAGTACCGGTACATCTGCATTAGGATACATGTGCCTTACAATAGACCAGGTGCCATGATCTAACCCCCAATCATTATCCAGCACAACATCAGTTTTCTCTATTAAGGATTTGGTTGCTGCTGCTAGCAAGCTATCTCCGGGCGCGGGATAATCTACATCAAACAAGTCTTTAGGAAAGCCTCCAAAATCGTGGATGGTCCTTGGAAAATCCATGGCAGTAATGTGCGTGCCATGGGTAAGCCAATGTGCCGAAATACATAATACCGCCTTTGGTGTAGGTATTTCCTGAGCGAGTTTAGACCAATACTGGCTAAACTCATTGTCTAATATGCCATTCATTGGCGACCCGTGCCCAACAAATAAGACGGGCATCTTATAACTAGTTTTGGGGAAATTATTAATGAGATTTTTAAGTGGGTTGAGGCTTTCCATTTCTAATTCAATGTTGCAACATTAATTAAACGGATGTTTGCAATTTTTAGTTTCTTCTGACTTTGAAAAACCAGACAGTTTTCAAGATAACCATTTATATAAAATTCACAGTTACTTAAGATGGTTGATTATCAAAAGGTAAATATTTCAACTAAATTAGACTGAAATCAATTTAATCATCATGAATCGATCCATCAGACCTCTTTTAGTTTGTCTATTGTTTTTCCCGCTGCTGCTTGTAGCGCAAGACTTCTCAGCATTTAAGTTTAGAAACCTTGGGCCACTTCGTGGAGGCCGTGTTACAGCTGTTGCTGGCACCAGAGTAGAGCCAGGCACATTCTATTTGGGTGCCACTGGGGGTGGTGTTTGGAAATCAGTAGACTATGGTACCACCTGGGAGAATGTTTCTGATGGGTTTTTTGATACACCTTCTATCGGATCAATTTCGGTTGATCAAAAGGATCCTAACATCGTTTATGTGGGCACAGGTACCGATGGACTGAGAAGCAATGTGATTGAGGGTAAAGGAATGTATAAGTCCATAGATGCAGGTAAAACCTGGAAGCATATTGGGCTTGAAAAAGTAGGTCAAATAGGAGCTGTTGAAATACACCCGGATAACCATAATATTGTTTATGTAGCTGCCATTGGTAATCCT
Organism: Fulvivirga lutimaris; assembly: GCF_009711525.1. Taxonomy (GTDB): domain Bacteria; phylum Bacteroidota; class Bacteroidia; order Cytophagales; family Cyclobacteriaceae; genus Fulvivirga; species Fulvivirga lutimaris. The sequence continues at coordinate 14,605 of NZ_SMLV01000420.1, forward strand.
TTTGTAGCTAACTCTGAACGAGGAGTTTACAAAACCACAGATGGTGGAGAGACCTGGAATAAGGTGTTTTATGTTTCTGATAAAGTAGGTGCAAGAGATATCGTGTTGCTACCAGGCAATCCTGAGATTGTTTATGCTACAGCATGGAAAGCTCAAAGAACACCATGGACCATTATCAGTGGAGGCTCGCAGGAAGAGGGTGGCATTTATAAATCTATGGATGGAGGAAAGAACTGGAAGAAACTAACTAAAGGACTGCCTACCGGTCTGATTGGTAAAATTGACCTGGCGGTGCCTGATGTTGATTCAAAAATATTGTATGCCCTTGTAGAAGCTCCTGATGATTTGGGTGGGGTTTATAAATCTGAAGATCAGGGAGCATCATTTAAGTTAATGTCTAATGAAGGAGGCCTGCGTACCCGTCCTTTTTACTATACCAACATAGAAGTTGATCCTACCAATCCAGATAAACTTTATGTAATGGCCACTGGCTATTATACCTCTGATGATGGTGGTAAAAGTTGGAAAAGAAAGTCAGTGCCTCATGGAGATAACCATGACATGTGGATAAATCCTGACAACTCAGATTTATTTATTCAAAGTAATGATGGCGGAGCCAATGTGACCCATAATGATGGCAAATCCTGGTCAACACAGTACAACCAGCCAACCTCTGAAATTTATCAGGTGGAGGTTGATGACCAGTATCCTTACTGGTTATATGGTGGCATGCAAGACAATTACACTACCGTTGCCGTTCCAAGTAATCCTCCTGGTTCTATTCAAGCTTCAGATGTGGGTTGGATTATGAATACAGGAGGTTGTGAAACCGGACCTGCAGTACCAAAGCCTGGCAACCATAATATTGTTTATACTAATTGTAAAGGCCGCTTTGGAGTTTTCAATAAGATTACCGGAACAGAAAAGGCCTATTATGTTGGCGCAGCCAATCTGTATGGTCATGATCCTAAGGATTTAACCTATAGATTTCAAAGAGTATCACCAGTTCATGTTTCTCCGCATAATCCTGATGTGGTCTATCATACTTCTCAATATGTGCACAGAACTAAGGATGATGGAAAAACCTGGGAAACTATTTCACCGGACTTAACGGCATTTGAAAAAGACAAGCAAGTAATATCAGGTAGCCCAATTACAAGAGATATTACAGGCGAAGAATATTACAGTACCATTTATGCTATCAGAGAATCATCTGCAAAGCAAGGGGTAATCTGGACTGGTGCCAATGACGGCCCTGTGTATGTAACTACCGATGATGGTGCTAACTGGAAAAATGTTACGCCAAAAATGCCATCAGGAGGAAGAGTAGATGCCGTTGAGCCTTCTCCTCATAACCCTGCTAAAGCATACATTGCTGTTTTGAGATATCAGCTTGGTGACAGAAAACCTTATATCTACAGAACTACCGATTATGGTAAGAGCTGGACTTTGCTAACAGATGGCACTAATGGAATGGATGCTGACACTCCTACCCGAGTGATTCGTGAGCATCCTGATAAAGAGGGACTGTTATTTGCTGGAACTGATGATGGTTTATTTGTTTCTTTTGATGACGGAAAGAAATGGCATTCTTTTCAGCAGAATTTGCCCATCACTCCAATCACAGACATTAAAATTCATCAGGGTGATTTAGTAATGTCTACCATGGGAAGAGGCTTCTGGATTGGCGATAACATCAATACTTTACTTAAGTATAATGGCTCTGGCAGTGAGGCGGCACTTTTTATTCCTGAAAAGACCATTAGAAATAGAGAAACCTATATGCGCATTGATGGAGATGCTACCCCACAATTTACTGAGCCGGGAGTTTATGTAGATTACTACCTTCCGGAAAAGGCGAAAGGAGCATTAAAACTAGAGTTTATAGATGCCAAAGGCACAGTTGTTAATACTTATTATAGTGACACAACGGGCACCAAAATGACGCCAATCAAGGAAGAGAATATGCAGCTGAACAGCACTACTTATATTGTGGATAAGTCGCTCAATAATAAAAAGGGCATCAATAGATTTAAGTGGGACATGTCTGCTACGGGACCTTGGGATTCACGTGACAATAGAAAATATAAAAACGGGCCACTAGTGGTTCCGGGCAAGTTTACAGCAAAACTTTATGTTGGTGATAAAGTATTGGAGCAGGCTTTTGAGTTGCTTCCAGACCCTAGATTGGCAGCTGCTAATACTTCTGTGACGGATATTCAGGCGCAGTATGAGTTTAGCAATAAGGTAATAGCACTGCTTTCTGAAGCTCGAATGGTGGAAGATAAAATTAATAAAGAGCTGAAGAAGATAAAGGCTAAGGAGAAAATGGAAGATGCTGATAAGGCAAGAAAAGAGGTGCTTGAAGGATATTTAAAAGAAATTCGTGAGCTGGACATCACTTATCCACAGCCAATGATGATTGATCAAATGGAGTATTTGTATTATATGACTACCGGTGCTGACCAGATGATGGGTAAAGATGCCTATGATCAACTAGAAAAGCTGACCAAGCAGTTTGAGGCTTTTAAATCGAAGGCTGAGATTAAGTAATCATTTTGCTCAACACTTGGTGAGTAAGGCTGTTAAGTGCATAGTAAATTGAAATACTATGCACTTAACAAAATCTCAAATAGAAGGTACGTCCAGGGTCAAACGCCTTAACATTATTAACAGCGTAACTGGAATAAAACCAGCCAACCTCATTGGTACAATTTCAAAAGAAGGTCAGCCTAATTTGGCGGTTTTTAACTCTGTATTTCATCTGGGTAGCGACCCGGCTTTGATGGCTTTTATCTGTAGGCCTTCTAGGGAAGTGCCAAGGCATACCCTTGAGAATATTCTAGAGAATAATTACTACACCATTAATGCCATACCTACTGATTTGGCGGAAAGGGCACATTATACTTCTGCTAAGTTTGACAGAGATGTCAACGAGTTTGAGCGTTGTAAGATTGATGCGATGTATGTCGATAATTTCTTGCCCCCCTTTGTTGCCAGTAGTCCTATAAAAATAGGGATGAAATTTGAAGAACAGATTCCTATGAAAATTAATGGAACAATCATGATCATAGGTTCTATTGAGCATCTGATTATAGATGACCATCTAATCTCTGAACAAGGCTATATCAATTTAGCTGAAGCTAATATTGCCGGTATTGGGGGTCTCAACAATTATTATTCACTGGCGCATGTTGGCACATATCCATACGCCAGAGTTAATGAAACCCCAAATTTTGAATAACTACTCCTTAGTAAATCTGATATTAGAATCATCTGTGCGGATAGTGAATTTGGCATTACCTCCTGCCAATTCTAAAACAGTCTCTTCTTCTTTTTCTCTTATAAATTCAAAACCGCTGCCAGCAGATACTCTGGTATCATCATGGCGAATATCAAATCTACCTCCCCCTCCTAATATCACAATGTAAAGGCCTGCATCATCACCACGAATATAATAGTCACCTTCATCTTCAAGAGTTGTGGCCAGCTTAATATCACCGTCATTCACTGTGGCATCTATCCTGGTAAAGGCGGCATTATCAATTTCTAAATCACCATCATCCATTCTTACTGATAATCTTCCTGCGGCTTTGTCCATTCTGATATCTCCATCGTCCAGATTGAATGAGAAGTCTCTACCATTACAGTTTTTAAAATCTGCATCTCCATCATCAAGATCCAGCATTATATCCCCATCTATGTTGCTGATGAAATAGTCATCATCATCTCCGTCAAGATCAAGGTTCACGCCTCTTGGTGCCTCAATATCTATTTTATAAGTCTCGCTCATGTAGCCAACAAAGGAAACATGGCTACCTGATGAGCGCTCGATAATTTCAAGATTTCCGCCTCGTTCTTCCACCTCAACAGAAAATTCTTGGTTGCCAACGGTCCAGCCTTTGGTCTTTATATTTCTCATCACTTTAACGCGTACATCAGTTCTGTCTGAACCGGTTATGGTTATATCGGCATCACTTGTTTTCAGAACAATAGTTCCTGACAAGTTCATAGCGTAAGATTTATCAAGGTTAAACTCATCATCCTGAGCAGACAGCTGTGTGACAGTCAATAGAGTAACGGCTAGCAGTAAAATTTTTTTCATGATTGATTGTTGTTTGAGTCTGTTAATTAGACATCAGATTGTACTAAAAGGTTGCGTTCAAAAATACAGTCATGGACATAAAATGAAAATGAATGTTTAGAATGCTTTTAGCGTTTGATAGAAAAAATAAAAAAGCGCTACTTTACGTTGCATAAATACATGGTTAAAAAACTGCTCTACATATCGCTATTAGCCTCAATGCCCAATATTCTATGGGCACAGGAAGATGTTGACCCTAACAGCACTGATGAGCGATTTACAATAAGCTCGCCTGTTACCATTGACCTTGATGAAAGGGAAGATTATTTGGAGGATGTGGAGGTTAAAAAGAAGAAACGTAAAAGGAAGGTGTTTTATGGTATAAAAACGCGCAAGGCCTATACCCGCGAAGGTTACGGTGAGCGCGTAACTTATGAACTTTTCTATACTTTAAAAGAGCCAATAGAATTGGATACTTATGTTAGAGATATCTACTGGTATGACTACCGCAGAAAGGAAATAAGAGTTGGCGGTAAGATAGATCAGAAGTATGGTGCCATTCTTCATGGGCCATATACTAAGAAGCGTGGCGATCAGGTGATACAGGAAGGAATATTCTACAAAGGCATGAAACATGGCCGCTGGATGGAATATGATAAGGAAGACCTTCTTGTAGATAAAGAAAAGTACTATAAAGGCTGGCCGAAAGAATCACAAGTGAGGTACTATGACCGCGAGCATGAGCACATGCGAGAGATTATACCTATTGAGTATGGCGAAAAGGAAGGCAACTATTATTACTTTTTTGACAATGGCCGTGTTGGTGTGGCTGGCGAGTATAACTGGGACCACCGCGTGGGCGACTGGGTAGAGTATTACCCTTCAGGCCGCAGAAAGAAAATCATCCGCTATTCAAAAGATGCCTTTGATGATGAATTCAAGCCCTTTATCTGGAAAGAATGGAATGAGAAGGGTAAGCTCGTTTATGAGAAGAGGTAGTTTGACTTAATGGAGAAGACAAGGACCAAAATTGTTTGGAGAGTTATAAACCCAATTTTGGTTGGTTGTACTGCAAATTTTCTTATCAATTTTGTTTTTAACCCTCAAAATCCAGCGTCTTCTTTAAAGGAGTATCTGACGGCCATCATTTTTTCCGCTTTCATCACAGAGTTAAACCATTTTATTGACTTAAGATTAAGCCTGAAGTATAATTGGATTGTTTATCCACTCAAGCGGTTTCTCTTTAATCTGCTTTTTCTAGTACTCGCTTTGCTGTTTGTTATAAATATTATTGGCTTAGGCTATATGTGGATTATTGAAAATGATTATTTCAATTGGCATCAATTACTTATTATAAACCTTATAACGTTTTTTATTTCATTGGTATTTACCATAATTAATTGGACATCATTTTTCTTTAAAAACTGGAGAGCATCGGAAATAGTACTTTCTGAATCGCAGACGAAGCTAAATTCTTTAATTACCAAAGTAGAAAAAGCAGATGAAATCATTCATCTCCAAAAGGGGAATTCAAAATACGCAGTAAGAGTTGCAGATGTACGAGAAGCAAGAAGCGAGCACGGTGTAGTAAAAGTATATAGGCAAGATCACGAACATTTCATCTATGACGGATCTTTATCAGAACTGTCAGGATTACTTCCAGATGATTGGTTTTTCAGTATTGGCAGAAATCGTATTGTCCACAGAGAAAGTATAATAAGGATAACCTCGTCTACTTATGGTAAAATTCTAATAAGCATAGTGGGTAGCAAAGAGGAAATTACGGTTAGCAGGTTGAAGGCTTCAAAATTTAGAAAGTGGTATTATAGCAGTTAACCCATAAATTTATAGCATCTCATCACCTTTTTGCATATTCCAATAGGCCTTTGATTATTGACTTGATTCTTTTGTCTAAAACTCAAAAAGATAATGGTCAAATCAAATTTACAACACAATAGAATTTATTCATTCGACACCTTAAGAGCTGTGATGATGCTTTTAGGAATAGTATTGCATTCTTCAGAATCATATATCCAAGGAGAAAGTGATATCTGGCCTAGAGACCCATATTCAACAGACGTTCTCCTGAATTATATCAATTCTTTAATTCACATTTTTAGGATGCCGATTTTCTTTGTAATGGCGGGCTATTTTGGGTCTATGCTTTTTTACAAAAGGGGACCATTAGAAATGTTAAGAAACAGGATACAAAGAATAGCACTTCCCTTTGCTGCCTTTTTAATTCTTCTTCATCCCATAATAATATTCTCGTTAAGGTACACATCGCATTCATTCGGACTTACTTTATCTGAAATAGATACAGACTTTACTTGGTTTCCGCAAATCACATATCACTTATGGTTTCTTTATTATCTCATATTAATAACAGCCACTGTTTTCTTATTAGCTAAGGCAATTCAAAGAACCAAGGTTTCTAAAGGTATTTCTAAAATCTTTCCGTGGAGTCTTCATAGAAGATTTTTGTTTCTATTTACCTTAACTGTTTTGATCTTTCTCATCATGGTACTCAGGTGGGATTATAGTGTGCCTACTCCCCTTGGTTTTGTGCCCGACTTAGGTGATACCCTTTTTCTAATGCTATTTTATGTGTTTGGCTGGCTTTTGTATAGCACAAAAATATCAATTGATACCATCACTCGTTTTGATTACTTGTTTACTATTTCAGCGTTCTTAATGTTCTGTGCTATGAATGTCTGGACTGAATACATTGATGATATTCCCAGAGGCATTATATATGCTATCATAACCTGGTTATTCGTATTTGGCATAACAGGCCTTTTTGTTAGGCTATTTAAAACCTATTCTCCTACAGCGCGATACATATCAGATGCTTCGTACTGGGTGTATTTAGTCCACCTACCACTTACCATTTTTTTACCGGCATTATTGGTTGATTGGCAATTGCCAGCAATTGTAAAATTCTTAATTGTTTTAATGGGTACTTCAGCTGTATGTTTAGTGAGCTATCACTACCTGGTCAGATCCACATTCATAGGAAAATTCTTGAATGGCAGAAAATATTAATCTTGGATAGAAGGCTAAACGAACGTTAATAAAAAGCATCCTCAAAATGTTCAATAGTAAAGTCGCCTTTTGATTTAACAATGGAGATGACATCAAAACGTACATCGCCTTTCCAGTCGGTTTCCTGTATATATTGCTCAGCGCCTTCCATCACCTTAGTGGCCTTCTTATCATCAACTGCAATTTCAGGTTCTCCAAAGGCGGTATAGCTTTTGGTTTTTACTTCCACAAATACCAAAAGATTATCATTGGTGCAGATAATATCTATTTCTGAACGTCTATGTCTAAAGTTCATGCAAAGAATCTTAAAGCCTTTGCTTACCAAATATTCGGCAGCGGCCATTTCTCCCTCTAAACCAATTTTAGCTTTTGTGTTCATAGAATTATCTACCTTTGAAGCTTGTTAATAAAAGGTACGCTTTTCTGCGTTAAGAAGAAAGCGCTAATCATTAATAGAAATACATCACGCTACAGGTGAACCACATTCTTAATAAAAAAGTAAAATTTATAAACTTAGGCCTTATCGATTATCAGCAGGCGTGGGATTATCAAACCGAGATTTTTGATGACATTGTTAAGCTGAAAATTGAGAATAGAAAGGAGGATTTGCCAGATCAAAAAGCCACAAGCAACTATCTCCTTTTTTGTGAGCACCCGCATGTGTACACCCTTGGTAAAAGTGGTAGTGAAGATAACCTGTTGCTTGATGAAGCGGGCTTAGCAGAAAAGGAAGCTCGCTTTTATAAGATCAACAGGGGTGGTGACATCACCTATCACGGTCCTGGCCAGATTGTAGGTTACCCAATTCTTGATTTGGATAATTTCTTTACAGATATTCATAAATACCTGCGCCTACTCGAGGAGGCTGTAATTCTGACATTAGCGCATTATAGTATTGAGGCAGGTCGTATTGATGGTCTTACAGGAGTGTGGTTGGATTATGAAAAGCAGGAGAACCCAAGAAAGATTTGCGCCCTGGGCGTGAAATCGAGCCGCTGGGTCACCATGCATGGCTTTGCCTTTAATGTGAATGCTAACCTGGACTACTTCAATAACATCATTCCCTGTGGCATTGATGATAAGGCTGTGACTTCTCTAAATAAGGAGTTGGGTCGTGATTTGGATATTGAGGAAGTGGAGCAAATTCTTAAGAAAAATATAGCTAACCTTTTTGAAATGGAGCTTGTATGAAAAAAGATATTAAAAAACCTGAAGTTAAAAATGTAACGGTGGCCATTGCCAAAAAGACCAATAAGCTAAATGTAGATGAATGGTCAGTCTACCTCATCAATCAAAATAACTTTAAAATAGAAAACACGTTAGTAGCTTCAACGGGCTATGGCGAAACAGCTAATGAAGTACAAAAGACATCAACTTTAAGACATTCGCTGCAGACTGTAGAAGCGCATAGCGCAACATTAATTGAGCCTATCAACGAAGATATTTTTCACTTAAACAACGAATACTGGGTAAGCTATTATGTAGGTGATACCTTGTATGACAAGAAATTCATTTTTCTTCCTGATTCAATAAAAGACGAAAATTTAACTTACATTAAAGAGTTAGATACCAAAGGCATATTGCATTCGTGATTCGCGATATTAAAAACATTCTTTTCCTGGACATTGAAACAGTAGGTCAAACTACTGATTATCAAGGCCTTGATGAGCGGCTTAAGAAACAGTGGGCCAGGAAGGCATCATTTTTAAAAAAGGAAGAGGATATTTCAGATGAACAGCTGTTCTTAGACAGGGCAGGTATTTATGCTGAGTTTGGAAAGGTGGTAGTCATAGGTCTTGGCTACTTTCATATAGAAGGAGAAGAAGTTCAGTTAAGAACTAAAGCCCTGTCTGGTGATGATGAAAAGGAACTCTTGTTAGAATTTAAGCACTTGCTGAGCAAAATGGCTCCTGATGTAAGGCTATGTGCACATAATGGCAAAGAGTTCGATTTTCCCTATTTAAGCAGAAGAATGCTGATTAATGGCATAGCATTGCCAACGGCACTTAATCTTTCAGGGAAAAAACCATGGGAGGTCAATCATCTTGACACCATGGACATGTGGAAATTTGGGGATTGGAAGAACTACACTTCTTTGGATCTTTTGGCAACCATTTTTGGCATTGAGTCCAGCAAAACGGATATGGATGGCAGTATGGTTAACACAGTTTACCACGAACAAAAGGACCTAAATAAAATAGCGAAGTATTGCCTTCAGGATGTAGTAGTTACAGCCAAGTTGTACACAAAACTACAGAGCATTGATCTCCCTGAGATTAAGGTAATTGAAACCTGAAAGCACTAACGCTTAACCAATTAATAATTTTTCACAGAGCACTACCCGCCAAAATAGTTGCATCTTTACAACATCTTATAGATAAAAAATAAATGAGCAAAAAACGAAATAAAACGAAGTCAGGTAAAGCTGACGATATAAAGCAAAAGCTCGCTCACAAAATAGTTAACCTACTTAATTCAAATTTTAATAGAGCCTATACGGTAAGTCAAATCACTAAAAAACTTGGCTTCCGCAGGAAGGATTATAATAGAGAAATACCATTTGTTGTCAACTTGCTTGAAAAGGAAGGCAAGATTGCGCAGCTAAGCAATGGAAGTTATAAAGGTAATCACGAACCTGATTTTGTGGTCGGTAAAGTTGACCATGTAAATCAGCGGTTTGCCTATGTTATCACTCCCGATGAAGAAGAGGATATTTACGTAGCGGCAAAGGACCTAAAGTCTGCCATGGATGGCGATACTGTTAGAGTAGGAATTAAAGACAAAAAACATGGTAAGCACCGCGAGGGTTTTGTACTTGAAGTTGAGCAGCATGGCAAAGACCAGATTGTTGGAAGAATAGAATTCTCACCAAGGTTTGCCTTTGTTATCGCTGATAATAGGAAAATCCACCAGGATATTTTTGTAAGCCTGACGGATACCAATGGCGCAAAGCACAATGATAAAGTTATTGTCAAAATCACGCAGTGGCCATCAAACGATAAAAGCCCTGAAGGCGAAGTAATCAGGGTGCTGGGTAAAGCGGGAGAGAACAATGCCGAGATACATTCTATCATGGCAGAATTTGACCTTCCTTTTGAGTTTCCTAAACATATCGAGGAAGAAGCTGAAGCCATTAGCGATAAGATTTCTAAAAAGGAGATTGAAGCCCGAAAGGACTTTCGGGATGTATTAACATTCACCATTGACCCGGCTGATGCCAAGGACTTTGATGATGCTATATCTTACAAGCCATTAGACAATGGCAATATTGAGGTAGGTGTTCACATTGCCGATGTTACGCATTATGTACAGCCCGGCACTGCCTTAGAGAAAGAAGCCTATGAAAGGGCGACTTCTGTTTATTTAGTGGACAGAACAGTACCTATGCTTCCTGAAAAGCTTTCCAATGGACTTTGTTCGTTAAGGCCTAATGAAGACAAGCTGACTTTTGCTGCAGTATTCGAGATGGATGAAAATGGTGGAGTGATTAATGAATGGTTTGGAAGAACTGTGATTCACTCGGACAGAAGATTTACTTACGAAGATGCCCAGGAAGGCATTGAAACCGGTGTGGGCGATTATGGTAAAGAGTTACAAACACTGAATATTTTAGCCAAGAAACTTCGGGAACGAAGATTCGGTCAGGGCGCTGTAAACTTTGAAACCACAGAAGTAAAATTCAAACTTGCTGAAGATGGTAAACCTCTAGGGGTTTTTCCAAAAGTGAGAAAGGATGCCCATAAGCTTATTGAAGAGTTTATGTTGATGGCTAATCGTCAGGTGGCGAGGTTTGTTTACAATAAGAAAAAGGGCGAGGATAAGCTGATCTTTGTTTACAGAACACACGATTATCCAGATCCTGAAAAGATAGATACATTCGCCACTTTTGCAAGAAGGTTTGGCCATGAAATGCAAACAGAAGAGCAGGCCATTTCTAAGTCATTGAATAAACTGATGACCAATATTGAAGGCAAACCTGAAGAAAATGTTTTGATGCAATTGGCGATTAGGTCAATGGCAAAGGCTAAATATACCACAGAGGCCATGGGTCACTTTGGGTTGGCATTTGATCATTATTCACACTTCACTTCCCCTATCAGAAGATATCCAGATATGATGGTACACCGACTGCTCCAAAGGTATTTGGATGGCAGCAAGTCAGTCAAAAAAGAAGACTATGAAGAGAAATGTGTGCACTCTTCTGAGCGAGAGAAAAGAGCCTCTGAAGCCGAAAGAGCTTCTATCAAGTACAAGCAGGTAGAGTTTATGTCCTTAGTAGAAGACAAGGTGTTTGATGGTATTATTTCAGGTGTTACCGAGTGGGGTATTTTTATTGAAATAGTAGAAACCAAGTGCGAAGGCATGGTGAGAATGGTTGACCTGAAAGACGACTATTATGAATTTGATGAGAAGAACTACCGTGTGATAGGCCGAAAAAACAAGAAAATGTACGAGCTTGGCGGTAAGGTTTTGGTAGCCGTAAAAAATACCGATATAGACAGAAGAACAATTGACCTTGAATTTGTTGATGAGAAGGACAAATTCTTTTACGAGTAGCGATTGATTACATGCAAAATAAGATAGCAAAGCTTCACGCTCTGATTGAGGAGCAGATTAAAAAACAGGAATATGGGCAGTCTCCAAAAGAGCTTTATGAACCCATAAGATATATCATGTCACTGGGCGGCAAAAGACTGCGCCCAACACTGGTTTTATTGAGCTACAGTTTGTTCGAAATTGACCCTGAGGAGGTGATAGATCAGGCACTGGCAGTAGAGGTTTTCCACAATTTCACTCTGATGCATGATGACATCATGGATGAAGCGCCATTGCGCAGAGGTAAAAAAACTGTACACGAAAAATGGAATGGCAACACCGCCATTTTATCTGGTGATGTCATGCTGGTAAAGGCTTATGATATGCTTTTGTCCACACGAAAAAAGCAGCTTAAACATGTGCTCAGGATATTTAACAAATGTGCCGCTGAGGTCTGTGAGGGACAGCAAATGGACATGATTTTTGAGACCAAGAGCAAAGTTACTGAGGCCGAATATATTGAAATGATTCGTCTAAAAACGGCCGTTTTGATTGGCATGAGCCTGGAGCTGGGTGCAATATTGGCAGAAACTAAATCTTCAACACAGGAATATTTGCGAGAGTTTGGTGAGAACATAGGCATTGGCTTTCAGCTAAAAGATGATTTATTGGATGTGTATGGCGATAAGAAAAAGTTTGGCAAACAGGTAGGCGGAGATATCATCTCTAACAAGAAGACCTTCTTGCTAATTGAAGCGCTTGAGCGTGCTAATACTAAGCAGAAAGCAGAGTTGAACAAATGGCTAAAAGCAACAGACTTTGACCCTGAAGAGAAGGTAAAAGCAGTAACTGCCATTTATGATGAAATTGGTATCAAAGAACTGACCGAGGTCAAGATGAATGAGTACTTTGATAAAGGATTTAGTGCGTTCAAAAAAGTGGATGCCTCCCTTTCAGGAAAGGCAATGCTAAAGGAATTTGCTGAGGCCTTAATTGATAGGGTGAATTAGAAAGATAAACAGTCATCACTTCTCCCGATAGTTATTGGGAGAAGCGATCTGATTTATAAATTTTAAATTGAAACTGGCTCAAGTGTAAACTTGTGCCTTTCTTTTTTTTAAGAAGGCTCAAAGGTCAATGTTAAAAATGTTGATAATAGTCCAGGCGGACGTTTGAATTAATGTAAACCAATACATTTTGAATAGCAAAATCTAATGTGAACCTCTGATTCAAAGAATAGCACATAAATGTAATTGTATTCATTACGGCTAATTACTTCAATTTCTTGCTTATTATCAATGGTTAGTGACAGTGCATGGAGGTCGTTTTTACTTACTTCTAAATCGGCTATTGATTTAAAGGATGGGCCTAAATCTTGATTTAGCAATTCACCAATATTTCTATTTTCGAGCCTGATATTATAGTTATTGATTTCAGAAACAATAATTATCTGGATCGTTTCTTTGAAAGATAATTGTTCTTTTAGTCGAGAGTAAAATATGGCGCTATCAATACCAAAGGTGTTGTATGACTGGGATTTATACTCCTCCTCATAGTCACTAAGCTCAAAAGTGACTTTTAAGTTTTCATAACTAACATCCTTAGGAGAAGTGCACGTGCTTATAAAGGCAAGTAATAATGTTAGCTTGATAAAATTCATTGTTTTTATTATGACATAGTTCTACTTTAATGAAAGTAATCTAAAATGCCTTAAAAAAGAAAAAGCCCTTCCGATGATCCGGAAGAGCCTTTTCACTTTTAAAACTCAAAACCTATTTGAATTTTATCTCTAAGGTTGTTGTCTCCAATGGGTTATAAGGAGCTAAGCTTTGTATTCTTTCTGCCATAGGATTCCAATCCGCCCCAGGGGAAAGTTCAGATCTTATAAAACCATCTTTGTCGAAAAATCCGGGAGGGTTAGTGTTCACTAAGTAGGCATCTAGCAGTGCATCCGTGATGTTAGGGAACACTGCTTTAATTCGTGCTGTAAATACGTTTCTAACGGAGTAGTCTTCTAATAATACTTTACGACCACTCTCATCCAAATTACTTGGCGGTAAACCAACTTCAGCTACCCCTAAATTCAAGGCGTCATTTCCAGAGGCTACAAATGCCCAGTTAAAACCAACATTCGCTTCATCAAGTAGTCTTGCCCTTGGGTGGTTAGAGTTTCCATACACATCTACAAAGTCGCCTTTTCTTCCCACAAACATTCTTAAGTTTTTCATTGAAAACTCATCGGCATTAGGCCTGTCAAAGGCCAATCCCGCTATGCTTACCTCCATAGTGGCATCATATACATCATTACCTCCGGCATTATAATCGATTCTATAGATGGCATTCGCACCATTTTCTGTATCGTTTCTATTGATGTTATAAGGCTTTAAAATTGATATCCCCTTTAAAGAAGGCGTGTTATTCCAAAAGACCTGCATGGCCATGCCGCCATCTGCTTCGCCCTCAGAGTCAGCATCTATAACAGTAAGCATGTACTCCCACGTAGTGCCTTCAAACTCTTCATTTTGAGTAACGGTTAATGTTTTGCTTCGGCCATCATCGTCACTGGTATAGGTAATGACTTGCAGGCTTTCAATATCATATGTTTTTATGGCAGTAATAATGTCTTCAGTGATTTCTTTTGAAGCCTCGCCAATAAAAATGAATAACCTTAGATGTCTGTAAATGGCATCGCCAGAAAGTTCTTCTTCAGTACGGCCATTTATTCTGCCACCACCGAGTGTTGTAGGGTTGCTGATAGAGGATGGAATATCCACACCAAATGATTCTGGAAGGAATTCCTGCTGCGCAACTATTTCAGGGTTCTCATCGCACGAGGTAAGGCCAATTGAAAGTATTAGCACCAGTGCCGCTACCAGTAATAATCGAAAATCTGATTTTAACTTTTTCATCATCTTAATTTTAAATTCTTGATCTCTTTTTCATTGGAAAGGATAGTTTTTTCGTCCTTTCAATAGTAGAACACATCAAATGAGATATACCCTTACTCTGGGTAAAACATTTTTTTATTCTATTTAAGTAGCATCTGTAACCGCAACTTTAAAAAGATATGATTTAACACCCCAATAATCACCTAAAGTGATATTTTCAAATTTGAGAATAGAAGAAATTCCCTCTTTCGGGGCGCGTATCTTATCTCAGCACCGTAGTATCCTTAACTACCGTAGTAACAGCAAAAAAGCCAATGGCACCTTCACTTAAATTGGTAGGCACCTGATCTCTTTGTATATCAAAAACGCCTCCACGCCATTCGGTTTCAGACAATAACGACCTTAAGAAATCCTGATAAGGGCCACTCACCGAATACCTTTTTCGAATCACCGTACTTTGTGGAGGGAAATAAATGTCTTCTTTTTCAGGGGCGTAAATTTTCTGAACATCAATATTTTTAAGGTCATAGTAGACTAGTTTGGCCTGGCAGTCTTCAGGTTGTGTGGTACAAGAGCTCGTTGCACTCCAATCAACATTGTAATTTATATAATTGGGATTAACACCCGAGTCTTCAAACTGCAGTTCAAATTTTGTTTGTCCATCAACCTCAATCGCATTGTATTTTAGAGGAGGTAACAACTGACCTGGCGGAGTAGCATCAAAAGCACGATATTCATTTCCTTTATAACGTATTATCAGCGCATATACCTTACCGAAAACTGCACGCAATGAGTCAGTGAAGTATTCTCCAGACCCTCTGGGACTTTCCCGGAGCAAGGTAATATTCTGATCGCTATCGGCTATGACTACAATCGCTCCTGTGGCAGGCCTTTCGGGCTCATTTTGTGAGGCATAAGGGTGCGTAAGTTTTACTTTTTGCCTGATACGCTCATTGGTCAATACTCCTTCAACTACGAGCAGATTGGTTCTTTCAAAGTCAATAGTTTCATCCAGCACTTCCTCACAACTGGAGCCCAGCATCAATAACAGCAGCATTATGATATAGAAGTTTTTATTCATAATATCCTGAAGTTGTAGGTTAGCGATGGGGTAAACCTGAAAAGGTAGTACTGTGATGTAACCCTATTATCTTCCAGCAAATTAGAAGGTATTTTAAACTCGTTTTCGCCAACCTCAGTCTTATTATAATTAATAAACAGGGTGTTCTTTCTACCATAAAGGTTGTAAAATGATAAGCTCAGGTCATGATGAAACTTAGTGTTTTCGGGTTTGTTGAGGGTAAAGGTGGCTGAAAAGTCCAGCCGGTGATAGCCCGGAAGACGGGCATTATTTTTCTTACCATATACTGGTGTTTCCTGATCGTTAAACTTGTAAAATCCAATAGGAGCTGAGTAGGGCGAGCCAGTATAATAAATCCAATTCGCCCCAAGCTTTATGCGCTCAGTAAGATCATAACCAAGTACGAGATTAACCTCATGAGGTCTGTCATAGAATGAATTAAAGGCCTCACCATTATCTATTTCATCAAAAGTTCTAGTGGCTCTTGAATACGTATAGCCAGCCCAACCTCTTAGCCTACCCAATTCTTTTTTAAGGGTAAATTCAGTGCCATAGGCTTCTGCATCACCAAAAAGAAGTTCGTTTTCAAGGAGCGGATTGAGCAGCGTTTCAGCATGAGGTTGGTAATCGATTTGGTTAAACATTTTCTTTGCATAGACCTCAGTACTAAATGCTAACCCACTTTTTGGCCAGCTGTGTTGATAACCCAATGCTACCTGGTTAGCAATTTGCGGTTTTATATTGATGCTGCTGGGCAGCCATACCTCAAGTGAGGTAAAAGGGCTGATTGAATTGGTGATGAGATGAAGGTTTTGCACGGTTCGGGCGTAACTCAACTTTATAGCCGATTGATCATTGATAAAATAGCTGATACCCAATCTTGGTTCTGCATTGCCATATTGATTATAGTCTTCACCTGCTTCGTAAAACAGGGTATCAGTTACGTTCTTGTTTTCATCAAACTGAAATTCAAATGAAGCACCCTGATTAGTCCATGAGGTAAGTCTTAAGCCATATTTCAGCCCCCAATGCTCACCTAGTTTCACCTCCTGCTGACCATAAATCACACTTTCAAAGGCATTTTTTATAGAAACCAGCGGAGGCTGCACATCAGGGTCATCCGTGGTAAGATTACCAGGGTTGAAGTTATGTCCATTGATGGCTAGCCCGAAAGTGACCACATTATCGGGGTTAACAAAATAGGTAAAATCGCCTTTGATATTGAGGTTGGCAATATGAGATTTCCACTTGGTGTTGTTTTCAACATCTGTGTGAAGAAAGTAGTCATACGAGCTGGCAGCAATTGTAGTGTTAAGAAAGAGCCTGTCATTTACAATATGATTCCACCTAAACGTTCCGGCCAGGTTGGCCCACTCTATACCACTATTGTCTACGAAGTAATTATCTCGGCCAGAGTAAGCAGAAAAGTAAATTTGATCTCTGTTAGAAAGTTTAAAATTGAGCTTTGTTGTTAAGTCATAAAAGTACAATTGCTTTAAATCCTGATTCTCATTTTCAAAAATCCATTTGATACGCGAGAGTCTTCCTGATACTAAAAATGAACTTTGCTCTTTTCTTATAGGCCCTTCTATCCCTAGTTTGGTGCTGATCAGCCCAACGTTTCCCCATACTTGAGTGTGCTTGTCATTCCCCTTTTTAGTGCGAATGTCTACCACAGAAGAAAGCCTACCGCCCATTGAAGCAGGCATATCACCGGTATATATATCTATACTATTGACAGCATCGGGAATGATGGTGGAAAAAACGCCCAACATATGACTCGAGTTGAAAATTGGGGCATCATCAAGCATGATCAAATTCTGATCTCTATTGCCACCCCGCACATAAAAGAAAGTAGACCCATCCGAATGGGCTTTAATGCCCGGCATAAATTCCATAGATTTTACCACATCCATCTCACCAAATAACGCAGGCATTTCGCTAACCGCCTCGGGGCGTAATATAGATTTGCTGAGCTGAATTTCTCCAATTTCCGGGTTGGGACCTGAAGAGATAACTACTTCCTCAAGCATAGGAATGGTCTCTACCAGTTCTATTACTTCTTCAGAAGAACCTTGACTGTAGGTTTTAATAACTTCACTGTAACCGATAAATGAAATTTTGACCTCATGTTCCTGATCAGGTACAGTGAGAGAAAAGAAGCCATATACATTACTTGATGTGCCGATATTTAATGCAGGTATAGATACAGTAGCGCCAATGAGGGCCTCACCGTTCTTGTTGTCTTTGATGTACCCGCTTATAGTGTAGGTCGAAGCCTTTTTGTCATTGGCTTTTCTTTTCGGCTTTATTATGATCTGCTGCTCAATGAAAGAAAACTCGATGGAGAACTTGTCTTCAAGGTCCTTAAGAATCTCTTCAAGCGATTTTTTAGCTTGATAAGTTACCTTTTCCTTAAGAGGCAGCCTATTTGGGTTGTATGAAAATGAAACTTTGCACTTTTCCTGAATTAACTCAAAAAGGGCTTTCAGGGTGATGTTTTCTACCTCAATCTCTAAAACCTGCTGTTGAGCATGGGCCTCAAAAGAGTGTAATGCTGCAGCCAGCACTATAAAAACCACGAAAAGTTGTTTGATCAATCTTTCCATGAAAATGTCCTTTAGCATCCGGCATTAGTAATGTTTATCTGATCTTCATCTCGCACCACTTCAAGCTCTAACGTAGACTCAAGAACATTTAAAACAGCATCTAATGTCTGGTGATCGAAGGTCACACTTACTTTACAGTTAGTGCCTACCCCTTCTACCATGTTGAGCTTAATATTATAAACGTGATTTAATGTTGAAACCACTTCAGCCAAATCAGTATTTTCAAATGTAATCGTCTTTGTTTTCCAGGCCATGAAGTTTATGTCATCATTTGAGCTGCTGGTGAGTTCATTTCTGCTATGTAAAAGCACTCCTTTATCTCCGGGGCTAAGTTTTACTGATGCTTTAGTTTCTAAGGCGGTCATAGAAACAAGGCCAGTGGCTACAGTAACTTCTGTCTTGTCACTATCAATGGCATTGATATTAAAAGATGTCCCTAGTACCTGAACTCTGGTTTCTTCAGTATCTATAATGAACGGCTTTTTCTTGTTAGGAGTAATTTCAAAAAAGGCCTCACCTGTTAATTTCACTTTTCTATCTGTAGCCCCAAAATCCTTATTATAAGCCAGTGTTGAATTCTTGTTTAGCGTTATGGTTGAGTTGTCAGGCAGTGTAAACACCTCAGCCGAATCAGCAGTTTGGTAAATGGTTTCGTCATTCCTTAAAAGACTGAAATATAAAATGGCACCTGAAACTAAAAGTATCAGGAAGGTGGCGGCAATTTTGTACCAAACACTTCCTGAAGAAGAACCCATTTCAACGGTTTTGGTTTGGCCTTCCACCTTACTTTTAAACTTGCTCCATTCGGCATTGACATCAATGTCCAATGCTTCCTCTGAGCTGTGGTTTTTCGTTAAAGCAACTACTTTCTTGCTTTTCTCAAAGGTCTCCTGATTTGCAGGGTCTTCTTTAAGCCAGCTTGTAAGTTGCTCCTCCTCGGCAGCTGTAGTTTCACCTGCCAGAGACTTAGCTATTAGTTGTTCAATATCGTTTTGTTCTTCTTTCAATTTTATCTGCTTACTTAGATAACACTCAAGTCATTGTTTACCCTTATTTAAAAAGTAGAAATATTAATATTGTTAAATACTCTGCCAGATGCTCCCTCAATAATTTCAGAGCCTTTGACATTTGAGCTTCCACAGTTTTAACAGAAATTTTAAGCCTGTCGGCTATTTCGGCATACTTTAGCTCCTCTACTCTACTTAATTCAAACACCTCGCGACATTTTTTTGGAAGAATGTTCAGCGCATATTCAATGTCTTTGGCCAATTCCTTTGTTTCAATGCTGCTGTCTTCTGTGGAGTGGGCATTATCATTAACCTCAGACAAGGCTACCATTTTCTTATTATCTCTGATGTGATTGAGACATTTGTTACGAACTGCAGTATATAAATAGCTCTTGTAGTTTGTATCTGGTTCCAATGCTTTTTCCTTTTCCCATAGGCGAACAAATACATCATGCACAATACCTTTGGCATCATCCAGATCGTGAACGTATTTAATGGCAAACCCCGTAAGAGGCTTAAAATGCTCCTTAAATAAGGTTTCGAATAACGGAAGGTCGGACTTGTTCAAATTAGGGGCGACTTTGAACTAAATATACGCTATAGTATGGTAATGTAAAAAGTGATAAAACAATTATAGGCTGTTTAAATCTATAATAGAAGAAGATTGAAAATTTATGTAATCTTGGTGCCATGAATCTGGTAGCCTTTCTGTCTTTTATTTTCATCACTACTTATACTCCCGGGCCAAACAATATAATGTGTGCTTCTTTTGGGATGCACCTGGGTTATAAACAGACGTTTAAGTTTTTGATAGGTATAGTATCAGGATTTTTTACGGTGCTTTGGATTTGTGTTCTGCTTTCATCGGTGATTCTAGAAGTAGCACCATTTATCAATACCTACCTGAAATATATAGGCGCTGCTTACATCTTATGGCTGGCCTATCATACCTTAAAAGCAAGTTATACTTCTTCATCGGAAATTAAGGAACTGGCCACCTTTAGCAGGGGGTTTTTGCTGCAGCTGGTTAATCCAAAAGGTATATTTTACGGAATGACGGTTTTTACAACTTTTCTCTACGAGCCTGACAAAGCTGTACTCTCACATGCCCCGTGGATATTTGTTTTGGCAGTGGTCTGTTTTAGCTCAGTTTCTGTGTGGACGCTTTTTGGAAATTTTATTCAGAGGTACATGCAAAATGAAACCCTGAAAAAGGTGATCAACGTTATCCTTTCTTTAGCTCTTGTTTATACAGCACTGCAGATCTTAGAGCTGTTCTAATTATCTCCTTCTATAAAAATATAGGACCGCTTCAATCTCGCGAGGCTCTTCACTTAGTGTGAAAAACCCTGAACCATCTTTTTTCCAGGCAATGGACTCACCTTGTGGCTCAATAACATAAGGCACAAAAGTCGGCTCAGTCATGAGCAGGTCGGCTATTGATTGGCCGTTTCTTTTCCAGTAATAAATACCATCGTAAGTTTTGGTCAAAATTTCCTGTCCATCAGGGGTGATGTCAGCGGCCACAGTATTGAAGTATGGCATTTCTCCTAACTTTTCTAAAGTGACTGTTTTTGATAATGATTGTGGATAAGCCGCTTTATAAATACCAATGTTTTGCTCTCTTTTTGAAAGTATATAAATGTCTTTGGTTTGAGGGTCAACAAAAAGACTTTCAGCATCTCGTTTACCGTCAGGGTAGACAAAGGTGATTACTTCTATATTAGAAATTTCTCTGCTGTCATCGGATAGCTTGGGTTCTTCAAATCGGTAAATGTACTTGAGCTCATGAACGGCATTATTATCCCCCATTTCTGCAATGTATATATAGTTTTTACCAGCTTTCGGTCCTGGACCAGTGTAGATGTCTTCCCAGTCGCGATTATTTACACCTTTTAATTTGAATTCGGCTTTAAAATGTCCGTACTCATCAAGAAGAAAAATTCTTGCCTTGTCACCACTGTCATTGTGTGTCCACAGCATGTTTGGGTTATTTATTCCGGTAGCAAGCCCAGAAGCCTCATTGATTTGATTATTTTCAATTGGACCTCTTGATTCTGCGGAGTAAAATGGACCTTGGGCAAAGGTGCGGGCTGACAATAACATGAAGCCAGCTAATGCTAATGTTCTTGCTGATTGGATGAAGGAAATATTCATAAGAAAAAATTGAAGCCCGAACTTAGCATAAAAATAAATTAAAGAAAAGAGGCGAGAAATCATTTTCTCACCTCTTTATGTCTCTAATTATCAGAGGGTTGCTCAAGACCCTGAAAAATGTCGTTCCAGGAATACAGTTGGAATGTTTTGTCATCAGACATGGCAACAAATAACCCATTAGGAAAATTGGAGCCAAGTGGGATGGCGGTTACATCACTACCATCACTTTCATTGGTAGAAGTGTTGACTGAACCTAAAAGCATATGCTCATGCTGGTTGGTAGCCGAGCCCTCTCTGGGGTAAACGTTGAATCGGTTGGCTTGCTGATCAGAAACCAGGATATAACCTTTGCCGCCATCCATTTTGTAAATGGAAATGCCTTCATTATCATCTTTGAAATCACCAGAACCAAATAATGCTAGCTCAACCCCTGTACTGTCAGGATGAGCATAATACTTATGTATGCCCGTACCTTCATCTGAATAATAAACATAGCCCAACTCGTTATCAACAGCTATGGATTCAATCTCTTTGATACCACTAAAAGCACCAAACTTTCTAACCAACTGAGTTTTTACCATTCCTGAGCTATCTGCTATCAGGCTGTATTGCCATAAATAGGTGCTATCAGTTGGCCCTGACTTTCGACCTACAATAGCAGAGATTTCATTTGTTGAAGGGTCAGTGTAAAGCGCAATGCCCATAGGATCTCTTAATGAGTCACCCTCAAAGACTTCGATACCGCCATTATCCAAAGGTTTCATATCTGGCAAGCTGAAAATTCTGATGCTGTTAGTATAACGTTCGGTACAAACTGCTATATCGAGCATCTTATCACCGGCTGTTAGACCATAAGCGATATCCACATTGTTGGGTCGCTTAATGCCTAATACAGTTTTATCCTGTAAGATATGGCCCTTCAGATCGTAGACATAAAGTCTACCAACACCTTCATCACCACCTTTATCGGTGCCGATGATCAGGCTCTTGGAAGGATCGTTTTTGTTGATCCAAATGGCCGGATCGTCAGTATCATGTGCCGCTGGTTCAGTAACTACTAATGGTTTAATGTTCGAAGGAATATCAGCTACGGTGGTTTGCTCCGTTGATTTTTGATTACAGCCAGCGGCTGCCAGTATTATTGATAGAATTACTATTTTTTGATGCATATTATGTACTTGTAATTAGAAAATGAAGCTTGCCAAGTGTAGTTCTGATAAAAACAAACACTTCGGCAAGCCAACATATTTTAAATCAGATTTACTTCTTAAATAGGTCAAACTTAGCTCCAATATTAAAACGAGCATTGTAATATTCACTTTGCATCGTTCTTGACTGGATGCCCTGATAATATCTCAAGGGCTGATTTGTTAAGTTATTACCTTCTAAGAACACTCTGAATTTAGGAGTGATAGCATACGAAGCGTTGATGTCAAGAAATGTTTGCTCATCATAAAATCTATCCTCAAAAGAATCTCCACCGATTTCATCTATGTAATCACTAGCATAGTTAACAGATACTCTAACTACCAACTTTTCTGTTTCATAGCTCAAAGAGGCATTGAACATATTGTTGGCAGTTCCCGGCAATGCCAGGTCATCATCTTCCCTGTCTTCAATACCTTCGGTCGAAGACTCAGTTCTTGTATAGTTTAGGTACAAGCCAAGGCCTTTCCAAATTTGCTTTTGGAAAGATGCTTCAAACCCATAAACACTGGCAGTTCCGCCATTTCTAGGGAATGAATATTCAAGGTCAGTTCCGAATTGTGGGTCAGCATAATTTTGAACAGTCTGCCCATAGATGAAGTTATCCACATCCTTATAAAATAAGCCTGCCGATACAAGACCTACTGTAGAGAAATATTTCTCAGCCATTAAATCGAAATTCATAGCTGTTGTAGCTTCTAAATCAGGATTACCTCTTGCCAATTCCTGATCCCCAGGGCTGAATTCAGCGTAGGGAACTAGGTCAAAATAGTTAGGTCTGGCAATGGTATTTGTCCAGGCCATTCTTAAAATGAACTCAGGGTTGACATCATATTTTAAATGAACTCCAGGCAAGAAGTTAGCATAGTAACTTGTTCTTGTTTCTTTAGTAAAGGTCTCTTCATCAAGGTCTAGAATATTGCCGGTGTATTCAATATCAGTATACTCATATCTCACACCAACAATAGCAGAGAATTTAGGTGTGAACTGATGGTCAGCCATTACATAACCCGCATAGATATTTTCCTTAGCCTCATAGTTGCCAGGTAAATATTCGTCAAGAACATCTTCTTTTTCGAAGATTGAAGTGTTTGCTAAATCGAGTCCACCAAGATAGTCAGGAGTAGCAAAATATCCTATCTGATATTGTGATCCTGCTAAGTAGTCAGGATTGCTTCGATCACTGTTAGGAACACTTGAAAGTGTAGTTATCAAATTGCCATCTATAGGGCTATATTCAAAGAAGCTATTTTCTCTATTTTTGTCCTTGGACCTGAAACGGCCACCAAACTTAAAGATGCCATTTTCGCTGTACTGATATTGGAAATCAAGCTTTCCGTTCAAGTCAATGTCTTCAGTATAGCCGTACTGTTCGGTAATCTCATTCAATTCTAAGTTGAAATTGTCTTGTCTGTTAGTAAGGTAAGCTAAGGGCTCTTCAGGGTTTCTCACGTCCATCAAGATTCTTTGACCTCCATCTCTGAAGCTCATGTAGCGCTCGTTTGGTCTTTCTTCCGAAGCCTTGGCATACGTTACGCTCCATGTAGATTTTAGTTTGTTGAAAACATGTTTACCACCTAGTGTTACATTGTACACTCTTTGGTCTTCCAATCTGGAGGCCTTTACTCTATCACTATCTAGTCCACCTTTGGTTTGGTATTCTACACGTCCATCAGTTATATCATATGTGCCGTTTTCAAACTTCGTAAATGCACCATCATCAAAGGCATCCTCTAGTTTGCTCACACGCATTCTGAATCTGTTTTCCCAATCATCTCTCCAGTTATACATTGAAGATAAGTATAGGCTGTGGTTAGAATTAAAATCATAATCAAGAGCAAGTGAAGTGCTTCGTCTTACACGTTGTACCTGATACTCTCTGATATCAAATTCATCAATTACAGCTCCTTCATCTGTGTCAATCCAAACGGCCTCCACATTGTTTGATCCAAAATCATGGTTGTTGTAAGAGCCAGATAAGATCACACCTAATTTATCATTTAAAAACCTGTCGCCCACTGTAAATGAACCAGTGTAAATTGGCTTCTCAGACAAAAGGTTAACTCCTGATGCCAGTGTTCCTGAGAATCTGAAATTTTCCGGAGCTCTTCTGGTCACGAGGTTTACTGATCCGCCAATGGCATCAGCATCCATGTTTGGTAAAACTGCCTTGTTTACCTCTACAGTCTGGATCATATCAGAAGGAATCAAATCCATTTGTATTCTTCTATTATCACCTTCTGCTGAAGGCAGACGCTCACCATTAAGGGTAACAGCATTAAGCTGTGGTGCCATACCTCTTATAATAATGTCTCTGGCTTCACCCTGATCATATTGCATAGTAATACCAGGAATTCTTTTCATAGCATCACCAATGTTAGCATCAGGAAATCTTCCCATTTGGTCGGAGGCTACAATGTTGGTAATGTTAGAGTTGGTTTTTTGCTGATTCAAAGCTTTCGCCTGTCCTTTTAAACGATCGCCAATTACCACAACTTCATCGCCAAGCATGGTGCTTACTTCCATACTAAAATCCAAAGAAGTTCCAGAAGTAACTTCTACATCTTGTTCTATAGTGGCATAGCCAATAAAGCTAATCTTGATTTGATGCGAACCTGTGGGTACATTAAGAATGGTAAAACTACCTTGACTGTCAGTAATCGCCCCTCGATCAATATCCGTGAGCAATACCAATGCACCAGGCATGGCCAGTCCGTTTTCGTCAGTTACTTTTCCACTGACCGATGCAGATTGTGCAAACAATGCTCCGGTACAGAGTAAAAATAATAAGGTTGATAGTAATTTTTTTGTCATAGTTGTGAATGGTTAGATTTAGCCAGCTAAGCTAGTAATCCACTGTTATGACAACTTAAGAGAAACATTAAGTCAAAAATATGATTCGGCAGCTGATGTTAAAGAGGTGTTAAATCCCAGCGGAAATCAGGAGCGTTGAGTTTAGAAAACTGATATCTAGTGAAGTAAAAATCTATTTTGATTGGCCACTTTCGGTGAAAGTGATTTTGTTAACAAGATGTTAATTCTCAGAGGATGACGTAAATATTTACTACTTTCAATGAGCGGTTGAAGAATTGTTGATGAAAAGAAAATCGATTTTAGCACTGGTCATAATGGCTGCCATAAGCATTTTAGGCATTGTGGCCATTCAGGTGTATTGGTTTAACAAGGCTTTTGATACAGAAGAAGATTTATTTAACCGTGATGTAAACACGGCCTTATTCAACGTGGCCAACCAATTTTTTGAGATCAATGAGGCTGCCGTTCCTACTGTTAATCCTATCAAACAGCTCAGTACTAATTATTATGTGGTGATGATCAATAATGAGATCGATGCCAATTTACTTGAGTATTTGCTGAAAACTGAGTTTGAGAAAAGAAGTATTGCTTTTGATTTTGAATATGGCATTTACGACTGTACCAACGACAAAATGGTGTATGGCAACTATGTTTCTTTTGATCAAGAGAAAAGCCATGCCTCTGGCTCAGGTCTGCCCAAATGGGAAAATCAGAGCTATTATTTCGGAGTTCAGTTTCCTAATAAAGCATCCATTATTACCAACCGGATGGGCATCTGGATTTTCTCTTCTTCAGTTCTTTTGCTGGTAGTCATTTTCTTCTCCTATGCCATGTTTGTGATATTGAAACAGCGTAGGCTGTCTGAAATCCAGAATGACTTTATTAACAATATGACCCATGAATTCAAAACACCAATATCTACCATAGCCTTAAGTGTTGATGTATTAAGCGATCCAAAGATTACACAACAACCTGAGCGCTACCTTAACTATACTACTATTATTAAGAATGAAAATCAGCGACTTAAAAATCAGGTGGAACGCGTGTTGCAAATGGCGGGGATGGACAATGATGAGATCGCCCTTAAAAAGGAGTTAACCAATATCCATGAAGTGATAACGGAGGTAGTAGAAAGCATATCGGCTGGTGTTGAGCAGGACAAGGATATTCAGTTAAACCTCGATGCTGCAAATGCAAGCTGTGACATCGATAAACTACATATATCAAATGTGCTTTTTAATCTTCTTGATAATGCGATTAAATATTGCAGCAAAAAACCTGAGATTAAAATAGAAACGTATAATCAAAAGCAGCACCTAATCATAAGAATTAAGGACAACGGCATTGGAATTGGTGCAGAAGATAAAAAGCGAATATTCGAAAAGTTTTTTAGAGTATCAACAGGCAACCTTCATGATGTTAAAGGCTTTGGTTTGGGTTTAAGCTATGTGATGCAGGTAATTAAGGCGCATAAAGGTAAAATTGAATTGGAAAGTAAAGAAGGGGAAGGCAGTACTTTTACAATTACATTATTAAATGGCAAAGGGTAAAATTTTAATGGTTGAGGACGATGCGTCTTTGGCCTTTGTGATCAAGGACAATTTGTGTTTACATAAATATGAGGTGGAACATTGTGACAATGGTCAAGATGCGCTTGAGGCATTCGCGAAAGAGTCATTTGATCTTTGTCTGCTAGATGTTATGCTTCCTAAAATGGATGGCTTTGCTCTGGCTGAAAATATCAGGTCGAATAATAATAAAGTACCAATACTGTTTCTCACAGCCAAGGCCATGCAGGAAGACAGGCTCGAAGGTTTTAAAAGAGGTGGTGACGATTATATCACCAAACCCTTTAGTATGGAGGAACTGGTGTTTAGAATTGAAGTGTTCTTAAGAAGAACAGGCAAGCAGGATAGCATTCAGCAAGAATACCAGATAGGCGAATACACCTTTAATTATGAGGACCTGAGTCTTAGTCATAATTCTGAAAAGAAACACCTCACCCAAAAGGAAGCCCAGATTTTAAAATTTCTTTGCAACAATAAGAACAGGGTGGTGAAGCGTGAGGAAATATTAATTGAAGTCTGGGGTGAGGATGACTACTTTTTAGGAAGGAGCCTGGATGTATTCATTTCAAAGCTCCGTAAGTATTTATCTAAAGATGAGCGGGTTAATATCTTCAACAGACATGGTGTAGGCTTCGAGTTTATCATTGAGGATCAATAATTCTGAAATTTAATTTCTAAATTACATTCAACTTAAAATATTGAATCATTTAATAACAATCTAATGAAATTAGAAAAACTGACTCCAAATTTGATGGTTGAAGATGTTCAACAAACCATCAACTACTACCATGGTGTTTTGGCCTTTGAAAAAATCGATACTGTACCTGAAAATGGAGAGGATTTAGTATGGGCACGCATGAAAAAGGGTGAAGTTGAAATTATGTTTCAGGAAGAGGACAGTCTTAAGTCTGATATTCCTGAGATAAGACATGAGAAAATTGGAGGAGGCACTACCCTTTTTATACAAATGACAGGCATTCAGGAATATTATGATTATCTATATTCTTCTGCCGATGTAGTAGTTCAGATGAAAGAGACCTTCTATGGTATGAAAGAATTTACCATTAGAGATATCAATGGCTATTATTTGACTTTCGCAGAGCCCATCTAAGAACTTAAAATGCTAAAAAT